>JANPLG010000058.1:0-33202 GCA_031426395.1 Actinomycetes bacterium
GTTGTCGCTCTTCGGGGTTCATGGACGTCCTCCGGATGGGGGCGGCGCCCGAAGGGACGCCGCGCGCAGTTACCGGAAGTGAATCGCACCGGAGCCCAGTACGTCCATGATGCGGCTACCGTACCACGTAATCACACCCCACCGAAACCCCTACCGGCATCAGCCAACTCGCACCCCATTCTGCATTCCGCACTCCGAGTTCCGCATTCAACAGTCCGTAGTTTCAACGATTATTGGCGCGGGCAGCCTCTCTCGGATGCGGCTGCATCAGTCCACTTGTCGCCCTCCTTTACCGGCAACCGCATGTATCATCAAACCCACTACAAGCTCCTCACGCTCACGGAGCACGCCGAGTTCCAGCAACTCGTCCTCGACCTGCTGGCGTGCACGGGATACACCGGGCTGAACGGTCGCGACCTCTCACTGGTGGACGCGGGCCGGGACGGCATCTCCTACTTCTGCGAAGAGAAGGATGCCTGGGTGGTCTTCTCATTGCAGCGCCAGTGGAAGACCCGCTACCGCCGCGATTGGGAACGCGCGCTCGATACCCGGCGGCCGGTCAAGCGGTTCATCTTCTGCACCAACCGCATCATTCCGACCAAGGAGCAGGATGCGCTGATCCAGGCAGGGGCCGGTTACCAGATCCAGGTACATTTTTTCGATGGTGACCGGCTCCGCCAGGCGCTCGATACCGCCTGCACCGATGTCCGCCAGACCTACCTGGGGCTGCCTGACCGAGGTACGATGCGGCGGCTGATCCGCTACCTGGTGGCCGATCCGGAGAATGAGGTCGCCGACCTCCCACAGCCTTCGGTCGAGGCGCTCCTCCCTGCCAGCCGGGTTGCGCGGGGCCTCTACACCCTCCTCCGCACCGAGGAGCTGACCGAGATCTGCGAGAACGGCGAGGAACTCCGCGCCCTCACCGCCGTCCTCGACGCCTATGTGGAGTTCCGCCGCGCCGCAACCGCCGCCGAGAGCCGCGCACGCATCGCGGTTCCGGGCAGCACTCCTGATCAGGTGGTCGCGATGTTCCGCAAGCTCGATCCGGCGGCACAGCCGGAGCTTGCCGAGCGCTGGCATCGGGTGATGAGCGCGGCGGAAGCTGTAAAGGAGGCGGTCAGGCTGGTCGAGTCCACCGCCACCCTCGCCGCGACTCCCCGGCTGGCGGCCGATTTCCCTCTGGCGGAGCCGCTCCCCTTCGGCGACGCGATGAACCTGGAGCATCTGCCGCCGCTCTCCGCCGATCCCAATCGTTCCGTGCGCGGCGGCTTCCGTGAAGGAGAGAGTTCTTCCGGGGCCTAACGTGCGGGCGGAGGCTCCTGATGAACTGGCTCTTTGGACTCATGGTTTGCGGCGCATTGATCACCCTCGTCACGCAGGCGGAGAGCGCGGACGAGCGGCTCTGGACCTCCACGGCCCTGACGCCCAAGGGTGCCTTCACGGCGGGTATCGAAGGGCCGGCGGTCGACCGGAACGGCAACGTCTACGCGGTCAACTACGCGCGGCAGGGCACCATCGGTCGCACCACGCCGGACGGCAAGAGCGAGGTGTGGGTGGAGCTTCCCAAGGGCAGCATCGGCAATGGCATCCGCTTCGACCGCCAGGGCCGAATGTACGTGGCGGACTACGCGCAGCACAACGTCCTGCGCATCGACCCTAAGACCCGCAAGGTGAGCGTCTTCGCCCACGAGCCAGCGATGAGCCAGCCGAACGACCTGGCGATCACTGCGGATGGGGACCTCTACGCCAGCGACCCGAACTGGAAGGGCAACTCCGGCCAGCTCTGGCATGTGAGCCGCAAGGGCAAGGTCACCCGCGTGGCCCAGGAGATGGGAACGACCAACGGCATTGATGTCAGCCCGGACGGCAAGACGCTCTACGTCAACGAGAGCAACCAGCGGAACATCTGGGCCTTCGACATCCAGCCCGGCGGCACGCTGACGAACAAGCGGCTACTGATCAAGTTCCCCGACCACGGCTTCGATGGGATGCGCGTGGATGTGGACGGCAACCTCTACGTCACGCGCTACGGCAAGGGCGTTGTGGCTATCGTCTCCCCCAAAGGCGAAGTCGTGCGCGAGATCGCCGTCCTTGGGCCGCGCCCGAGCAATCTCTGCTTCGGTGGACCGGATGGCCGCACGGTCTACGTGACCGAGGTGGAGAACACCCGCCTGGTCCAGTTCCGTACGGACCGTCCCGGGCTGGAATGGAGCCGCTGGCCTGGCCGCAAACCCAAGTAGCCCTCCGCAGGGGCCGATGGTCATGCCGTTAGGCTGCGGACGGATCGAACGGCGTGACGTCAAGCACCGCCGCTAAGTTGATCGGTCCGTAGATGTGCGGGAACGCGTCCTGACCCGCCGGCGAGTACTCGTCGACCAGCGCGGCTTCCAGTTGGCCGGGGTCGATCCGAAGCAAGACGAGGTGGGTGGCACCACGGAAGTAGCGGTCAGCCACCCCTGCCAACTGCACTTCGCGGCAGCAGTGGATGAAGCCCTCGGACGCAAGGGAGCGAGCGCTGTAGGCACCCGCAGCCATCGCCGCAACCCAGTCCGCCACGTTGGCGATGTGAAAGATCAAGTCAGTCCTCCGTTCAGACAACACTCCCCTCGATACTATCGCGGGGAACAGCGCTGAAACTGCACCAGGGTTGCAACGGTTTGCACCTGGGACGCGCGGAATTCGAACAACTCGGCGGCGACGCTGTTGAGATGTTGAGGTGCAGTTTGGTCCCGCGCATAGGGCGCGTCTGACAGAGAGGAAACAGCCCCATCGGTGGCTGAGCTGGCGGTAGCACTTGACGGTACTCCCGGGAGTGCATTCGCCCGGCATCAGCCACAGAGCCCTCTCGCCTTCTCCTGACGGCGCATCCCCCGCGCCACTGGACGGGCAAGGATCCTCCCGTGACCACTGCTTCACTCACCTTCCCCCAGGCGACCACCCCCAACCGCGTGATTGCCCTCACGCCATCGAACGCGCCGGACACGCCGGACGAGCGCCTCGTCAGCGCCGCGCGCGCCGGCGATGAGGCGGCCTTCGCGACGCTGGTGGAGCGGCACCGGGGCGTGGTCTTCGCCTATGTCTACGCGCGCCTCAGGCACCGGGACGAGGCGGAGGACGCCGCCCAGGAGGTCTTTGTGCGGGCATGGCAGCAGATAGCGCGGCTGCGGAGCGGGACTGCCTGGTCACCCTGGCTCATGCGGGTGGCGCGGAACCTCTGCCATGACTGGCACCGGCGGGCGAGGGTGCGCCGGTCCGAGCCCCTGGCACCGGGGGACGCGGAGCTGATTCTGGACCTCAGCCCGCTGCCGGAGTCGCTGGCACTGGCAGCGGAACGGCGGCGCGAGATGGAGCGGGCGCTGCGGGACCTCTCCGACCTGCATCGCGTGCCGCTGGTGATGCACTATGTGTCCGGCTGCACCTATGCGCAGATCGCGGAGGCGCTTGACGTTCCGGTTTCCACGGTCATCGGACGAATGGCCGGCGGCCTGCGGCAACTGCGGCGAAGGCTCAACCCGGAAGGCAGGCGGTGATGGTTCGCACTTCGCTTCTTTGCCACTTGCTGGACGGCCCGCTCTCCCACGCCGGCTTGACCGGAAGCGCGCCCGCGCCCGGCACCCTGCTCGACCGCCATCTCACAGCCTGCCCGCACTGCAGCGCGGCCCTGGACGATTACCGTTCGCTCTCGGGCGACTTGCGGTCACTGGGTTCGCCAACCATCGATTTCCACCCACGAATGGCACCCGTCCTCGCATTCGCCGGTGCTCGCAGGAGAGGGATGCCCGTCTTTCCGGGGATCCACTTCCCAGGAGTGGGGGGTTCCCTCATGGCAGCGGCTACTCTGCTCATCGTGCTGGGGCCAGCAAGCATGAGGCAGAGCCTGCCAGAAAGCTCCCCGGTGCCGCGCCCAACCGATGGGTTGCGGCAACTCGCCCAGATCGCATCGCCCGCTGTGGAGCGCCAGAGCCACCAGGAAGCCGCAACCTGGCAGCCCCGGACCGGGCGTCGATCACGACGAAGCAGCGAGTCACTGCAAACCGAGGATCAGCCTACAGTGGCACTGGCACGGCAACCGTCGACCCGCCTGGCGCTGCTCATAAGAGGAGAGTTCCGTCGCATCACCAGCAACGAGGCAGCGCCGCTCGATGCCGACAGTGAGTTGATCCTGGCATCTGCAAGCCTTGAAGAGCGGACGATGACCGAACCGTTCGCTCCGTCGGAGACGCCTCTCCCGCCGGTGATGGCCCACATGGCCTCCGCGCTCGCCGACGAGGGTGCCGCTCCGAACGCGTTCTACATGCAGGTGCTTGCCCCGAAGGGTCCGGACGTGTCCGTCACCGAACGGCCCGCGCTTGATGAAGCAGTTGAGGAGGGCGGAGCGCCCAGCGCATCGTTCCTCGGCCAGAAGAACTGACCGGTCGGACGCCGGACGGCAAAGCGAGCACCGTCTCGGCCACGGAACGTAGGGCGGGCGCTCCGTCGCCGCTCCGTTCCCGAGACGGTTCCCCTCCTTTCAGGCGGGACCCATTTGGGACGCTGGCGCTGCTTCTTCGTCCCTTACAATTCCTTCAGCGAAGACGGGGCGGGCAGGGACGCCCCCGCCCTACAAGCTGTTGGCGGAGCGGATGCCTGCGGCAGGGGACACGGTCGCGGCCGTAGTACGTAGGGCGGGCGCTCAGTCGCTGCTCCGTCCCGGAGACGGTTCCCCTCGTGACAGGCGGGACCAGCCCTGGCCACTGGCACGGCTCTCTTGCCTTTGACGCCTCTATCACTGGAGCCAGGGCGGGCAGGTACGCCCGTCGGCTGATCGGCCGCTCAGCCGGAGGCGTCCGAAAGGCGGTCCTGCAGCTCTCGGGCCTCCGCGTACGCCCGACCGTGCGCCGAAGCGAAGGCGATGATGAAACCGAGTCCGATGGGCACGCAGAGTAGGAGAAGCAGGAACACGGCGATCCCGAGAGTCTCCTCGTCTCTTCGGAATGGCAACGCCAGCAGTGGTAGGCAGACCAAGGCAAGCATGCCCATTGTTGCAATCCATGTGGCTCCGAGGTAGCGCTGCTCACGTCTGACGGCCTGGATCACCCGCTGGCACCGGTCGGCTCGGAGGGCCTGCTGAAGGGTGCGGCCATGCGCGTTGCTCAGCGGCGGTGATTGCTGCCATGTCGCCGGGGGCGCGACGCCGGAAGCGGGTGAATAGGTGGGTTCGGGGGTGTAGGTCTGGAGCGTTGACATGAAAAGCGTTTCAGGTGACTCGACCTCATAACGCGGGCTGGTCCCGGTTGGTTTCACTCGCTTCGAATCACCAAGGTCAGCGGCCCTTACGCCAGTCGCTGCCGGCGAGGATGCCGCCGTCAACCGCCAGCACCTGGCCGGTGATGAAGTCGGCGGCGGGGCTGCAGAGGAAGACCGCCGCGCCCGCGAGCTCGTCCGGGTCACCGAAGCGGCCGGCGGGCGTGCGGCTCAGCACCCATTCGTAGCGTGGCCGGAACTCTGGATTCGTCTTCAGCGGCGAGGTCAGCTCGGTGCTGATCCACCCCGGCGCGATGGCGTTGACCTGGATGTTGTGGTCCGCCCACTCCACCGCGAGCATCCGGGTCAACTGCTGGATCGCCGCCTTGGAGGAGCTGTAGGCCGGAAGGGTGGGTAGCCCCATGTAGGCGGACATCGACCCGATGTTCAAAATCTTCCCTCCGCCATTCTCAATCATCCGCTTCGCCACTGCCTGGGTGAAGAAAAAGGTGCCCTTGAGATTGGTGTCGATCACCTGGTCCCACTCCTCGGGGGTGTATTCCAGGCTCTCCTTGCGGATGTTGGTGCCGGCATTGTTGACGAGAATGTCGACTCTGCCCATCTCGGCTAAAGCCGCATCAAGCGCTTCCGCGTGCTCCTCAATACGTCCGACATCCAGTCGGAGCGCCAGAGCCTTCCGGCCCAGAGCCTCGATCTCCGAGACCACGGGGGCGAGCGTGCTCTCGTCGCGGCCGGCGAGCACCAGGTCCGCGCCGGCACCCGCCAGCCCCAAGGCAATCGCCTTACCGATGCCGCGGCTAGCGCCGGTCACCAGCGCCACCTTGCCGTCCAGACGGAAATAGTTGAGGATGTGGGTCGCGTCCATGATTTGGGGAGGATAGGGGTTGGAGAATGGGGACAGGGAGGGAACACCTGTCTATCTCAACTTGCAAGTATCGGACTGCTCTCCCTCTCCGACGAGAGGGCGAAGGCGTGGAAAGTACTGGGACATCATGGCAGCTCAAAACAAGGTACGCGTCAAGATCTGCGGCATCACCAACCCCGAGGACGCGCTGGCCGCCGTGGAAGCGGGCGCTGATGCCCTCGGCTTCGTCTTCGCGCCGAGTCCCAGGCGCATCACCGCCGCTCAGGCCGCCGCGATCATCCGCGAGCTTCCGCCCTTCGTGACGACCGTTGGGCTGGTGGTGGGGCAGGACCCGCGCCCGCTGCTGGATGAGTGCCCGCTGGACGCCATCCAGTACCACGGGAGCGAGTCTCCGGAGGCCGTTGCCGCCTGCCCCGTGCGCTCCATCAAGGCGTTCCGCATCAGCTCCGAAGCGGACCTGGATGCGATTCCCCGCTTCACCACCGCCAGCGCCGTCCTGCTGGACGCCTATGTTCCGGGCGTCATGGGCGGCACGGGAAAGCGATTCCCCTGGGACCTCGCGCTGATGGCGAAGCGCTTCGGCAAGCCGGTCATCGTGGCGGGCGGACTGAGCCCCGAGACGGTTCCGGTCTGCGTGAGTACCACCCAGCCTTACGCCGTGGATGTTTCGAGCGGCGTGGAAGCTGAGCTGGGACGGAAGGATCACGCCAAAGTGCGAGCGTTCGTCCGCGCCGTCCAGGGAGACTGAGGGTTTCCAGTTTCCGGTGAGACGGTTGACGCGGCGAGGGAGAAGAGATATATATCTCTACACCTCTATGCAACTGTCGACGCTGGATAAGGCTGGGTTTCAGGAGATCGCGCAGGCGCTGCGGATGGCGATTGCCGGCGGCCGGTACGCGCCCAACTCGCAGCTACCAACCATCGGAGCGGTGGCGCGTGAGTATGGGACCACGGCGATCACGGTGCGTCGGGCGCTGACGCAGTTGGAGCGCGAGGGGCTGGTCCGAGTGGTGCATGGGGTTGGCAGCTTTGTGGTTGACTGCGGAGCGCAACTGGAGAGCGTCCTGCCGAGCTTCGGCGCGGAGATGCGCGCCCGTCAGCATCGCCCTACCACGCAGGTGCTACAACGTGAGTCCGCCGTGATGAACACCGAAGCCGCCGAGGCGCTAGGACTGGAGCCAAATGCTGCGACCGCCTGCCTGACACGGCTGCGTCAGATCGATGGTTGCCCGGTGGCACTGCAGCGCTCCTACCTCCCCACGGCGTGTGCACCGGTCATCGACCAGTATCAGGCGGATGGCTCGCTCTACCAGGCGGTCACGGCGCACACGGGACGATGCCCCTTTTCCGCCAGCGAGAGCCTGGAAGCGGTATTGCTGGCCGGCGAGACGGTGGCCGCGCTGGGCTGCTCCGTCGGTGCTGCGGGGTGGCGGTCGCTTCGGATCACGCGCGATGCGGCCGGCGCGCCACTGGTCTACGATGAGGCCTACTTCCCGGCCGACCGGCTCCGGCTCCAACTGGAGCGTCATGCCGGCGGCGCGCGGGTCGACTTCGAGTTCAGATTGCCGGGTGACGGATCTTCGGATGGGTGATCGTCGGGTGAGTAATCGCCTGACCAGAAGTAATAGGGGTAACCGATGGCGGTAATGGAAGAAGTTTCGCTTCCGGACGCGCGGGGGCGGTTCGGGGAGTTCGGCGGCCGGTTTGTGCCGGAGACGCTGATGCCGGCGCTGGAAGAGCTCACGGAGAAGTACCTTCAGGCGCGGGACGAGGTGGAGTTCCAGGCGGAGCTTGCCTACTACCTGAAGGATTACGTGGGGCGTGAGACGCCGCTCTATCTCGCGGAGCGGCTGACGCGTCACTGGGGCGGAGCAAAGATCTACCTGAAGCGCGAGGACCTGAACCACACCGGCGCGCACAAGATCAACAACGCCTTGGGTCAGGTCCTCCTCGCCCGACGGATGGGCAAGCCGCGCATCATTGCGGAGACGGGGGCCGGCCAGCACGGGGTGGCCACAGCCACGGCGTGCGCCCTCCTCGGCTTCAAATGCGAGGTCTACATGGGGAGCGCGGACATCGAGCGGCAGCGCCTCAATGTCTTCCGAATGCGGCTCCTGGGTGCCAAGGTGAACCCGGTCGAGAGCGGCAGCAAGACGCTCAAGGACGCGATGAACGAGGCTTTCCGGGACTGGGTCACCAACGTCCGGGATACCCACTACGTCATCGGCTCCGCCGCCGGGGCGCACCCGTACCCGATGATGGTCCGCGACTTTCAGGCAGTCATCGGCAAGGAGACGCGGGCGCAGATCCTGGAGAAGGAAGGCCGCCTGCCGGACGCGGTGGTAGCGTGCGTGGGGGGCGGCAGCAACGCCATCGGGATGTTTTACCCCTTTGTCCGTGACAAGGGCGTGCGGTTGATTGGGGTCGAAGCCGCAGGGCACGGGCTGGAGGCCGGCAAGCACGCGGCGACGCTGGTGGCGGGAAGCCTGGGCGTGCTGCACGGCGCGCGCAGCTACCTGCTCCAGGATGAGCGGGGCCAGGTGATGGAAACGCACAGCGTCAGCGCCGGCCTCGACTATCCGGGCGTGGGGCCGGAGCACAGCTATCTGAAGGACGCAGGCCGCGCGGAGTACGTCCCATGCACGGACGCCGAAGCGATGGAGGCGTTCCAGCTACTCTGCCGCACCGAGGGGATCATTCCGGCGCTGGAGTCCGCCCACGCAGTTGCCTACGCGGGTCGCCTGGCCGCCGGTATGCCGCAGGATGCCGTGGTGGTGGTGAACCTCTCCGGCCGTGGAGACAAGGACGTGGAGCAGGTGCAGCGGCTGTTGTCGATGGCGTGACGGGGACGTGGGAGAGGGAGCGAGGGCGCGACGAATGTTGCTGCCATTCTCCCATTCTCCCGTTCCCCCACTCTCCCATTCATGGATCTGGAGGGTCGGATGAGCAGAATTGGCGAGCGATTTGAGGCGATGCGCCGCGAGGGCAGGAAGGGGCTGGTCGCCTACATCATGGCGGGCGATCCCGACATGGAAACCACGCGTCGCTTGATCCTGGAGTTGGAGCAGGCGGGAGCGGACGTGATTGAGCTGGGGGTGCCGTTCACCGACCCGCTAGCCGACGGTCCCAGCATCCAGGCCGCGAACGAGCGGGCGTTAGCGAACGGGGTCACCCTGGACCAGATTCTGGATCTAGTGCGAGACCTTCGCCGTGAGACGCAGATCCCGCTGCTGCTGATGACCTACTACAACCCGATCTTCCGCGCGGGCCAGGAGCGGGTGGCCCGGGCAGCGGTGGACGCAGGCGTGGACGGGATGCTCATCACCGACCTCCCTCCTGAAGAGGCGGAGGAGTGGAAGGCTACCGCCCAGGAAGCGGGCCTGGACACCATCTTCCTGCTGGCACCCACCAGCCATGGGGAGCGCATCCGCATCGCGGCGCGGCTTGCCAGCGGCTTTGTCTATTGCGTCAGTCGCACCGGGGTGACCGGGGTGCAGGTGGACCTTCCGCCGGCCCTCCAGGCGCTGCTGGGTCGCATCCGGGCGGAGACGGACCAGCCAATTGCGGTGGGGTTTGGCGTCAGCACCCCGGAGCACGTGCGCCAACTGGGAGAATGGTGCGACGCTGCGGTGGTCGGCAGCGCCATCGTCAACATCATCGGACGCGAGGGACGCGATTCGGTGGCGCCGGTGGGAGCCTTTGTGCGGTCGCTGCGCGGATGAAATGGGCAGCGACATAAGGAGACGGGGCGTGCCCCACTGGGACCCGCCCCGTCGTCTCGCTCAAGCTCGCATTCCGCGCCCTGGGATCAGTAGACGCCTTCGATGGTCGTCTTCTCCAGCGCGCCGAACGGCCGAACCTCGCCCACTCCGTCCCAGGCGTAGCGACCCCACGGCTCCCGGCGGACCGCTTCGTCCCGCTCCAGGAAGCGGGGCATGAAGAACTCGTGGGTGAGGGTGGTCAGCTCGACCCGCCCCCACGCCCCAGGGTCTACCGTCTGTGTGGTGTCATCCGGGTTCACGACCCGGAGCACGGCCCGCGGCTGGGGCGCGTAGTAGGTGATGCTCCAGTTGTCCTCCGCGCGCAGCGGCCGGCTGCAGGCCAGGCCCATGAGGGTGTTTCCATAGGTGGGGATGAAGGCGGCGCGGTTGTCGAGCACCTCTTCCACCAGGAAGCGGACATTTTGGGGGGTCATCTGGGTTCCGCCGCAGAACACGCCCTTCACGCCGCAGTCCGGCACCGATAGCTTGTCCTTGGAAAGCACGTCGTCCAGTGCCTCCAGGAGCTTGGGCGTGGTGAAGAGGCAGGAGATCTTGCGGTTCTTAAGGATGGCCGCGCCCTGCTGCACGCAGTGCTCCTTGTACTTGTTAGCCTGATCGAACTGCTTGTCAGCAATGAGCCGCTTTACCCAGCGGGGGTCCAGGTCAACGTGATAGCAGGAGCCGCCCCGGAAGTGGGCCAGATGCTCGATGGCCAGCCGCAGCCGGCGCGGGCCGGTGGGGCCAAGCATGAGCCAGTTGCCACCGCGCGGGAAGGCCTCGTCGCTGAGCGTGCCGGAGAACTCTTCGTAGTCGCGCTTGTGGTCCTCCCACCCGATGCGCTGCTTCGGCATGCCGGTGGTGCCGCCGGTCTCGAAGACGTGGAAGGGCCGGCCTTCGTACTGCTTCGGGATCCACCGCTCACTCGGCTCGTCACGCAGCCACTCGTCCTGGAAGTGGGGGAAGCGGGTCAGGTCATCGAAGCCTTTGACTTCGGTGGCGGGATTCCATCCGGCCTGTTTGGCCCAATCGAGCCAGAAGGGGCTGCCGGTCTCCGGTGAGAAGTGCCACTTCACGATCTCGCGAACGTGCGCATCGAGTTGCTCACGGGCCGCCTGGACCTGGTCTGCGGTGGGGGGTTGGGGTTCACTCATCCATCAATCTCCAGAACGCTTCAAAACTTGCAACATTGAGGGCGGCTCGACGCAAGCTGCGGAGCCGCTGGAGGCCGGTGACGGCTTCAACGGCGGACTTAAGATCCTCGGGAACGGGTCCCCACCTGCGCTTCAAGGTTTTCCAGCACGGTCAACCGCGCTTCGTCCAAGGACGCTTCCTGTCGCCCTTCCTGAAGCCCCTCCTGAAGCCCTTCCTGCTTGGCAATCTGCTCGACACTGGTGACGTATCGCATGGCTGTCTGCTGCTCCCACTCCTCCACCTGCTGCTTGAATCCTACCGCGAGATCGCTTGGAAGGCGCATGAGCCAGTCGATAGTGCGCCACCTTCAGTTGGCACGCTGCCAGAGGGTGGGGAGCGGAAACTCGAGGCCCGGAAACTCGGGTGAGGAGACGATCTCCTCATTGCTGAAGACCCGCCAGAGCTTGTATGCGCCCACTTCCAGGCGCAGAACTTCCAGCGTGCGTTTCACCGGATCGACATACCAATGTTCAGGCACTCCCCTCTCCACCAGGAAGGCCTCCCGCTTGGGGCGGTAGCTGGACCGTCGGTTGGCAGGAGAAAGTACTTCCACCGCCAGTGCTGCACCCATAGGAAGGCTTTCCTCGGCGGGTACGTGGTGGTGGCGATAGACGACCACATCAGGGTCGAGGTAGTTCCACCGGTCGCGGTAGATGCCCACACCGGCTTGGCGAACATGCCCGAGTCCGTCGTCACTCACCCAGCGGTCCAGGAAGCGAAAGAGGTTTGTCGCGCACGTACCGTGCGACCATTCGGGGAGCGGTGGCATGTAGAGGACCCCATCGAGGATCTCGCATCGTTCGCCCCTTGGGAGGAACTCGAGGTCGTCGAGGGTCCATTCCCGGTCGCTAACGGTGGTTGTTGGTGCGATGACTGCGTGTGACACGGCTGCCTCCGCCACTATTCTACGGTCGCTTCCGCTGCACGTCCCGCTTGCACGAGGACCACCGATTCCATCTCTTGGTCCGAAAACCGGTACCCTCGCGCCCAGTCGATGTCCGCGTGAGCCTCTGGGAACAGGAGGGCCATGAACGGCTCGAAGAACCGCTCAATGGCCTCCTTCCACGGGCTATCATACTCGTCCGATTCCAGTTGAATCGCCAACCGATCGCTACTCAGCTCCGGCGGGCACGGCCACCGAGTCAGTGCCCGTGAAGGCTCCCCGACGCTCGCGAGCCGGGAAGTACTTGTCGATGGTGGCCCTGCTGGGGGCGGGGGTCAGCAGAGAGACCACGATCACCAGGAAGGCCGACACGAGGCATTGCAGCATCACGGGGAGGAAGCCCCAGTTCACCACGCTGCGAGTCGCGCGCTGGAACAGGCCCGCGAGCGGTCCAAGCTGCGGCCAGATGTCGACCGGCGGCTGCCCGGGGCGTGGGGCGATGCCGGCTGTAGACTCCTGCAGCCACCAGAAGAAGAGCACGGAAGCGGTCACCCAGAGAGCTGCGGCCAGCGCGCCCCACTTGGTGCTGCGCTTCCAGAAGAGCGCGGCGAGCATGACCGGGGCCAACGAGGCGAAGCCGGAGAACGCGAACCGAATGGCAACATCGAAGATGCTTGCCTGGTTCTTGAGGCTCAGGGCCACCACGTAGGCAAAGACGGTGATCGCCACGACGAAGATCCGGCCAGCCCAGACCTGCACCTTCTCACCAAACCGCCGCCGCCCGCCGTGGTAGGCGAAGAGGTCTTCTGTGAAGATGGTGGAGAGCGCCAGGATCTGGCTGTCCGAGGCCATCACGCACGCCATGATCCCAGCACCGAGGATTCCCGCGATGATCGGATCGGTGCTCCGCTGGAGCAGCATCACGATCACCTCGTTGGTTTCTCCGGGTCCGAGAGCAGGGAACTGGGACTTGGCGATCACCCCCAGGAAGACGGACGGCGCCCAGATCAGCATGATGCAAATCGGGTAGAAAATGACGGTCCGCTTGAAGTGACTCATCTTCTCCGCCGTGAGACACATGATCGCTACGTGCGGGAACATGATGGCGCTGAGCGGGATGAACATGTAGGAGAAGAACTCCTGCATAGGGATCCGCTCGCGGCTGAGCAACTGCGCCGTCGGCGGTCCCTTGGGCGGCTTCATCGCTAGCAGCTTCTGCATTGCCACGTCGAAGCCGCCGATCTTCTGCGCGATCAGGAAGAAGGCGATAGCGCCGAAGCAGAGGAAGAGCAGCGTCTGGAACGTGTTCACCCAGGCCGTGCCGCGCATCCCGCCGAAGAAAACGTAGCTCATCACCACCACGGCAACCACGGCCCCGCCGACCTCGTAGCTCACGAAGCCGTCGCTGATCGCCTTGAGCGTCGAGCCGCCCCCCATCACCCCAATGATGATGTAGGGAATGAGCATCAGAGCGGTGAGCACTGAGATGAACGTGCCGATGCGGCCGCACTCCCAGCGGTCACGCAGGAATTGAACCTGCGTCATGTGCCCGAACCGCTTACCCAGTGCCCACAGCCGCGTTCCGATAAAGAAGATGGTGAGCGGGATGACCAGGCCGGAGGCGGATGCCATCAGACCGTAGACGCCGATCCCTCGCTCGTACGCCATGCCGGACGCGCCCAGGATGGCGACCGCCGTCATGTTGGTCCCGAAAATGGAGAGCAGGAACACGGCCGGGCCGAGGCTGCGGCTAGCCAGGAAGAAGTCCTCGCTGGAACCCTTCTTGCCCTTGCGGAATGCGAAGATGCCGATATAGAGAACGATGGCGAGATAGACGAAGACGATAATGGCGGGAATCATCGGGCTGCCTCAGTCACGGCGGGAACGTTCACCGCTTCCGCTTCCGCTTCGATATGGGAAGGCCAGGCGCACCGGACGAGGACGACCATCATGAGCGCCGCGACGATGGAATACATCACGTGGTAGCCAAGGCCGATGGGGAAGAACCCGAAGAGTAGGGTCTTGTCCTTCCAGAACCAGAAATCCTGGTGGAGTGCCGCCACTACCAGCACCATTAAAACGAGGAGCCACTTCATAGATCGATCTCATACCACCGTGACCACGCTCCCGAGAACCGGGAGCGCGACATAACCTGTCCAGATTGCACGCGCGCCCCGCATTCCCCTTTGAACGGGAGTACGGGGCGCGGCAGGCTTTCTGTTGAAAGTGAGGGAAGATCAGGAACTGTGCCCGGATGCGCTATTTCCCGGGTGAGTTGCGCGATTCTAACAAGCTCCAGCCCTCAGGATGATGAACTACAGCTGCAACAGCATGGCGGCAGAGACTCGGCATCGACTTCAAGCCAAGCTCCAGCCAGAGACTGAACCCTGAACCCATCCCACCTATTTCCCCACAGCGTACAGGTGCGTGGGCGTGCAGATGTAGATCGTTCCGTTCGCCGCCACCGCGCTGCCGTAGACCGGCGACCGCATATCGGTCTTGCCCACTTCCTTCATCGTCTTGGACGCTTCCAGGACCACCAGGTCGCCATCCTCGGTTCCGACATAGACCTTGCCGTCCGCAACCAGGGGGCTGGACCAGATGTGGCTCTTGGTGTCATAAGCCCAGTAGGCCTTGCCGGTGTTGGCGTCGATGCAGTGGATGAAGCCGCTGAAGTCCGGGGCGAAGATCAGGTCGTTGTAGATGGTGGGGGTTGAGAGGGACCGCTGGATTTTGTCGTAGTTCCAGACCACGCCGGTCTTCGTGATGTCGCCCGTCTTGGTGGGGTCGATGCAGAGGAAGTTGCCGAGGCCTTCGCCGTGCTCCGGGTCCTGTCCTATCGGGACGAAGATCTTGCCCTTGTAGAAGACGGGGGTGGAAATGACTTCGCTGGGACCGTCGTAGGTGGCGTATTTCAGCGCCTTGCCGTCCTTGGTGCGATACTGCGGCAGGTTGCAGTCCACGCGCCACAGTTCCTTGAGCACCTTGATGCCGTCCCGGTCCTCGGTCTCCGTGGAGAAGCCGTAGCAGATCCCGTCTCCCCCACCGAACACGATCTGATCCTTGCCGTTCACCACCGCGTGGGTGGAGGTGGACCAGTTGGAGTGCAGGGTGCGACTGCTGACGCCGCTCGCCTCTTCACCCAGGAGCGCGCCGGTGGTCTTGTCCACCATGCAGAGCGCGGGCGCCTTGGGGTTGGGAATGTTGGTATGGGTCCAGTCCGTGCCGTTGGAGGTGGACACAATCAGCTTGTTGCCGATGATGAGCGGACCGCAGTTGGTGATGTTGTGAGGGAAGACGCCCAGCTCTTCACGCATGTCGAAGCGCCAGATGATGTCCGCATCCGTTGGGCCGGGCGGAACTGGCGGCTTGTTGGGTCCCGCCATGTACTGCGCTTCGTCCTTGTAGGTCCCGTCGTTGCCGTTGGCCAGGCCTTCCGTGTCGAGGCAGATGATCTCGCAGCGGTTGGTGACCAGGTAGACGCGGTTCCCCTCCACGGTGGGCGAGGAGCAGATGCCGAGGAACTCCCAGTCGCTCACCTTGCCGGTGCCCAGTTTGGGAACGGTGAGCTGCCAGTTCAGCTTGCCGGTCTTCTCGTCCAGGCACATCACGACGCCGCGGTCACCCTTGTGCTTCGGATCGCGCGGGGATTCGTTGTTGGTGCCGATGAAGACCTTGCCGCCGGAGACCGTCGGGTTGCCGTAGGTCTGGGAGCCGACCTTCGCCACCCACCGGACGTTCTTGGTGGTGGTGGGATCGATCTCTTCCGTGTTGCCCAGGTAGCGGCCTGGATCGAAGGTGTCCACCAGGCCCTTCTCATCGGAAACCATGTTGCGGCTGCCGTCCCGGCCCCAGGTGGGCCAGTCTGCGGCCATGGCCATCACGGGCAGGCTGAAGCAGGTGAGGGCCGTCATGATGCGGAGACGGCGGCTTTTGGCGTTCATAGCTGAAGTTCCCCCGAGAACCCGGGACAGGTGATTTGTCGAATGAGTTGTGGCCGGAAAGTCAGACCGCCCGGAAGCAACGGGGCGCATCGCTTCCGTGTGGCAAAGTTACTTGTTGGGCGTCACAGAGATGTTGTCCACGTAGCAGCGGAAGAGGCTCTGCGGGGAGAACCCAAAGAGACCGGGTGAGCCGTAGGTGTGCGCCTTGGCGTGCGGTGCCTCGATGGTCCATGCGGCTGGCTCGGTCTCGCCCTTCTTCCAGACGCGGGCCCGGACCACGCCGGAGCCGTTGGCAGCCACGTCCACCCGTGTCTTCATGCGGTACCACGTGCCGGGGGTCCACTTGAACGGCACAGCCACGCGGAGGCGGTCGAAGTTGGAGGTCACTTCCAGCTCCTGGTTGTTCCCGCCCAACGTGATGAGGTAATGCTGGTTGACCAGGCCGACCGTCGGCTGGGTGCGGCGGTTGCCATCCGCCATCAGGTCCGCTTCCACCGTGTAGTTGCTGACATCCGGATGGGTCATAAAGACGGTGGCGCGCTGGAAGAAGACGTTGTCCAGCGTCTTGGCGAAGACCTTGTTCCCGCCCTGGTCGCGGACTTCCCACTTGAAGCGAGCGCCGATCCAGGTGAGCGGCGGGTAGGCGAACTTGGTTCCGGTCTCTATGGCGTGGTCCTGGTTGAGGTTGAACGCCTCGAAGTCTTCCTTGAACGGCGGCGCGGGCATCACGCGGCCCCGCATAACACCGGTGAGGCCGTCCGCGCTGGTGGCCTGGAACGCGCCAGCCGAGGAGGTGGCAACAGCGCCTGCCACGAGTTCGCCCTGGGCGTTGAACTCGCCGTTCATCTCCGCCTTCACGCGGGCGGTGGCGGGGATGTACTTCGCCCACTTCAGGGACGAGGCAGGAACGGTGCCGGTCGGGATTCCGTTCGCGTCGATGCCGCGGACGGTGACTGCGACCTTCTCGCCGGGTCGGAGCCGCACTTCCGAGGGGATGACTTGGAGGGCCACTGCCTTGCCGGCGGCCGGGCGCTTCTCCACCACGGGCGCGGGCGGCTTGCCCGGCCCCTTCTTCCCGAAGCAGTAGAGGCCCTTGGTGCTGAAGACATACACTTTGCCGTTGTAGACGCTGGGAGCGCCCAGGCAGTCTCCGTCCAGCTTTACCTTGGCCAGGTCCTCAGCTCCCGTGGCTCCGGGCTTGACGATGAAAAACTCACCGGAGCGGATCGGAATGTAGAGCTTGCCGTCCGCGTAAAGCGGAGAGGCGTGGAGCATCTCGGAGCCGAGCTTGTGACGCCACAGAATCTTGCCGGTGTCCGCGTCCACGCAGCAGAGGCTGCCGGTCTTGTTGACCTGGTAGATGCGATTGCCCACCAGCACCGGCGAACTGGAGACGGCTGCGAGGTCGTTGCGCCAGACCTCGGCGGAGCGGTCGAGGAGTGGGACTCCGCCCTCGGGGTTGGGCTTCACCGTCCCGTCCACGTTGATGGCGGTCTGCCGTCCGGCATCAGAGGAGTCAAGGTTCTCATCCGCGTGGACCGCTACCGCCGTGTTCTTGTAGAGCAGCACGGAGGCGTTCATGCCGCCTGCCGAGATGGGAAGCCGCCAGACCGGTTCGCCGGTCCGCACGTTGATGCAGACCAGGCTGCCGTCTCCGGTGCCGGTGTACATCAGCCGCTTGCCGTTCCGCCAGGCCAGTGCCGGAAGCGCGAAGGAGTTGTCCTTGGGCGCCGTTCCGGGGCTGCTGGACCAGACCAGATGGCCGGACTTCCTGTCGTAGGCGTAGAGGCGGTCCATGGCCGGGCCGTCCGCGCCCCAGTTGCTGGTGATGCCGCGGACAATGACCAGGTCATCCTCGACCATCGGCCCGCCGTTGCGTCCGTTGGTGAAGGTGAGTCGGCCGATCTCCTCCATGAGGGAGCGCTCCCAGAGCCGCTTCCCATCCGCCGTGTAGCAGGCGAAGACGCCCGAGGCCATCAGGGCGTAGACGTTGCCGGTCTCCGGGTCCACGCACGGGCTGCCGATGGCGTAGCGATCGTAGACGATGTCGCTGATGAAGTCGCTGTAGCTGTGCTCCCAGAGGACCTTGCCGGTCTCCGCATCCGCGCAGAGGAGCACTTCCTGTAGGTCGCCCCCCTGCCCCCGGTAGCCGAGCGCATAGACTCGGCCATTCGCGATGACGGGGGTTCCGGCACCACCCAGGTCGATCTTCCAGAGATCGTTGGCACCGCCGAGAGTCCAGGCTGAGGGTAGACCCGTCTCGAGGGAGGTGCCGTTCTGCTGCGGGCCGCGCCAGGTGAGCCAGCCCTTCACGGGAGCGCCTGTTGCTGAGGCTGGCCGGACGCCCGCCACTGGCTTCACCGGAGCCGCAGGCTTGCGGGCCGGTTGGGACTGAACGGCGGAAATGCCGGTAAGCAACAGGCCGGTTGCGGCCGTCGCCGTGAAGAGGGTAGCGGATGTCGCTCTCATGATAGCTGTTTGGTAGGTGCCGGAGCGCGCACTGGACGGGACAGGTACTCTCTGCCCGTGAAAATGGAAGAAATGAGCCGGCGGTTGCCGGAGCGATAAGGGCGATCGATCGGCCCCGGCTGGTTCGGAGCTTCCATCGTGAACACCTTAGCCGTTCCGCAACGGTGTTTGTTCGTGGAGATCCTTTGACCTTTGTTGAGTTCCTAATGCTGAGTCCCCGCGGCTGGTTCGCGAGTCAAGCTTGCCGGGCTCCCTCAGCGCACGCTGAAGCAGGCGAGATCGCCGGCGTTGTTGCGGCAGTAGACTTTGCCATCCGCCAGGACAGGATGGGGCCAGGAAACGCCGCTCATCACCCGGGCGCGGGCCAGCTCCTGGAAGCGGGCGGGAGTGGCCGCCGCGACGAACAACTCCCCGCGATCCGTCAGGACGATCAGCTTATTGTCGGCCGCCATCAGGCCGCCATTTCCGATGCCCCGATGCTGCCACGCCTCGTTGCCGTTGCGGAGGTCGAGGCACTTCAGGGTGTTGGCGTCATTGCCGTAAACGTGGTCGCCAATCAGCACGGGGCTGTTGAACTGGCAGCGCATGTTCTTGTTCTCGAAGAGAACCTGGGGCCTCGCACCGATCTTCAGCAGGGCGCAGCCACGGTTGTAGCCGGATGTGATGAAAATCTTGTCGCCGTAGATCAGCGGATCGGCCGCGTTCACGTCGTAGCTGGTCTGCCAGGGGTGCGACCAGAGGACTCGGCCCGTGCCGGGGTTCACGCCGTGCAGCGCGGTCCCGCTGAAGATCGCAACCCCGCGCACGCCGCCAATGGTGTAGGCGACCGGCGCCGCGTAGCCGGCCTTGCCGTTGCCGCTCTTCCAGGTGACCTGCCCCGTGGCCTTGTTGACGGCGATGCCGGAGGTTCCCACGTTGTAGATGACGCTGTCGCCGTAGACCAGCGGCGAACCCGCGAAACCCCAGTTCGGCAACTCGCCGCTCGTTTCGCGGCGCATGTCACGTTGCCAGATGACCCTGCCGCTGGCGGCGTCAAGGCAGGCGCCCAGGCCCTCGCGGTGGAGCACGTACACGCGGTCCCGGTCGATCACGGGCGTGGTGGTGCTGCCGGTGGGGTTGGGGTCCGCGCCGTAGGTGCGGGAGCCGTGCCGGAAGCTCTGCCGCCAGACCACGCGGCCAGTGGCCGCGTCCAGGCAGACAACGGTGTCCTGGCCGCCGCTGGCACCCAGGGTGTAGATCCTGCCGCCCTGCGCGGCGACCGTGGAATATCCAGTGCCGACGTTGGCACCCCAGAGGCGCTTCGGGCCGCCGCCCCAATTGGTGGTCCAGCCCTTCTCGTCGGAGACGCCGGTGCGGCGGAGGCCGCGCCAGACGGGCCAGTCCGCCGCCTCCGCAGAGCCGCACAGCGCGGCGAGGCCGCCGGCGAAGAACCCCAGAGCCCCCCGGCGCGAAAGGCGCGGTTCGTGGTTGGAAGAAGACTCGTTGCGCATCAGAGGACCCCGCCGGTGGTTGATAAACATAGGTGCCCGGAACAAGGGGCCGCCCTCAGATTACGCGCGGCGTGATGCTTTCGTCACCGCAAGGCGGTGTGACGGCCAAAAGTGGAACCGCAGCCACCCACGAGAAGAAAGAGTCTCCGCCAAGGACCGTAACGTTGGAGGTTAACGGAGGCGGGTCCAACCCGAAGTCGGCGAGCGCTTGAGTAGTGGGACACAGGGCGCACAGTAGAGTCGCCCCTCAATCACCCGCGTACAGGCGGCGCAGCGGAAGTCGCCGCAGCGCTCGCAGACGCCGGCAGCGGCTTGGCCAGAGTGGGTGGCGCACGCCGCATTGAGCGTCACCTGTCCCGCGCCCGCCGCCAGCGGGGTCGCTCCGTGAACCTCGGACCCTTCAGCGGATCGCTTGACCACGATGGGCCCTTCGCAACCGGGGCAGGTCCAGTATCCTCGCTCCGGCAGCAACAGCGGCATCCCACAACCATTGCAGTACCAGTCGAGGGCCAGCCGCGATGCCTGAGCCGGAGAATCGGGACTCATGGACGTGCACCGTCATGGCGGTCCAGGGCATCGCCATTGGCAAACATACCGACTTGACCCACCACTACGGCACCAGGTTCAAGAATCGGAGCGCCAACTGGACCACCAGCACCAGCAGCGCAAGACCGGCCATCGTGACCACATGCGGGTATCGGCCCATCGTCGTCCGAAACCCCGAGGGTCGCTTGAGGCCGGCGAAGCAATCGACACAGTAGAAGCGGCCCTCCAGCACCCGCGTGCAGGGGTTGCAGCGGAAGTCGCCGCACCGATCGCAGACGCCGGCCGCTCGCCAGGCAGGGTGGGTCGCGCACGCTGCGTCCAGCGGCGGCTTCTCCGGGATCAGCGGGACCGCCGTTCCCCCCAGAAGCTGCGGCCCCCCGCGCTCCGGCAGCGTCAGCCAGAGTGGATCGCCGCAATGCGGGCAGTGCCAGCGACCCTCACGAGGCAGCTTCGCAGGGAGACCGCACCCGTTGCAGTACCACGCCCACGCCGCAGCCAGCGCTTTGGGGTCGCTCATCCTCCGCAGCTCCGCAAGCGACCTGCCGTGAAGTCCGTTTCCGATTCCCGCCAACGCGTCGCCACCTTGCGGCCTCCACTGCGAATTGCTTCCCTTCCTGCTACGGCTTACTTCGGCAGCAGGTTCCGGCCCGCCGATGACGAAGGTAGCGTCAATCTTGCGGTGAACTGCAACTGTTAGCGGGAGCGGCGGCACGCTGCCGCGAGCCTGCCCTAGGGTTCGGCTCGAACTCTTGCTGCTCGGCGCGAGCTTCGAGACCGCTCTTCGGAGAGAGACATGGCGCTACTCGGCATCGACATCGGCACCTCGGGCACCAAGACGCTGCTCATTGACGACAACGGCAGGCCGCTCGCCACCGCCACCCATGAGTACCCGCTCAGCACGCCCCGTCCCGGCTGGGCGGAGCAAGACCCGCATCACTGGTGGGAAGCGACCCAGGTCACGGTTCGAAGCGTCTTGCGCCAGAGCGGCCTTTCCGGAGATGCGGTGAAAGGCGTGGGACTCTCCGGTCAGATGCACGGCTCCGTCTTTCTCGATTGCCGCCAGGAGGTGCTTCGCCCCGCGCTCCTCTGGTGCGACCAGCGCACCACCGCCCAATGCGAGTGGATCACAGAGTCGGTGGGTGCGGAGCGCGTGGTCGAACTGACCAGCAACCCGGTGCTCACCGGCTTCACCGCTCCCAAGGTGGTCTGGCTCCGCGACAGTGAGCCGGAGACCTATGCCCGGGTGCGCAAGGTGCTGCTGCCGAAGGACTACATCCGCTTCATGCTGACCGGCGCCTTCGCCACCGAGGTCTCTGATGCCTCCGGCACCGCGATGTTCCACGTGCGGGAGCGCCGCTGGGCCACGGAACTCCTGGACGCCATCGGCGTGCCTACGGAGTGGATGCCGGAGGCGTTTGAGAGCGTGGTGCCGAGCGCCACCATCAGCGCGGCGGCTGCTCAGGCCACCGGACTCGAGGAAGGCACGCCCGTTGTCGGCGGCGGCGGCGACCAGGCAGCGGGCGCGGTCGGCAGCGGCATCGTGGAGAGCGGCATCATCTCCTCGACTGTCGGAACCTCCGGAGTCGTCTTCGCCTTCAGTGACGAGCCAAGCGTCGACCCCAAGCTCCGGCTTCACACCTTCTGCCATGCCGTGCCGGGCAAGTGGCACCAGATGGGGGTGATGCTCTCCGCTGGCGGCTCCCTGCGCTGGTACCGCGACGTGCTCGGCACCCCAGAGAAGGAGGTCGCGGCGCAGATGGGAGTCGACCCCTACCAGATCATCACGCAGGAAGCAGCGAAGGCGCCCGCCGGCTGCGAGGGCCTGCTCTTCCTTCCGTACCTGACCGGCGAGCGAGCGCCCTACGCGGACCCCTATGCCCGCGCCGTCTACTTCGGCCTGACTCTGCGCCACGACCGCCGCCACATGGCCCGCGCCGTGCTGGAAGGCGTGGCGTATGGCCTCCGGGACTCGCTGGAGATTCTGGCGGAGATGGGGGTGCCGATCACGCAGGTCCGTGCCAGTGGCGGCGGTGCCCGCAGCCCGTTCTGGCGGCAGATTCAGGCCGACGTCACCGGGCGCGAGCACGTCACCATCAATGTGGACGAGGGTCCGGCCTTCGGAGTGGCGCTGCTGGCCGGCGTGGGGACGGGTGTCTGGAATACGGTGGAAGAAGCGTGTCGGGCGACCATTGAGGTGACGGACCGCTGCCCCACCGACCCCGTTGCTCACGAGGTCTACAACCGCTACTACCCGGTCTATCGCGGCCTCTATCCCAGCCTGAAAGGCCACTTCGCCGACCTTGGCCACGGAGAGTGAGCCAATTGCGGAATGTGGATTTCGGAGTGCGGAATGGAATGCGGATTTGCTGGAGGCAGAAAGATGGCTCGTCGTTCCCTCAGCCACGAACCGACCTATCCCTGAATTGAGCGACCCTGAACCGTGACCTTTCGGCGATAGTAGATCGGTCTGCTGCGGGCATCGATCTGCGCCCATTGATTGCGGCGCTCCGCCGCCTCGCCCTACGAACTCACCTGATGGAACTGATTGAATCGGCCCTTCGGGTCTCCACGCCGCTGGTGTTCGCTGCTTTGGGCGGCGTCCTCTCAGAGCGCGTTGGGGTGGTGAACATCGGGCTGGAAGGGATGCTTCTGGCGGGAGCGTTCGCCGCGTGGACAGTGGCATTCCACACGGGGGACCCCTGGATTGGTCTTCTGGCGGCCGCTGTCGTTGGAATCCTCCTCGGACTGCTCCATGCCTTCGCGGTCCTGAAGCTCCGGGTTGACGCCATCATCAGCGGCGTTGCGATCAACCTGCTGGCGGCGGGACTCACCTCGTACCTGCTGGGGGTTATGTCGAAGGGGACTTACCTCGGCGGGCAGGTGAAAGCGCTGGGAGCTTGGCTGCCCGGGCTGGCAAAGCTTCCCGTCCTTGGAACGTTGTTGGGTGCCCGCACCGCCTTCGTGCCGCTGGCGCTGCTGGCGGTGGCGGGGGTGTGGTTCCTCGTCTACCGGACCCGCAGCGGCCTTCAGCTACGCGCGGTCGGCGAAGCGCCTGCGGCGGCCCGGGCGGCGGGCGTAGTGGTCGACCGCGCCCGCACCCTCTGGCTGGCAGCGGGCGGGGCGCTGGCAGGGATCGGCGGCGCCTACCTCAGCCTGGAGGCGACCGGCCGCTTCACCCAGAATGCCTCGTCGGGGCGTGGGTATCTGGCTCTGGCGGCGGTGATCTTCGGACGCTGGCATCCTCTTGGCGCCGCCGCCGCCGTCCTCGCCTTTGGATTGGGCGAGGCGCTACAGATCACGCTGCAGGGACGCCCCGTTCCGGGAGCAGTCATGCTCTTTCAGGCAATGAGCGCCATCGGGATTCAGGGGATTGACTGGTTGAAAGTTGCGACCATCCCCAGCGAAGTGATGAGCGCGCTCCCGTATCTCCTGGGGCTGTTCGCCCTGGCCGGGGCACTGGGAAAAACCACGCCACCCGCCGGCCTCGGCCAACTCGACTAAGCGGTCCCCGACCGGCGGAACTCCGGACGGCAATGCGGCCTCCGTCTCGGCCATGAAGCGTAGGGCGGGCGCTCCATGGCCGCCTCGTCCGCGTGGCGGTTCCCCTCGTGACAGGCGGAACCCGGTCAGGCGGAACCCGGTCAGGCGGAACCACCTGGGCCGCCTGACCGGCTTCCTCGTCGATGACGGCTCCTTTACCGGGGGCGGGGCGGGCAGGAACACACGGGACGCCCCGCCCTACGAGCCACGAAGCCATGCCGAACCGCGACCGTCAGGGAGCGGCCCCCCGATCGGCGGGACTACTTGAGCCACGACATGGAGATCAGCCCCACAGCTCTTTGATCGGCGCTCCATTTGCGGCGAGGTGGATCGGCCGACCGGTGGGGGTCATGTACTGCTTGTTGTAGTCAATGCCGAGGGCGCTGTAGAGGGTGGTGGCCACGTCCTCCACGCCGATCGGCCGCTCCACAGGGGCCATTCCCTTGTCATCGCTCTTGCCGATGATCTGCCCACCCCGGATGCCGGCACCGGCGAAGGTGACGAACCGGCACCGCGCGTAGTGATCCCGCCCGCCGCGGGCGTTGATCTTGGGCGTGCGGCCGAACTCGCCCATCAGGACCACCAGGGTCTTGTCGAGCATGCCGCGCTGGGAAAGGTCGCTGATGAGGCCGGCGAACGCCTTGTCGACTTCCGGCAGAAGCTGCCGGCTGAGGCGCTGGAAGTTCTGGTCGTGCGTGTCCCAGCCGCCCTTTTGGATGGTGACGAACCGCGCACCGGATTCCACAAGGCGGCGGGCCAGCAGGGCACCCTGTCCGTAGGTGGTGCGCCCGTAGAGGTCACGGGTCGACTCGCTCTCCAAGCTGAGGTCGAACGACTTCCGCGCACTGCTGCTGCCGATCAGGTCATAGGCGCGCTGGTAGAAGGAGTCGACGCTCTTCACGTTGTCGTCCGGGCGGCCATTGACGAACTGGCTGTTCAGGCGGGAGGTGAACGCCTTGCGCCGCAGCATCCGGTCATCGTCCACGTTCACGGGCGGGTTGATGTCCTGCACCTTGAAGTTGGGAGAGGCCGGGTCGGGCACGTTGAACGGAGAGAAGCTGCCGCCGATGAACCCGGGTCCGCCTGCACGCCCAACGTTGGGGATGGCCACATAGGGCGGGATGTTGTTGCGAACGCCCAGTTCCTTGGAGACCACGGAACCGTACCCGGGGTAATCGAGGGTCGGGAGCGGCTTGTAGCCGGTCATCATGTACTCGGTCGCTTGCTCGTGAGCCGCGATGTTCGAGGTGAGCGACCGGACAATCGCCAGCTTGTCCGTGACCTGCGCGATGTTCGGCAGGTGCTCTGAAAGCTGGATGCCATCCGCCTTGGTGCTGATCGCCTTGAACTCGCCGCGGTAGTCGCTCGGCGCGTCCGGTTTGGGATCGAAGGTGTCGAGGTGGCTCGGGCCGCCAGAGCACCAGAGGAGGATCACCGCTTCCGCGCGCGGGGTGCTGCCTGCGGCGGCAGCGCTCTGCATCTGCAGCAGCTCCGGGAGGGAAAGGCCGAAGAAGCCGAGCGTCCCCACCTTCAGCATGTCGCGGCGGCTGACCCCTTCGCAGTTTGCGGTCGCACGGCCACCCAGGAATACGTTCTTCATAGCGAAACCTCTTTCAGGTTCCGGGCACCCGCTCCAGGCCAGAGGGAAGTCAGGTCAGGAGCGGGGCACGGGAACGGGATAACCGCCAGCATTAGTGATTGAACAGGAACTCGCGAGAGTTCAGAAGGCTCCAGGAGAGGTCTTCGACCCCTTCCGGGCGGCTCTTCGCGGTGCGGATGAGGGTGGAGGCGTCGTTCACCTCAACGGGCGTGGGCCGCCGGCTCAGGATGGCGAGGTAGATCTCCTCGACCATCTCCGGGTCCGGCTTCGTGCCGCGTGCCAGCCGCTGGATGCGGCCGAACGGCGCCGAGATCTTGCGGTTGACCTCTTCCCCGTTGATCAGCGCGAGGGCCTGCCCCACGTTGCCGTCATCGGAGCGCTCGCACTCGCAGACCACCTCGCGCTTCGGCTTGCCGAAGGTGTCGAGGAACTGGCCCACCGTGCCGCCCGCGCCGCGCGCCCCGCCGGGGATCAGCGCTGGGATCTGCATCACCCGCTTCACCTCGCCGCTGACGGCCGGCATGTAGCGGCCACCCGCAAACTGCGGCTGGGCGGGCCGGTTGGGCCGTCTACCGCCAGCACCCGGTCCCAAGAGCCAGATGTCGGTGGCCTGGCTGATGCTGTCAAAGATCTGCTCCGCCATCAGCCGCTTCGGGTAGAACCGGGCGAAGTTGGCGGTATCGGTGGCGTTGTACTGGTTGGGGCGGGACGACTGCTGGTAGGTCCGGCTGTTCAGGATGGAGCGGTGCACCGCCTTCAGATCGAACTTGCGGTCCACGAACTCGCGGGCCAGGGCGTCCAGAAGCTCCGGATTGCTGGCCGGGTTGGTGACCCGGAAGTCATCCACCGGCTCCACGATGCCGCGTCCGAAGTAGTGCGACCAGAGCCGGTTGACGGCCGACTTTGCAAACCACGGGTTCTTGGGGCTCGTCATCCACTCCGCCAGCGCCGTGCGTCGGTCCGCGCCGCGCTCCACCTTGATCTCCGTGAGGTCGAGCACTTGCGGCGCCACGGCCTCATTGGTCTTGGGGTTGCGCATCTCCGGGGAGCGCTCATTGATGGCGACCACGGCGGCGACCTGCGCATTGCCCCGGACCTGCAGTCCCTTGAAGAAAGCGGCCAGTCCGTAGTAGTCGTTCTGGGTCCACTTCTCGAAGGGGTGGTTGTGGCACCGGGCGCACTCAATGCGAACGCCGAGGAAGATCTGGCTGGTGGCGCTGGTTACATCCAGCGGGTCCTTTGAGACGGAGAAGTAGTTCGCCGCCGCGTTCGGCTCCACGCGGTTAACCTGGTCCACCAGTCGCTGCGCGCCAGGCCGGTCCTGCTGGTTTCGCGGAAGCTGATCGATGGTGATCTGGCCCTCCGTGGCGCGGCCCGTTGCGGTGACCAGGTCGCGGACCCACTCGTCGTAGGGACGGTTCTTTGCAAGCTGCGTGCGAATCCAGGTGGCGTAGGCACCGGCACCGCTACGGGTGGTCCGGGGATTGTTGCGGAGGATGTCGTTCCATCGCACCGTCCAGAAGTCAACGAACTCCTCGCGCTCCAGCAGTTGGTCCACCAGCCGGGCGCGCTTATCGCTTCGGCGATCGGTCATGAAGGCGTGCATCTCTTCGGGGGAAGGGATGATGCCGCAGACATCCAGCGTGGCGCGGCGGATGAATTCCTCATCGGTGCAGAGTTCGCTGGGGGTCATCCGCAGCTTCTGCACCTTCGCCAGCACGTGGTCGTCGATGTAGTTGTGCTTTGCGACCTGAGCTGCGGCTTGCGGCTTGAGGGTCGGCAGGACCGCCACCCGGGAGACGGCCACCTGGCCCAGGAAGCGCACCATGACGGCGGTTTCGCCCGCGCGGCGGGTGGTCACCAGGCCGGCGTCGCTCACCTCGGCGATGGCGTCGTCATTGCTGCTGTAGATCGCCTTGTCGGTCACGTCGCGGGTGCTGCCGTCCGACATCAGCGCGGTCACCGCCAGCCGCTGCTTGCGGTTGGGGGCGGGAATCCACGGCTGATCCGGGATCACCTCAATCGACTTAACGCGGGCTTCGAACTCGCCCATCCCCTGCGCGCCATCCTTGATCCAGGAAACGAGGGTGGCGCAATCCTTGCTGTCCTTCTTGAACCGCATCCCGCCGGCGTGGGGAGTGGCCAGGGTTGCCTTTTGGAGCAGCAGGCTCTGCGCGGGGTCCTTGGCGTTGACCCGCTTGCCCTCGCCGTCCTTGACGATGGCGACATGGTCCAGTTCCGGCTCATATCCAAAGAGGGAGAGCTTGAAGCCGCCCTTGCCGGCAGGCGATCCGTGACAGGCGGTGCTGTTGCAGCCGGTCTTCGCCAGGATCGGCATCACGTCGTTGTTGAAGTCAACGGTCGCGGGCAGCTTGGCGTTCACCACGGTGAACCCAGCCACGGGGGAAGTGAGCTTCCCGAGCTTTGCGGTGAGCTGGGCCTTGCCGTCCGCCAGCGGATGCACCACGCCGTCCACCACCTTCGCCAGCTTCGGCTGGTCCAGGGCGAGGGTGACGTGATCCGTGACATCCGCCGTCGCGCCATCCTTCAGCGTGCCGATGACCACGAGGTGCTGGACCGCGCGGGGTCCGTCAAGCTGGAAGGACGCCGGGGCGATATCCAGCCCGACCACGTCCTTAAGCTCTGCGGGGAGCGCGGTCGCCTTGGCCACTGGCCGGACCGGCGCCTTGGCCTTTGCGGCTGCGACCGGCTTCCGCGTCGCCTTTTGGGGAGCGGCGGTCGCGGCTTGGAACCCGAAGACGGATGTCCCAAGAAGGAGCGCGCCGGAGAGAACGAAGTGCTTCGTCATAGACCCACCCGTCATCAGTGCGGTGGTTGCAGGGGATGGTCCCGTGCGTCCTCACCGCGAAGCTATCCCCACAGACGGGCAGGCAGGCGCACGGGTTCACAATTTGATAGCGGTGATGGATGAGCGGCCCACACGCTATGATCGAGCAACACACGTAAGATGTGCGAGGGACCGATGTGACGGACTGCCACTGCTGTGGAAACCGGTCGAGCGAACCTGTCACCGTTTCCGACAGCCGACTTCCCGCATCAAGCCGGAGACCCGAACCGCGAACGTCAGGAAGCGTGTCCTCCCCTTCGATCCGTCTCGGTCCCACGCATCCGATCCGGTCCGCATCGGCCGCTCTTAACTCGCGTGGGACTCTCCGGTCAGATGCACGGCTCCGTCTTTCTCGCACATCCCGCCCGTGCGCCGTCTCCACCACGGAGCCACGGACGAAGAGGCCCTCGGCGGTCTCCTCGGCATGGAGCGTGCTGCTGATCGGGCAGTCCCAGTCGTGGTTCATCCCGCCGACAAAGCCGCGCTCCAGGAACCAGGGCAGGTCCTGCGCGAACGCCCCCGGCGCCACGATGTCGCACGTCCACGATTCGTCCGGCGCGAAGAAGGCGGAAGCCAGCCCCTCGAAGCTGCTCCCATCCCCCGCCGCCCGGCACTCCCGCAGCGCCAGCGTCTTCCGCTCCAGCGGTCCCATCCCACATCCCGCAAACAGTCGTTTGCAGGAGTATTCACCGCCGCAAAATGGGCGTCAACGTCCGCACCGTTTCTGTTTGGAAGTCCGGGCTTCCGGTGCCGAACCAGGCGATACTTTGCTCGCTGGGCGCACTCCAAATGATGGCAAGCATCAACAACCGATGGGGAGCAGGACGGCCGTGATCAACTCGTCCGGTAGTCCCCCCGGGACCGCAGGTTGCAACTCCGCCCTCACGAACCTTGACCTCAATTCGGAAATGGACATCCCCATGCGGAAGAATCTGCTGAGCTTCGCAGTGGTGGGTGGGGTGCTGGGGGGTGCGCTACTCCCAGGCCCCGCCGCCAGGGCGTACAAACCCTTCACGCCGGTGACCAAGATGTATTGTGAACGTTGCCACGACACTCGCGGCAACAGTTGGAAGACGCTCAGACCTGTGGGAGATCGCGCTCTTGAGACGCTCAAGAAGGGCGGCTATCCCTTCCCCACCGACGCGAAGTCGCAGAAGGCTTGGGCGGAGAAGCTCCTGAAAGACTTCAAGGGGTAGCTCGGGCAGCATTCGTGGAGCACGGCACCAAAAAGCTCCGGCTAGACCTTGCTCGGCTGGAAATCCTCTGACGCGTTATTCGACGGCCTGCGGTCAAGGTAGACATCTCCCTGCGGATCGCGTGGCAACCCCGCCCGCTCCCGCGCCTCGTTCCGCATCATCCATCCACCCAGCACGGCGAGGTTGTTCCGTCGGTAGATCTCCGTCTGATCCTCGCCCAGCGCCGCCACCTGGCTGTAGTCCCAGCCCAGCCATTCACCCGGCTCCCCGTCGAACTCAGGCAGCAGCCGCTTCCCCGCCGCCTTCGCCATCTGCCGACCCAGCGGCATCAGGCAGTCCTCGTACGCCGCCTTCCGCGCCTGCCCATAGTTGGAGTAGGTCCGGGTGATGTCTCCGACGCTCAATCCCACCACCATGGGCGGCACCCGCAGCGCCCCGGCGATCCGCGCCTCGGGGTTGAACCGGAACCGCTCCAGCCGCATCGCCTCCGGCGTCAGCGAGAGGGTCTCCACCTTCAGCGGGAAACCCGGCACGAACGCCGTCCCTGCATTCTCGCCCGCCGTCCCGTCCCCGAACTCCTCCCGGATGCGCCGCGCCGTCTCCGTCCCGATGCTGTCCTGCTCGTTCGCCGGCGAGATCAGCACCGTCGGCACGCCCATGTTCCGCAGCAGCGCCGCCATGAACCCCGAGGCCTCGTTGTCGGTGACAATCTCCCGCAGGATCGGACGCAGCGGGCTGATCCCCAGCCGCGGATCGTCCGGGTCAATCCCCGTCCGGAAGTGGACCACGTCCGCCGGGTCCGGTCCGCATCGGCCGCTCTTAACTCGCGTGGCTCAACTCTTTGCGCTGTCACTCGCCGAAGGCTGAGGAGAACCGTCTTGCAGCTTCGACTACATCGTGCGCCGCCACCACAGCGCTGATGACGGCGACCGAGTCCGCTCCGGCGGCGATCACCTTCGGCACGCGTTCCGCCGTGATTCCGCCGATGGCTACGATGGGTAGCGAGGTGATGCTTCGGAACCGCCGGATCTGCTCCACGCCGACCGCAGCACCGGCGTCCGGCTTGGTAGCGCTGCCGTAAACAGCGCCGACTCCCAGGTAGTCCGCGCCCTCGGCCTCAGCGCGGCGGACCTGCTCCTCGTTCTCCGGCGAGATTCCGATCAGGCGGTGTGGCCCAAGTAACCGGCGCGTCTCCGCGACGGGGAGATCCGTCTGCCCCAGGTGAACGCCATCCGCGTCAGCGGCCAGCGCCAAGTCGGCGCGGTCGTTGACGATGAAGAGTGCTCCGGCGGCCCGGCACCACGCACGCATCTCGCGGGCAATGGGCAGGAGTGCACCGGCGTCACGGCGCTTGTCCCGGAGTTGGATGATCCGCGCGCCTCCCGCCAGTGCCGCGCGGGTGATCTCAAGGTGGCCGAGACCTGGGACCAGCGTGTCATCCGTGATGACATACAGGCCCCGAACCTGGTCGCGAAGCGACGGCGTGTCCTGTGTTCGGAGATCTCCCAGGCAGTGCGGCGCATCTCGCTGATCCCGCAGCCAGACGGCGCGGCGGAGGACGCACTCCATCTCCGGAGTGATGTCGTAGGGTGCCAGCTCCGCCAGTGGCACCCAGCGGACATCCGCGACATCCCCGCTTGCGACGGGGGAGGCCTCGCCAACCGGCTCGGCAAGGAAGTCGGCGACAGTGTAGTGGTAAGGCGGGAAGAGCGCGTCGTAGACGTCCACCACGTCCAGCACGCGGACCGGAATCCCCGTCTCCTCCAGGGCCTCACGCTCCGCCGCCGCGCGCGCCGTCTCGCCTAACTCGATCTTGCCTCCGGGGAAGCTCCAGCGGCCTTGATTGGGAGGAGTGGCTCGCTGGATCAACAGGACTTCCTGCCCGCGCAGGCAGACGACGGCGGCACCGGGAACGGGGCGATTCATGATTGATTCATAGCTAAAGGGGTGGCGATCACCAGGCGAACTGAGTGATCAAGAGGTAGACGGTCGGCGCGGTGAAGAGCAAGCTGTCGAAACGGTCGAGCACCCCGCCGTGACCGGGGATGAGGGTGCCGAAGTCCTTGATCCCAATCTCCCGCTTGATGGCGCTCTTTGCCAGGTCGCCCAGTTGCGAGGTCACCCCGATCAGACCGGCCGCAATCATGGTGAAGTCAAGGCGCATCCCAAGTCCGTTTGCGAGGAGCGCCGCGACGATCATCGCCACGACCACACCACCGACCGACCCCTCGACCGTCTTCCCCGGACTTACCTCGGGTGCCAGCTTCCGCTTGCCCATCGTCTTGCCCACGAAATAGGCGCCGATGTCCACGGCGCTGGTCACCAGCAAGGTGAAGAGTAGGAGCCAGCCGCCCTCGCCCACCGCGCTCCACGGCTCCGGCACATGCACCAGCCCCGGGGTGATGAAGCGAAGGCGCAGCGCAAACGGCAGCAGCCAGCCGATGTAGAGCGCCCCCATCCAGGTGGGTGCCAGCGACTTCAGCGGCGACCGGTGCGGATGGACGATCTCCAGGGTGAGGCTGGCGAGGATGAAAAACGTCAGCCCCAGCATCAATGCCGCCGACGGGTCATGGATGAGCGGCGTCGCCAGCAGGAGCAGAAAGACCCCGAGCGAGATGCCAAGCCCGTCGCGGGGAGCGAGGCCGAAGGCACGGCACCCGTCGTAGAACTCCCGCAGCCCCACGATCACCATCGCGAGCGCCAGCAGGGCGAAGGGCCAACCAGGAAAGGGCCAGATGGGGCAGGATGGTACGCCGCCGGTCCAGAGGGCGGCGCCGATGAGCAACGGGGCGCCCAGCAGCGCGCTGATGATGCGTGTCTTCATTCAGGGAGAGGCGGAACCAGCGACCGAGCGGACGCATCCCGTTCGGCGCGGAGGGGGGAACTCCTTCCGGTTTCCGGATACCGGTCTCCGCTGGACTGGGAGTGACGCATTTCGCGCCACTCCGCAATCACTCATTTGTGCTTGCCTTGGCGTTCTTGGCACCTTGGCGTTTAGCAGGTTGCCTATGCGGCCATGCGCAGGTTGCTGGTGTCAACGGAGACGGTGTTGGTGTTGGTGTCCGCGTAGACCGGAATGCCGAACGCCATCCCGAAAAACTCGATCGGTACCCAGGTGGTGTCGTTCTCCAGGAAGGCAGGCACTGACATGCGCTGCGGCTGGCCGTCGACGGTGAAGGTGGGGTCTTCCTGGGTGGAGATGCGGGCATGCCGGCCGCTGACGGTGGCTCCGGCGGTCTTGCTGGCGTGGTCCCAGGAGACCTCTCCGCCCAACTGCTGGACAATTTCGGTGAATGGGACGAACACGGGGCCGTTGATGACGCGCGGCTCCTGGCTCAGTTGGACGGATCGGCCGCCGATAGTGTAAGGCATCCTGTTGCTCCTGGAATCTCTGCGGGGCATGTGCGCCCCCACCGCCTCTACCCGCCCTGGCTCAGTACGGAAACGGCATTCGGATGCTGGCGGATCGAGAGGGGGCGAGGGGGCGAGGGGGCGAGGGGGCGAGGCGGCGAGGGGGCGAGGGGGCGAGGGGGCGAGGGGGCGAGGCGGCCATGGAGCGCCCCCCCTAACCGCCAAGGCCGAGACGGAGGCCCCAAAGCCCACCCGACAACGAGACACAATTAAA
>JANPLG010000059.1:0-27318 GCA_031426395.1 Actinomycetes bacterium
GGTAGCCTAGCGCCTAGTGCACGTGGTTCGCAGGAGACCGCAGGGGGGTCCATCCACCTGGCTGGACGTGGCGCGTCCCCCTTGGGAGCACGGTAGACCCACGGCCACAAGGGCCTAGGCTACCCCAGGTTACATTGTCACAAAAGCCTGCCCAGTAATTGAATCCCACCCGGGGTGACGGGGTTCAGTCTGGAGCGGAGAACGCACGCTCCGGGACGGATTCCTCTTGCGGCACCAGGGACGGCTTCTGGCCCCTATGAAGAGTTGGCGGAGGGTCTCTACACCTACATCCTGCCGCCCGACCTCCCTTTCGGTGCGAGGCCCGCCCTGCGTGTGGAGCACGCCGACACGCCGGTTCCCACGCCCGCTATGTCGCTCAAGGCACCTCCGTCCGTGCTCAGCCGCCGCCGCGTATCGGTCAAGGAGTGGCTGCGGCGGAAGTGACGGTCCGCCCGCCGCCGTTTCATCTGGGGACGGCGCGGCAATACAGCCCTGTCCACTGGAACCCGATCATTGGGACAGGCGAGAGGAGCAGGAATGCGAGAAGCGCGGCAAGACTCTTACAAGACGTGGGAAGACATGATCCAGCCAGGCGGCGACAAGCCGGAGCCGGAGTGCATCCCCCTCACGGGCGTGCAGCCCAACCAGGGTCCATTGGATGAGGCGGGGCCGCAGAGCTACGCGGACATCGTCACTCACACGGGAGAGGCGCGCGGCAAGGCGGATACCGCCCACCACAGCCTGGAACCGGACGCGCCGACGCTCCAGGCCGCCTCGCAGCCGGACGACGATGTGGACTTCGAGATGTCAGTCGACCAGACATCGCCCGAGGTCGGCAACTCCACGGACTGACGCGCAAACAAAAGCAGCCAGAGTCGGGTCGAGTTACCAGCCCAATTAGAAGCGGACGCTGGTCTGGAGCAAGGTGCTGGCGTCACCTTCGCGGACGCCGGCACCGGTGTTCCCGGAATTCGGGTTGAAGTACCGGTAGATCACGGAGAAGGTGGTGTTCCGACCCCAACTCCGCTCCACGAAGAGCGTGTAGGTGGCCAGATCCGTGGTCAGCCCCGGTGCACCGAATTGCCGCATCTGCTCGAAGGCGGCACCCAGGCGGAGGCCGCGGCCCATCTCGTAGTTGAGGCCGGCGCGGAAGGAGACGGCGGCGCGCGCCGCATCGTCGTCCAGGGAGCGAATGCTGGCGCTCTCCAGCAGGAAGTTGACGTTATCCAGCAGCGCACCGCTCACCGCGCCGCCGTATCCGACCGACCGACCCGTAATTCCGTAAGGGTTGGCCAGCATGTAGCGGTCGGTGAAGCTGCCTTCACGGAGGTAGAAGGCGCTGAGGGTGAAGCCGCCCAGCGGCATGTCAAGCCGCGCGCGATAGGCGCGCACATCCGCAGGATCCTGAAGCGGCATCCGCTGCACCGAGGCCAGGCGATCCGGATCCTCCACCTGCACCGACAGGCCGACTCCGCCCGCGCCCGCACGAATCTGGGGCTGGAAGCTTCGGGTGAACGGCGCCTTGATGATTCCGCTTCGGGAAGCGCTGTCCATCCAGTTCTGCACGCGCTGCGCCTTGAGCGCGGAGAGGGCGCCGTAGCTCCGGGGACGAGCGAGTTTGGCGCTCAGGTCGGGACCGGGCTGCGCGGATGCTTCGAGGCGCTCCACCCGCTGCCGGAGCACGTCGATCTGGCCCTGGAGTTCATCCACGTCTGGGCCGAGCGCCTTGATCTCGCGCTGGAACTTCTGAATCAGGGTGCCGTAGTCACGCAGGTCATCCCGCAGGCCGGAAGGGTCATCGGCGGAGAGGACGCGGGCGCGGATGGCGCTGGTCAGCCGCTCAACGGCCACGGCAAATTCATACCGGGTGTAGTCCCGCGCCGCAGTGAAGCTGCCGCCAGTCCCCGCGAAGTAGCCCCTGGCGTCAAGCCGGGCGATAGCGGCGTAGGCGGCGTGGTCCGTGCGGGGCACGACATCAAAAGCCTTCTGCGCGACCGCCGGACTTGCGGAAGCGATCAATGCAATGCCAATCCCAGCCACCCACCTGCCCATTGCCGCCCCCTGGCTCACCAAGCTCCGGATCACTACCCTCAGTATTGGCAACTTGCTTCAAGAAGCCAAGTGAGTGTAGCGCGAGAATTCCACCACCGGCAACCGTTCAGCCGGTTACTACTCGGCCGTAGACCCGGCAGCCGTGCCACTGCCTCTCGAATCACCTCGCGGATGGTCCCTCTGAGATGGATTACCCATCACCCTTGGGATTCAAGCGACCGGTTAAAGAGACGCCCGGCAACCCGCTCAGGTTCGCGGTAGAGCAGAGAATCCCTCTAAAGTTGACGATGGCGTATAATGGTCGGCGGTTGTGCCTTCTTCCATCACGCTTTTTTCGGTTCTGTCGAGTGACCGAGGCTGTACTGCGTGCGGATGGGGCCAGCCCGCCTGGCAGGGTCACCCGGCTTGCCTGGGCGTTCTAACCGTAAGGCAGCTTTCCGCCTCTCAAGCCGCCGCGCCTCTTGTGGAATGTGCTTCTCAAGATCGCGTGTCCGGCAACTAGCCAGGCGGGACGTTGCCCCGAGGTTTCGGTCCGAGGGCCGAGACCCTTACCGCAGAAAGGAGCAATCCCTGCATGCGTGAAGGCTCGACATCACTCGGGAGTCTGGGTGTGATCCCTTCGGGGATCGCTATGCTCATGCTTCCCTTCAGCCTGGCAGTGCTGGGCGTCTTCTCGACGCCAAAACCTGCTCGTTCGGCAGAGCGCGCGCCCATGCTGGCGCGGCAGACGGACGCAGTTCGCGCCGCGCTCCAGCGCCGCGCGCAATGGATCAAATCCGGCCGCGCCGCATCCACCAATGGCGTCGCAAAGCGCGCCGGCGAGGTGGTGAAGACCATCCGGACTCACGCCACGTGGTATGGTCCCGGATTCCACGGTCGGCGCACCGCCTCCGGAGAGCGGTTCAATCGCAACGCGATGACCCTCGCCAGCCGCCATCTTCCGATGGGCACGCGGGTCCGCGTCACCAATCCGCGGAACGGGCGCTCCGTGCTTGCCAGGGTGAACGACCGGGGTCCCTTCGGACACCGGCATGTCACCGCCGACCTGAGCCAGGCGCTGGCGAAGCGGATCGGACTCGGTGGAAGGGGTCCCGTCCGGCTGGAGATCCTCCGGCGGGCGGGCGCCGCCCCCTGACCCTCTGGGTTCCGCAACGTGAACTGGCCGTCGCGTCTCGCTAGACCGACGGCAAACCGGGTGTGAGAAAGGGCCTGCCATTGCGCGCAGGCCCTTTCTTTGTCTCGCTCAATTCGTGGGCTTTGCGCGGGACTCTGGGCGTATGGGTGAAGCGAACGAACTGGAGACCTTCGCAACTCCCTGTGCGGTACCGGCCGACTGAAACATCGCCTCCCAGATTTGCTCATAACCAAGAACTGTAGGAACAGGGGAACGAATGCTCAGAGTCCTGGGTAGCAACAAGCAGCTTTGCAAGGGACCGAGCCGTCGGGATTTCCTGACCGCCGGTGCGCTCGGAATGGGTGGCGTGAGCCTCGCCGACCTCACCAGCGCGCCCGCTTCCGCTGCGGGGCGGCTTCCCGGCTTCGGCAAGGCGAAGAACTGCATCCTGCTCTTCCTCTATGGCGCGGCGAGCCAGTTGGAGACTTTCGACCTCAAGCCGGACGCGCCCACCGATACCCGTGGCCCTTTCAATCCGATCGGCACCTCCGTGGACGGGGTGCGGATCTGCGAGCACCTCCCCCGGCTGGCGCGACAGATGCACCGGGTGACGCTCATTCGGTCGATGTCACACCCACATCCGATTCATTGCGCGGCCTATGCCCTCACCGGGAACCCGCAATGCGACATCCCGATGGAGTTGAACCCCCGGGACCAGCGGCACTGGCCCTACATCGGTTCGGTGGTCCAGTACCTGGATGACCGGTCAGGCACGGCGGCACGCGACATCCCCCGCAACGTCTGCCTACCCTGGCGGATCAGTAGCCGGTCGGCACCGCACAAGCGAGCGGGAACTTACGGGGGCTTCCTGGGAAGCGGTTACGACCCCGTTTTCACGGAATGGATCGGGTCGATCCCGAAGGGGGACCCATACCGCGCCGTCACCGAGGACGGTTTCTTCCAGTTCACCCCCAACACGGAGGTCCAGCGTGATCTGACTCTGGATCGACTGCGCCGCCGGAAGTCGCTGCTGGACCAGTTCGACAGCGCCCGTCGCGGCCTGGACGGGGCGGAGAGCCTGGAGAGCTTCGACCGGGTGCGCCAGAACGCACTCTCGCTAGTCACTTCCGACCGGATGCGCGAGGCCCTCGATCTGAGCCGTGAGCCAAAGGCGCTGCGGGAGAAGTACGGGATGACCCTCTTCGGGCAGGGCACCCTGGCGGCGCGGCGAATGGTTGAACGAGGCGTCCGCTTTGCCACGGTGGTGTGGGACGAGTTCAACCAGAGCTGCATCAGTGGCTGGGACACCCATGTCAACGCGGTGCCGCGCCTAACGGGCGAGTTGCTCCCCGGCCTGGACATGGCGCTTTCCGGGCTCCTGGAGGACCTCTCCGACCGCGGCCTGCTGGCCGAAACCCTGGTGCTGGTGATCACCGAGCATGGCCGGCCGCCCAAGCTGAACGCGGCGGGCGGGCGGGATCACTGGTCGGACGTCTACTCCTGTCTGGTGGCGGGCGGCGGAACCAAAGCAGGAGCGGTGGTGGGTGCATCCGACCAGGAAGCCGGACAGCCCGCCGAGCACCCCGTCTCGCCCAAGGACCTGCTGGCAACCGCCTACCATCTGCTTGGCATCCATCCGGAGATGGAGATCCTGGACCGCCTCCAGCGTCCGCTTCCCCTGGTCCCAGACGGCAAAGTGGACCTAGCACTCCTGGCGTAGGGCTATCCCAGCCCCGTGCCGTAGGACCGTTCCGGTCCTACGGAGTTCAAGACCCCACTATTGCAAAGTGCAAATTGAAAAGTGCAAATTGCAGATTGACGCGGCGGTCAAACGCCGGCGCCGGTGAAGAGGGGGGTCATCACTTCGCCGGTGCAGAGGCGGAGCGGGCGGCTATCGCGGTCGAGGAACTCGCGGCTGGGGTCGATGCCGAGGCAGTGGTAGACCGTCGCGCCGAGGTCATCCGGGGTGAAGGCACGCGAGTTGGGCACGTTGCCATGCGCGTCCGTGGAGCCGATCACCTGTCCGCCGCGCACGCCCGCTCCGAAGAAGGCGGAGGTGAACGCATCGCACCAGTGGTCGCGGCCCGGCTTCGTCTGCCCGGCCAGCGTGGAGATCTTCGGCGTCCGTCCGAACTCGCCGGTGACGATCACCAGGACCTCGTCCGCCAGGCCACGCTCCCGGAGGTCATCCATGAGCGCTGTCACGCCGCGATCCAGGGGCGGCAAAAGATCGTTCTTGAGGCGCGCCCAGAGGTCGGCGTGGCTGTCCCAAGTCTGGACGATGCCCATGTTGGCCTGCACCACGCGGACACCGGATTCCACCAGCCGCCGCGATAGCAGCAGGGTCTGCCCGAACATGTGCCGGCCATAGCGGTCCCGCATCGCTGCGGGCTCCTTGTCGATCTTGAACGCTTCTCCAAACCCGCCAGCCGTCAGCAGCGTGAAAGCGGCCTTCTGCTGATCCGTAAGCACCTGCGTCTCACCGAGCTTGCTTAGACGGTCCTGCTGCCGGTTCACTGCCTCCAGCAGCGCCTGCCGGTTGCGGAGCCGCTCAATCCCGAAGCCCTGCGGCGGGGTGAGGTTCTGGACCTTGAACTCCGGCCGGTTGGGGTCTTCCGTGATCTGCCACGGGTCCCACTTCGGCCCCATGCAGCCGGCGTACTGGCCGGGCCAGAGTAGCGGACCTTCCTGCAGGTAGGTCGGCAGGTTGACGGCGTTCGGGACGCCGTCCGTGCGCGGCTGGAAGTAGTCGACGCCGGACCCGTAGCTGGGCCAGTCGGTGCGGCTGCGAATCCTATCGACGCCCGAGCTCTCAGGGATGCCGGGGATCGCCTTGCCGGTGAGCATCCAATGGGTGGCGGGCAGATGGCCGTTGTTCTTGTGGGTCATCGAGCGGACCAGGGCGAGCTGGTCCATCCGCTTCGCCATCTCCGGCAGGTGCTCCCCAACCTGGATACCGGGCACCTTGGTCCCGATCACCCCGAACTCCCCCCGAATCTCGGCGGGAGCGTCCGGCTTGGGGTCGAACATGTCAACGTGGCTCGGTCCACCGGTGAGGAAGACGATGATCACCGCCTTCGCGCGGCCGGATGGGACGGGCGCGGAAGCCGCCTGACGGGGGAGCGCCGCGTTGAAGCCCATGCCGAGCAGGCCGCTGTAGCCGACCTGCAGCACTTCACGCCGCGTAATCCCGATGGTATGCCGGTGTCCGAACTGTCCGCTAGCCACGGTCTCGCCTCCCAATTCACCACTGACCTGCTTGGATACCAGTTTCGCGCGCTAGTTTCGGGCAAGCTCGTTGCGTATTGCCAGGAAGCGCCGGGACTCCGTGTAAAAGCAGAGCCCTCAACGAGGGAAAGCGGCGGCCCCACGCTCCGCGGTGCCCGGCGCTGACCGCTCCCCAACTCCCAACCCCTAACTCCCAAGCCCCATGCTCACGTCCTGACGAGCGGGCTCTCAAAGGCTGGCACTAATTGACACTTGCCCTGCGAGGAACCGAGGGGAATGATTATCGAACATCTACCAAACATACGCTCGCAATCGTAGAAGAACCCTCATGGAACCTGCAGCTTCGAACGGGCACGCGCCGAATTCCGGAGGGGCGACTTGGTCCGCCACCCGCGCCCGGACCTTCACGGAGTGCCGGCGGAAGTACTACTACCGGTACCACCTCGCGCCCCAGGCCCGTAGCGCCTCCCCCACCGACGAAGCGAAGGCGGCGGCACGGCTGAAGGACCTGATTGGGCTTGAGGCGTGGATGGGCGACCTGGTTCACCGCCTCATCGAGACGCTTCTGAATCGCTGGAAGGCGGGCGTGGAGCCGACGGACGCCGAGATCGCAGCGCTGGCGCAGCGGCGGCTGAGCCAGGCGTTCCGTGAGTCGCAGGCGTGGTGGGACGCCCATCCGGACGAGTTCCGCTTCCGGCCGGCGCTGCTCGACTTCCATTACTACAACGACAACACCGTCTCCCGTGAGAAGGCGCTGCAGGTCAAGGAGACGGTCCTTTCGTGCGTCCGCGCCTTCACCGGCTCGCCGCTCGCCGATCAGATCCGGCGGGTGGGCCGCTCCAACTGGCTGCCGATCGACCGCAACGCCGCGGCGAAGCTGCGGGATGGCACGGTGGTCCTCGTGAAGCCGGACTTCGCCTTCCGGGACGGGGAAGAGCTGCATATCATCGACTGGAAGACGGGGCGGGCGGACCCGCTCTGGGAGCAGGTGCAGATCACATGCTACGCTCTTCACGCGCAGGAACACTGGAAGGTCAGCCTCCCCCTGGTGGTCCCGCGCGTGATTCACCTCTTCCCAGAGTTTCACGAACAGGAGACCGAGTTCAGTCCGCGCTCGGTGCGAGAGGTTCTGGCCATCATTCGGGACTCGCAGATCGATATGCAGGCTGCCTGTACCGGCACCCTCGCGCCGGAGCGCTTCCCAACCACCACAGAGCCGAAACGTTGCCGGTGGTGCGCCTTCCGCGGCATCTGCGACGGCGCCTCCCGATGCGTGGATGGGTGATCGGTTACAGCCGGCGGTTTCTCCATCAGCCTGTCCCACTTTGCCGACGACGGTTCGGCACCCTAGGATCGCCCCCTTGCCCCCAATGCTGGGGGAACCTACCAGCACGTGAGTGGGACCGCTTGTCCTGGTCCAATCGTGAGACGGCAGGAGTGATCAACAGACGGTCCCTGGGTGCGGAACCGCTCCGTCTCTCCGTTTGCCGGTGCGGCCGCATTCCGACAAGTCTCCCCGAATCGAACGGGTCATTGCAGGAGGGACGGGCGACCGTGGATAAGCCTAAGAAGGTGATCTATCTGGAGTGCATCCGGCGCGGCGTTGCCCCGAGTGCCGCTCCGGAGCCGGCCCACGAGACACGTCCATTCCCGGCCGTCCGGCCTTGACGGTCTGGACCTGACCAAAGCAGAGCTGGGAGCGCCGGGTCCGGTCAACACAGGTCGGCGCATCTGGCAGAGCGCGGCTGGGGTAAGCCTTGCCCACCGCCCACCCACCCCAACAGTTTCCGGAGAGAGTAATGGCGCCCGACGATCCATGCACGGATGAGCTGGCCGCGCTCCGGGCTCGCCTGCGCCGCCGGGAGCGCGAGTTGGCCGCCATCCGCCGGATCACGGCGCGCCTCCACGCCCGCACCAACATCGACGTGCTGGAGCGGGAAGCGCTGAACGTAGCCATCGACACGGTCGACGCGCAGGGCGGCACAATCTACATCCACAACCCGGAGAAGCACACGCTCATCTTCCGATACGTGGTGGGCGCCAACCCGGAGGTGACCCAGCGCCTGCAGGGGATGGAGATGCCGGACACGCAGGGCATCTCCGGCGAGGCGTTCCAGAGCGGGCGTGGCCGGGTGACCGTGGACGTCACCAGCGACCAGAGCCACAACCGCGGCGTGGACGAGAAGACGAAGTACGTCACCAAGAGCGCCTGCACCGTTCCGCTCAAGAACATGAACGGGCAGTCGATCGGCGTCCTCCAGGTGCTCAACCGGCTAGAAGGCCAGTTCGACGACGAAGACCTGGAGGTGCTCGAGATCCTCGGGGCGCAGGCCGGCTCCGCCATCGAGAACGCGCGGCTCCACAAGGAAGCGGAGCGCGCCTCCGTCATCAACCTCATCGGCGACATCAGCCATGACGTCAAGAACCTGCTGACACCCGTGGTCACCGGCACCCAGACGCTGGAGATTATGATGGATTCCATGTTCGAGGACATGGACCGGAGCGTGGTGGGCGTGGACGACGCGCACCGGGATGCGCTGGCCTGGGCGGTCGGCGGGGTGCGGGACTTCTACAAGGAAGCAATGAGCATGGTGTACGACGGTGCCCAGGACGCGCAGGAGCGTGTCCGGGAGATCGCCGACGCCATCAAGGGAATCGTCTCGGAGCCGCACTTCGAGCTGGCCGATTTCCGGGAACGGGCCGAAGCGGTGGCGAAGGTGCTGCGGCTGGTGGCGGAGCGGAAGTCGGTGGTCATCGACCTGACCGGGGTCCAGGAGTGCCCGCCCGTGGAACTGGACCGCAAGGGGATGTACAACGCCCTTTACAACCTGATCAACAACGCCATCCCGGAGACGCCGGAAGGTGGCACGATCAGCGTTCGCGCGCATCCTTGCGACTTCAGGAACGAGCCGGGGCTGGAGTTCACCATTTCGGATACGGGACGCGGGATGCCCGCCGCCGTGCGTGAGCGGATGTTCACCGACAGCGCCATCAGCACCAAGCCGGGCGGCACCGGCCTTGGAACGCGGATTGTGAAGAACGTGGTGTCGGCACATCACGGGACCATCCGCGTGGACAGCGAGGAGGGCCGGGGAACCACGTTCACCGTCAACATCCCCATGCGCCAGCCCGTAGCTGAGGGCTCCTGAGTTCACACGAAGTGTGACTGGCGACGCACCGCTCACCGGGTCGCTGGAGCTGTGGAATGGCGGCGCGAAGCCGTGGCGCGGAAAGCCAAACGGGGTTCAGCGTCTGCTTCTCTGTTGGACGGTGGGGCACCGTGAGGCGGATCACCTGGCCACCGGGAGGCGTGAGCGCTTGGTAATCCGAAGACATGGGTGATGACTCACGACACCTCGCCCCCTACCGAACGACCCGCCCGACTGGCACCAAGCGCGCTGCCTTCACGCGCACTGCCTGCACGCACGCTGCATTCACGCGCGCTTTGGCTGGCGGCCGCCCTGATGCTGCCTGTCGCCGCCGCAACCCAGTCGGCTGGCCCCACGCCGGTGGCGCTGGACTTCGCGGAGGCGGAGTGGTCGCCGGCGCATGCGGAGAACTTCGCGTCGGGTGACCGGCCAATGCAGAGCCCTATCGAGTACGTGGTGATCCATGACATCGAGGGGCCGGCCCTCTCCGCCGTGCGCTGGTTCCAGAACCCGAAGGCTCAGGCCAGCGCGCACTACGTCATCGGCCCCGGCAAGGTCTACCAGCAGGTGCGGGAACGGGATATCGCCTGGCACGCCGGCAACCGGGAGATCAACGCCCGCTCCGTCGGCATTGAGCACGAGGGTTTCGCCTACCGCCCCGGCTTCTATGTCGGCGATGTCTACGAGACCTCCGCGCGGCTGGTGCGGCTGATCACCCAGCGATACGGCATCCCGCGCGACCGTCAGCACATCATCGCCCACGCGGAGGTTCCGCACCCGTCGCAGCCCGGCAAGTTCGGCGGGAAGAGCGCGCACACTGATCCGGGTCCCTGGTGGGACTGGGATTACTACATGGCGCTCGTGCGGAACGATGCGGCCCTGATCGAGGTCAAGGCCCCCGCCGTCATCCGCCCCGGCGAGAAGCTCCCGGTGACGGTCACGCTGGAGAACCGCGGCGACGATCCCTGGCCCGCCCTTGCGCGGAGGGGACGCAACCCGCAGGTTGAGGCGGCCGGCCCGGTGTATCTCGGCCTTGCAAATCTGCCGCCTGCGCCCGCCTCCGGTGGCAGCCCGCTCTACGACGCGGCGACCTGGATCAGCCCCCGCTACCTCACCGGCGCGCAGGGCGCGGTGGAAGCTGGCCAGCGCGGCACCTACACCTTCGCCCTCCAGGGTCCCCGGCAGTTGGGCGAGATGACCGAGGCGTTCCGGCTGACCAAGGTTCCCCCCGCCCCCCGAATGCCCGCCCCCTTCGGCCCATCGGTCCCGGTGAGGGTCTCGGTGGAGCCGTGGGAGCTGACGGCGGACATCAGCAGCCCCAGCTTCACGGCCTCTCCTGCGACGGGATGGGAGAAGCGCGAAGAGGCGGGGATTCCGGTGCTCTCACGCAAGTTCAAGAAGTCCGAGATCACTGAGGCGGCCCGCTGGTCGATGCCCGTGCCCATTGACGGCGAGTGGGAAGTGCAGGCCCGGTGGCCCGGTGGTCGCGGCCGGACAAAGCGCGCCGTCTACGAGGTCGCCACGGCCGACGGTCCGCAGCGCGTGACCGTGGATCCCCGCAAGGCGTCGGCAAATGAGGACCGATGGAAGAGCCTCGGCCGTTTCCGCTTCGCCGGTGCCAAGCCGGTGGCAACCGTCACCCTCCGCCCCGAGAAGGAAGGCCGAGTGGACGCCGAAGCCATCCGCCTGGTGGGCCCGTTCCCCGCGAAGTGAGAGTGTGTGGGTGTGTGGGTGTGTGGGTGTGTGGGAGAGCAGCAGGCATAGCCTGCTGATCCGCAATCCGCAGTCCGTTAGGTCGGAGCCTCGACGGGGGCCTCATTGCGGGGGACGATGCGCACTCGTTGGACGCGCAGCCCTTCCATCCCCTCAACCACAAACTCGTGGGGGCCGCAGGAGACCCGCTCACCCACGGCAGGTGGCCGGCCGAAGAGGCTGAACACGAAGCCACCCAGCGTGTCGTAATCGCCCTCGGGAATCTCCAGCCCCTGCTCCTCGTTCAGGTCGTCGATCGGCATCCGCGCGTCAACCAGCAGGCCCTCGCCGCTGGTCGCGATCTCCGCGCTCGGCTCCACGTCCACGTCGTACTCGTCCGCGATCTCCCCCACGATCTCCTCGAGCACGTCCTCCACGGTGACCATCCCGCTCGTCCCGCCGAACTCATCCACCACAATCGCCAACTGCGTCTTGTGGGTGCGGAACTCGTGGAGCAGCTCGTCCAGCCGCTTCCCTTCCGGCACGAAGAACGGCTCACGCAGCAGATCCCGCACCACGACCTCACGGTTGCCGCGCGCAAGGTGTGGGATGAGGTCCTTCACGTGAACAATCCCCACCACGTTGTCCAGCGTTCCCTCATGGACCGGCAGCCGGGAGTGCCCGCTCTCCATGCATTCCTTCAGCACCTCGTCCAGGGTTGCCGTGGCCGGCACGGTCCAGATATCGATCCGGGGCACCATCACCTGGCGCGCCACCGTGTCCGGCAGCTCGATGATGGAGTGAATCATCTCCTTCTCTTCCTGCTCCAGCACACCCTCTGCGGCGCTGCCTTCCACTAACAGCTTGATCTCCTCTTCCGTCCGGGCCGCCCGCGCCGTCTGGAACGGGTTCGCGCCCGCCCAGCTCGCGAGAAGCTGGCCGGCGCGGCGCGCGACATAGAGGATGGGGCTGAACGCCAGCGTGTAGAACTTCACCAGCCCCAGGGAGCGCACCAGTAGCCGCTCCGGCTGGCGCGCGGCCAAGCTCTTCGCCAGCGCCTCTCCCACCAGCGTCACCGCGAAATACCCAAGGACGCAGGCGCCCAGAATGCCGGGCCACGCGCGCTCCAACAGTTCGCCCATCCGCGACGGAACTTCCCCGCCCCGCGCCACCAGCGCCAAGTTGACCCCCGCCAGCGCGCACGCCGCGTACAGCAGCGATTCGCACAGTGACTTCCCCAGATGCGCGCTTGACTGAAAGTTCTCAGCGTGGTCCAGCAGCTTCTCCGCCGCATGGCCAACATTCCCTTCCCAGGTTGCAAGCCGGGACCGCCGCGCGTTAAGCACCGCCGTCTCCAGCCCTGAGAGCCAGGAGATCAACGCCAGCAAAAGCAGAATCACCGCGAGGGCGGAGAGCATCCAGGGGTCGGTGAGCATGGGAGGGTTCGGGGTTCGGGGTTCAGGGTTCAGGGTTCAGTCTCTGGCTGAAGCTCAGTTTGAAGGCGATGTAGGGTTTCGGGGTTCACGAGTGGGTTCAGGGTTCAAGGTTCGGGATTAGTCTGCGGCGAATGGCTGCGACTTCGCAGCGAATGGCCTTTGGGTATGCACGATTTTGAAATTCATCTCCACCTGAACTCCAATCGGCGACAAACCCTGACAACGATTTCAAGCTGGACCTTTGCCTGAGACTGAACCCTGAACCCCGAACCCTGAACCCTCACGGCAGCCGGATCGCCACCTGGCCGAGCACCACGGGTGCCACCCGGTAGAGCACCACCGGGAGCAGGATGCCCAGCAATGCGCCGAAGAGCACTTCTTTCAGGGAGTGGACCCCGGCCTCCACGCGGCTCTGCGCCACCAGTATCGCCATGAAGATGGCGAGGAAGCCGATGAGCGGCTGCTGCGCCAGGAGCAGAATGAGGGTGCAGAGGAAGAAGGCGATGGCGGAGTGGCCACTGACAATGCCGCCGTGCAAGAACCGTCCGTAGCCGGCGCGCGCCTTCCAGATCGCGATCAGGATCATCAGCATGACCATCCCGATCACCGCCGTCTGGACTGCGTCCTCATACGGAGCCGGGGTGCGGAACCGCTCCTGGAGTTGGCGGAGGTCCATGAAGAGGAGCAACCCAGCCAGCAGCGCGGCGATGGAGGCTACCAGCACCGCGCCGGCGGCCACGTCCTTGGCCACCTTCGCCAGCGGGTGGTAGTCCTGGGTGATCATGTCGACCACCGTTTCCACGGCCGTGTTGAACAGCTCCGCCAGGATCACCAGCGCAATCGCCAGCACCACCAGCGCCAGTTCCGCCCGCGTGAGCCGGAACACGAAACCGCCGAGCAGCGCCAGCATTCCCAGCCCGAAGTGCAGCCGCAGGTTGCGCTGGGTCTTGAAGCCCAGCAGCACCCCGTTCATGGCGTGGCGGAAGCTGTCCGCAGTGGTCTTGGAGCGGTTCACGAGGATAGGGCGTAGGGGTTGGCGGGTCCGTTGAGCCGAGACAGGACTTCTCGCGCGCGGCGGTTCATCTCGCCTTCCTGCTCTTCCGTCTCGTCGTCATAGCCGAGAAGGTGCAGGGCGCCGTGCAGGAAGAGCCACTCGACCTCAACCTCGAGGGAATGGCCCCGCTCCTGGGCCTGGCGCAGGCAGGTGGGCAGGGAGATCACCAGGTCTCCCAGCAGGCCGGACTCCAGTTCCTGGGGAAAGCTCAGCACGTCTGTCGGCTTGTCCTTGCCGCGATAGTCCCGGTTGAGTTCATGGATGAACGGGTCATCGCAGAACACCAGGGAGAGCTCCGCCTCCCGTGAGGCGCCCTCATAGTCCAGCACCGCGCCTAGAAGCTGTTCCAGCCGCTTCCGGGGTATCGGAAAACGCCTCTGGACTCGCGACTGGTTCCTGATGAGCAGTTCCATCCGCCGCCAGCTTCCTCAGCCGGGCCGTATCGCCCGCCGGATACTCGATGCGCGCGTGCAGCATCCCGGACAGCGTCCGCGTCATCGAGGTGATGATCTTTTCCAGGTCCTTGAAGGTCAGCTCGCACTCGTCCAACTGGCCGTCGGACAGCCGGTCCTTCACGATATGCTCGATCAGGTCACGGATGCGGCCGGGAGTCGCCTTCTCCAGCGTCCGGGACGCCGCTTCCACGGAGTCGGCGATCATAATGATCCCGGACTCCTTGGTCTGCGGGCGCGGACCATCATACCGGAACTGGTACTCCAACGCGGGAGAGTTCTCGCCGCCGCCGCTGGTCACCGCGCGGTGGTAGAAGTACTTGATCAGGCAGGTGCCGTGATGCTCCCGGATGATCGAGATGATGGGCGGCGGGAGGCGGTGCTCCTCTGCCAGCTCCACACCATCCTTCACGTGCGAGGCGATGATCAGCGACGAGAGCGACGGGTTGATCTCGTCATGCCGGTTGTGCGCGGACTGGTTCTCCACGAAGAAGTGCGGCCGCACCACCTTGCCAACATCGTGGTAGTAGCTCGCCACGCGGGAGAAGAGCGGGTCGGCCCCGATCGCTTCGGATGCCGCCTCCGCCAGGTTCCCCACGATGAGGCTGTGGTGGTAGGTGCCCGGCGCTTCCATCGCCAGCCGCCGGAGCAAGGGGTGGCTTGGGTCGGAGAGTTCCAGCAGCGTGAGCGGCGTGGTCACGCGGAACGGCCGCTCCAGCCATGCCGCCAGGAAGTAGAAGAGCATCACGGACCCGAGGCCGCCCGCGCCCGCCCAGAGCGCCATCTGCCCGGGTTGTTCCGGCATCTCGTTCTGCGTAGCCCCATGCGCCACCAGCGCCGCGACCACGTTGACCGCCGCCAGCACCAGGGCTGCCCGCAGGATGCCGGCGCGGTTGCGGATGGTGCTGACGCACTGCACGCCCACCAGGCTGCTCACAATGGAGAGGACGGCGAACTTCAGGTCGGAGCCGACCATCACCGAGGTGAGCAGGGCCAGCGAGATCCCCACGAAGACCGCCACCTGCGGGCAGAGGAGCGCTGCGATCAGCATGGCCCCCAGGGCGCTGGAGATCATGCCGAGGAAGCCGAGCTGGTCTCCAGTGAAGCGAAGGCCGACGGCGGTGCTGCCACCACGGAATAGAAGCAGGCAGCCGCAGGCCACCAGCGCCACCAGCAGCAGGCTGCTGAAGTCCCGCAGAATGCGGGGGTGGAACTGGTAGAGGTAGAGGCAGAAGACGGCGACCAGGCCAAAGCTCAGCAGCACCAGGCTGACGGCAGTCACCAGTTGCAGCCGCTCCTGCACCAGACCAAGCTGGGAGAGCTTGACCATGTGCTCCGGCGTCACACGCTCGCCCTTGCGGATCACTAGGTCGCCGCGCTGGATCGTCTCCCAGTAGGGGGAAACCTGGTCCCGCTCCCGCTGCCGCGCCTCTTCCGTCTCGCGCTGGTTGAAGTAGCGGTTCGGAACGAGGCTGGCTGCTGCCACGGCGCCGGCAACCCGCCGCACCGGTGGCGGATCCGGTAGGGAAGACGCCCTGCCACGCACTTCCGCCCGCTTCTGGTCCAGTTGCTCCGGCAGAATCTGGGAACTCATCGCGTCCTGGGAAAGGCGGTCCGCGGCCTCGCGCGCTTGCCGAAGCTGGTCCGGCGTGAGGGTGAGCGACACTCGCAGATCTTCCGCGTTCAACGATGAGGCTCGTGCGCGGAGCGTCTCGATTCTGCGAGCGAGGGTCTCCTTGCTCTGCCTTAGGCGCGATGCCTCATTGAAGAAACCGGAGGTGGCATCCCGCGCTTCGCCGTCCGCATAGAGGACGGACGAGTACACCTTGGGGACCTGGTTGGCCGCGAGGTTGCGGAACCACTCCGTCCTGAGCCGGTCCTGGTAGCGGGTGAAGCGCGGCGCCAGGATGTCCTGCGGCGCGTCCTGCCCAATCTGGACGGAGACCTTGTCCGGCAGGAACTGGAAGATGAGCAGGAGCGAGATGAACGCCCCCGTGCTCACGGCCACCAGCAGCTTGCGCCAGTCCGCCCAGCGCTTCCACACGATCTCCGCGCGGCTGCGTTTCTTCCGCTGCAGCGACCGCTTCCCGGAAGACGGGGTGCTCATCGGAGGAACCCGCCTTTAGTGCGCGCCGCGACGAAGCGCGTGCGGGAAGGCTTGACGCATGGCGCGTCCACGGGCGTGAGTGCGCTCTTCCCAGGATCCGTGAAAGCCATTCGGGGGGCGAGGATGAGGGTCACGGAGCTTGACCTCGAGACAAGGCCACGGGATGGGGGCCGAACAAGGAATGCACTTGCCCGGCCCGCAAAACTCCCAGAAGGGGAACTAGCGCGGTCGCTCCGCCTTGCGACGGTCGGACTGCGCCTTGCGTCGGCGAGCCGCCATGGCCTTGCGCTTCTTGTCGCTCGGCTTCTCGTAGTGCTCGTGCTCGCGAGCTTCCTTGAGGATTCCGGACTGCTGAAGCTGCTTCTTGAAGCGCTTCAGGGCCTGGTCCAGGGACTCGTTCGACTTAACTTGAACCTGCGCCAACTATTTCACCCCCTCTAAGTGGCATCTTCGGCCCGCCGCCGCAGCGCCTCGGGAAAGCGAGGCGGGCAAGGGCGGGCGCAACGGTGAGTTTAGGGCAGACCGAGGCTATCCGTCAATTCCGTGCGAGTCCGTATGAGTCCTTCTGGTCAGATCGTGAGGGAGGGAGGGATGGAGAGATAGAGGGATGGAACGAGGGAGAGACGACCTCGTGTTGCCAGCCAACCCGCATCCCAATCCGCAATTGATGGTCCGGTCGGGTTTTGCTCCCCGTGCTCGCGTCCCTGCCCGCACCGTCTCCGGTGAAAGATTCGTGATCGATGAGGAAGCCGCGCCAGCATCTAGAGCTGGTCCCGCCTATATTCCGGTTCCGCCGTACGTGCGCGCATTGACCGCCGCCGGAACTACGGCGCGTGGATTCCCGTACCTAAATGAGTACCGGGCGCACGGTGGGCCGGTAAGCTAAGCCTGCGGGAGCGCTTCCTCATCCTGCATCCCGCGATCTGTAGCGCCCTCCCGGGATCCGGCGGTTGCCCTGCGCAAGGTAAAGACCGCAATCCAGCCCGGATGCCGCTAAGGAATCCTAATGCTCGCGTTCTGCGCGTGCCATCATCATTCGCCATCATCATCTGTGAGAGGCTCCGCGCATGCACGTGCAGAAGGCACCTGAAGAGATACGCAATACTTCCCTGACGCGACTCGGCACCCCGCGCGTCCGGCTGCGCCGCGGTGGCTTCCGCATGAGCGCCAACAACTGGCTGCTCCTGGTGTTGGGATTGGTGATCCTGGCAGTTGGCTTCGATGCGTTCCGAGGGATGCAGAAGTCCACGCTGGAGCAGGTCGACGCCAGCCAGAAGCCCGAGGACTACAACCCGCCCTTCAAGAAGGGGGAGGTCATTCCGGAGATTGGCCTTGCCGGAAATGAGAAGGGCACCGATGGCAAGGGCCTGCCCGACGTTGATGGAAAGCCCCGCCGCCTGGCGGACCTGGTGAAGAAGGACACCCTCATCACCTTCGCCTGCGGATGCGCTGCCTGCAAGGCCTACCAGACGTTCCTCGGCGAGGTGCTTCCCAAGCTAGGCCCCAACCGCCCGGATGTCGTGACCATCACCACCCAGCGTCCAGAGGGGGAGAAGGCCTGGAAGCGGGACACCAAACTGCCCCAGGTGATCCTTTACGAGCCTTCCCAGGGGGTGACCGGTAAGCTCTACCGGGGCCATCCCTGCCCCCGTGGCTTCTTCGTGGACGGCCAGCTCCGGGCCAAGTGGTGGACGGACAATATGGAAATCGTCAAGGCACCGGATGTCATTGGTACTACCACGGCCAAGGAGCTTGGCCTGCCGGACAAGATGCCGAAGGTGGAAGCGGGCTCTCCCGGTGTGGTTGTCGGCCCTGAAGCGGCGGCACCGTCTCCCGGAATCGGACCGAATGCCGTTCCCGCAGGCCACGGGCCAGGTGACGGGCACGGTCACTAGGCCGAAGGGTTTCAGGCCAAAGGGCCCACGGTTGGACACCGTTAGCGGGAGACGGCGCGTGTCAGACGAAGCTCGACTGGAGGACCTGGCGACCGGGCGCTTGCTGCTGCTTGCCCTGGCATGCGCAGAACACGACGGAAAAGTTGCGAAACGGCGTTGCCAATCCCGTGGACATGGGGTATCCTCACGCTGTCAAGTTCAGATCGAGTTCGTAGCGCATCACCGTTTGGATCATCAGCCATCCTCACCGTGCTCTATCGGCACCTTGCCCGATGGGTAAGATAGGGATGGCTGTTGTTGCTTTCTGCTGCAGGCCTTGCCGGCGGACCCCTCTGCATCGACCCACGCGGCTCGCGATGAGCCGTCTTGATTCAGGCACGGCGTTCGGCGCCGGCCTTGAAGGACTACTATGAGTAAGCGACTTTACGTCGGCAACCTGTCCTACAGCACAACCGAGGGCGACCTTGAGCGCGCGTTCTCCGAATTCGGAGGCACCGGCGCTGTCCTCCCGACTGACAGCGATGGCCGCTCCAAGGGCTTCGGCTTTGTCGACGTTGCGGATGACCAGCTCAACGCTGCCATCGCCGCGATGAACGGCAAGGAACTGAACGGCCGCACCCTCAACGTCAACGAAGCTCGCCCGCGCGAGGATCGTGGCGGCGGCGGCGGCGGTAGCCGTGGCGGCGGTGGTGGCTACGGCGGTGGCGGTGGCTACGGCGGTGGCGGCGGTGGCGGCTACGGCGGCGGCGGTGGCGGCGGCAGCCGTGGCGGCGGCGGTGGCGGTGGTCGCGGCGGCAGCCGCGGCGGTGGCGGCTGGTAATCACCCGCTACTAGCCTGAACGCTAAGTGAAGATCGGCCCGGCTTTCGTTACTGGAAGCCGGGCCGGTCTGTTTTATGCCGTGGTTGTCCCGCCAGATCTTGCGGCATCACAACGGCAGGCGGACGATGAATTCGCTGCCCCTGCCGGGGCCCTCGCTGGAGGCGTGAATGGAGCCCTCGTGCATCTCCACTAATCGCTTCACCAGCGTGAGGCCAATGCCCAGTCCGCCTTCGGAGCGGTCGAGGCTCTGCTCGCCCTGCACGAATAGGTCGAAGATTCGCGCCAGGAGGGCCGGATCCATGCCGCGTCCGTTGTCGCGCACATGTATGGAGACTTCTTCCGCACACTGAACCGCCCACAGCTCGACCCGCCCGCCCGGATCGGTGTACTTCGCGGCGTTGTTGAGCAAGTTCACTACCACCTGAAGCAGCCGGGTGGCGTCCGCGTTGAGTAGCACCGGCTCGACCGGCAGGGTGACCTGCAGATCATGCCCGCGTTCCTCGAACAGGTGCTCCGTACCTGCGACCGCCTGTTCCAGTATCTCGCCGAGGTCAACGCACTGCATCTGAAGCTGGATCTTGCCATGATTGACGCGCGAGACTTCCAGTAGGTCGTTCACCAGCCGGGCGAGGTGAAGCGCGTTGCGTTCCACCGTGTCGCGAAGGCGCTGCAGGCGCGCGTCCTCTCCCGCCAGCATCTGAAGAAGATGGGTCGCGTTGAGGATCGGGGTCAGCGGGTTGCGCAACTCATGGGCGAGCATCGCCACGAACTCGTCCTTTCGACGGGCGGTCTCCCGCAGGTCTTCCTCTATGCGAGCCCGCTCCATTGCGAGGGCCACATAGTGGCTGATGGTGCGCAGGAACTCCACTTGGTCGTCCGTGAACCGCTCCTGCTCCCGCACCGCGAAGGTGAGCGTGCCGAGCAGGCGGTCGCCGACCACCAGTGGATGGCAGGTGCAGGCGCTCATGCCAAACTGCTTCATCAGCGCCGCGCGCGGATCGGCGGATTCCTGCACTCCAGACAGGGTGATCGGTTGACGTGTCTCCGCCACCTCGCCGCACAGGCCCTCGCCGAATGCCCGTGGCGTGAGCGTCTCTTCCAAAGAGGCGGGGATTCCGCCGCACGAGGCCATCCGCAGCGAAGCGTCAGCAGGGTCAACGAGATAGGTGCAGTAGAGGTCGAGGCGCATGTGGCGACGCACTCGCTCGAAGAGCAAGCCGACCATGCTGCCGCGATGATCCGTTGCGAGAAGCTGTCCGGCGCACTCCGAGAGGACTCGCAGATGCTCCGCCTGCTCCAACTGCCGCATCTCCGCGTGCTTCCGCTGGGTGATGTCAAGCGTCACGCCCACCGTGCTCACGGGCCGGCCATCCGTGCCGTAGTTGGCGCGGCCCCGCACCATCAGCCAATGGACGCCTCCACCGGGACGGATGACGCGGTATTCCAGCTCGTACCGTCGCCGCTCCTGAATTGCGGACCGGATAGCTGCTTTCGCTCGCTCCTGGTCGGCAGGATGGAGTGCCGCCAGCACTTCGACGTGAGTCATCGCGTCATGCAGCGCGCGCCCGAAGTGCGCCTTGCAGAGGTCCGAGCATTCGAGATGATCGGTGATCAGGTCATGCTGCCAGAAGCCGAGCTCGCCAGCGTCTAGGGTAAAGCGTAGCCGCTCCTCGCTCTCCTGCAGGGCGAGGCCCGCTTCCTCGCGCTCCCGGAGGTGCTCGCGAAGCTGGTACTGGCGGCCCCGAGACTGCTGAGCGCTCCGCACGGCGGCCACCAGGGCGAAAGAGCGCAGGGGCTCCTCAAGAAGGGTGCTGTTCCCCAACCGCTCCAACGCGGGTCGGAGTTTGATGCGGGCATCCGTCCCGCACAACAGGATTACTTGCAACTCGGACCACTGCGGCTGACCTTCCAGGAAGGCGATCAAGCGGTCGGCATCCGGAGTTGCCAGCCATGCGTCCGAGAGGACGATGGCGGCGGCACCAAAAGTCAGCGCGGTGAGCATCCCCGCAAGATCTTCGCATTCAAGGAATACGATGGCGGCCCGCATGAGCGGCGCGCGCACCCTCTCCGCCTCTTCCGCTGAAGAGGTCAAGATCAGCACGCGCTCCTCCAGGAGATGGTTCACGCTGCCGGACTCGAGAAGCATTACGGCCTGCGGAGAAAGAGGGACGGTGCGCGTCTAGATGGATCGCGGTGGGATGCAAGGGGTTTCTACCCCCTGCGCGGCGCGTCCTGCCGAATTCCCTCAGACGGCGCGGTCGATCACGCGCTCAGGCCCAGCCGTGGTCCCATCTCACCATCTCACCATCTCTCCATCTCACCGTCTCACCATCTCTCCGTCTCTCCGTCTCTCCGTCTCTCCGTCTAGGCGGCTGTGACCTTAACCAAGGAGGGTCGCACCACCCGCTCATGCAGCCGGTAGCCCGCGCGCAGCTCCTCCACCACCGTGTTCGGCTCCTGGCCCTCCTCGGCGGGGACCTGCATAATCGCCTCATGCTGATTCGGGTCGAACGGCTGGCCCAGGGCCTCGATCTTCTCCAGGCCGGCCCGCGCCACGAAATCGGTCATCTGCCGGTGGATCAGCTCCACGCCGCTCTGTAGCGCCTGGAAGTCCTCCGTCTGGCGCGCCGCGTCCAGTGCCCGGGTGAAGTTGTCCAGCACGGGCAGCAGGTCAGTGAGCAGGCGCTCGTTCCCGAACTTGCGGCTGTCTTCCAGGTCCAGCCGTGACCGGCGGCGGAAGTTCTCCATCTCGGCGGCCGTGCGGAGGGCGCGGTCCTTCCACTCAGCAGCCTCCGCCTCCAGCGCCTGGATTCGCCCGGGGTCTCCGTTGCCTTCCTCCGCGTCGGTGCTCATCGCCGCCTCGTCGAGATCGGGGAGTTCTTCGGATGCCATCGCTTCTGGTTCCTGCACGTCCTTCATCCACTTCATTGAGGGAAACTTCATGGAGGGAATCTTCATGGAGTGGGTCCTGGGCCATTCCCTGCGGGCCCTCGTCCGTTCTTCCGGGCAACTGCGTGATCCGCGCTGCGGAGCGGTGCGGTAGCGGTGCCAGCCGACCCAGTGTACCGAAACCCGTGCCGAAGGTGCAAGGAACCCTGCCTGGTTTCCGGTTTCCGGTTTCCGGTTTCCGGTTTCCGGTTCCTGGTTTCCGGTTCTGGATTGGCTCAGGCCGATAGCTGGCCTTTGCCGATGGGTTGCGGTTCTCGCCGCCGGTGCGTGGCGACGAGCCATGCCAGGCCGGCGATGCAAACCCATTGCGCAGTGGTCCAGCCCGTGCCTTCTCCTGAAGCGGTGATGGCAGGAACCGGGCCGTCTGGGTCCCGGAACGCTTCCAGGATGAAGCGGCAAATGGCGTATCCGGCGAGGTAGGCGCGGAAGAGGTCGCCTTCACGCGGGAGGCGGCCGTCTAGGGCTCGCAGCACGCCCCAGAGCAGGAGGGCCATCAGCGCCGCGTAAAGGGGCGCGGGGTGGCGCAGGGCACCGTGCTGCCAGAATGCCCAGGGCAGTTGCGATGGCAGGCCGTAGCAGCATCCGGCGGCGAGGCAGCCGAGACGGCCGACTGCCTCCCCCAGCGGGAGCGCCAGCGCCCAGGCGTCGCCGGTGCGCCGGCGCAGGCCGATGCGCCGCTTCGTCCACTCCACCAGGGCGTAGCCGCCGACCAGCGCCCCGATCCACGACCGGCCCGAGCCGATGAGGAGCAGGACGCGCTGGAACCCGTCGGCGGCTTCCCACGCCTCCCGGTGCCCGAGGAGCCACGCAACGGAGTTCAGAGTCAGGGCGCCGAGGAGGCCTCCGACCAGAGCTGCAGCGGCGACCACCATCCCACCTTCGGTACCGAAGCCCCGTCGCACCGCTTCCCGGCGGTAGACCAGGAACACCACCGCCCCGCCAAGCACCTGGAGCAGCCCGCCGATCCAGGGCGGCACGTTATCCAAGCTCAGGCTCAGGCTCAACGGCGCACGGCCTGCACGATGATCACCACGAATCCCACGAGCATGGTGAGCAGTCCGATGAGCAGGGCAACACCGGAAACCGGCGCCCACCAGTCGTTGGCCATCGCGGAACTGCCGGTATTCCCGAGGGCGTTGACACAGCCAAAGAAGAAGACCGCCACGGAGATGACGCAGATCGCCAGCCCGCCCATCAGAATCCACGCGCCGGTCATCCGGATCGGCGCGCGGCCCCCTCTGATGCGGGAGCCGCAGTTGGGACAGAGCGGCGCCGCCGGCAGGACCGGCTGACCGCAGCGAGGACAGGGAAGATGCCCCGGTGTCATCCCGCCTTGGACGCCGGGATGACCCAGCGGGTTAGGAGCGGCACCCCATTGCGAGGCGGGCTGCTGCGCAGGCGGTTGCTGAGCTGCGGGGGGATGGGAAGGGGGAGATTCAGGTTCGTCCATAGTGACTCCCTCAGCTTGAAGCCGGTGCCAGGAGGCAGTTGCACTTATGCACGGAATCTCCCTCTGTTGCAGACACAGCAAGAGCATGGGCCACATCCGATGGAGAGAGAGGAGATAGCGAATAGCCGGCTTGGTTACTGACCCCTGAGGGGAAACGCTACTGACCACGGAGCGATGCCGAACCGCGACCGTCAGGGAGCGGTCCACGACCGGTCGTTCAATTGCGGATTCCGGATTTCGGATTGCGGATCGAGAATCAGGTTGGCTTAGGGCAGGCGTTGGCCCCGTCTCTCCATCCCTCAATCTCCCCCTCTCTCCATCTCATCTTGACCGGTTGGAGGCGGCCTCCTCTGAAGCTCAGGTGCGGGTTCGGATGGACGGTAAGAAAGTCTCCGTCGGTGGTGCGTGGCTGTCGGGATGATTACGGTTCCGAGCGCCCCGGATAGCCGGGGATGGCGGACGCGCTGAAGGAGTACGGGTGGATCCTGTGAAACCAAGCTCATCCGTGGCTAACACATAGCTCCGTTGGCCGTGGCGGGGAGCACGATCAGGCCGGGTTCAAATGGTTTCCGGGAGGGCAACACTCCCTCGCCCATGACAGGTACAGCCCGGAATGACGGCACTGGGTGCCGGATAGTAAGCACTTCGTGCCAAAGGCTGGCCTTGCTTAACGACTGTTTCATGGATATGGGTGCCGGGAGGGCATGAGAGATTCCGGGAGGGTACGGGTGCCACGAACCGGGCGTCGCCTTCCCCGAAAGCGGCGGAGAGCGCGGGGCGAAGGGTGCCGAAGGAATGCCCGGCTCCGGGCTGCGATGCGGCGTGTTGCAGACCGTTCCATGGACCTGGTGGGCCCGTGATGGCCGCAGGTCGCAGCCTCCCGCCCCAGACTGAACCCTGAACCCACGGTCATCACCACCGTCCGCAATCCAGGGAGCTGCCAAGGTCGTGCATCCCACCCGTGGCGCACTGAAGCATTGGCGACAGAACTTCGCCGGAGTATACTCGCCCCGGTCAGGGCAGCGGACTGTCGCCTGCTGTCGGCTTACCCGGAGAGACGCCTGATGGTCCGTGGAGCGAACCTGTGATCGAACGAAGCATCGCGCGCCTCGCTCCGCCTGCCGTGACACGATCTTCTACGTCCACCGTTGACCGTGGTGCCTGAACCGGGCGCCTGACCAGGGTGATGGGATCGATGAGGACCGCGGGCAGAGTGCTCGCGGCCTTTCTGGTTTCTGGGCCACCCCGAGCATTCCTCGCTGACTGGGCCGCGCTCTGTTCAGCCGCGCCGTTAGCTCCCGGCGTCCTTTACCAGCACCCATTGCCCACGCGATAACGACCTGACGTACTACGGTCGAACCTCTGTTTGAAAGGGATTACCACCCATGAGCCTGTTGCAAGAGCCTTCCGCCCACGCCGCGACTACCGACACTCTCACGCAGCATCCTCCACCAGAGAGCAATCCTCCCCCCGAAGCACCGCCTGACGGCACGCCCGTCACGGTACTGGCCAGTGAGGTCGCCGACCTGGTCATCGAGAACGGCTACCGCTTCGGGACGCGCACGGTCTGCGTGGAGCAGGCGCGTGCCGGCACCCAGGTGTCGGTCCTGGATGAGCACGGGGCCAAGATCGCCATCGTCCCGATGACGGACATCCGCACCGCGCGGGTGGAGCCGTTGGTCGGCGGCGGGCGGCTGGAGCTGACCACCACGGAGGGCATCTTGCCGCTGGTCGCCTTCACCGCCAGCCAGGCGGCCCGCTTCAGCGAGCTGGCGCGCGGCATCGAGCAGCTCGCCCGCGGCGAGGAACTGGCCATCGATCTGAAGCCGCAGCAGACCCGCTGCGCCAAGTGCGACCGCCTCCTTCCGGAGCGGGACGGCCGCTGCCCGGCTTGCATCAAGCGGGTGGCGGTGCTGGGACGGATCCTCAGCTACATCGGCCCTTATAAGAAGCGCGCCGCGGTAGTGACGCTGATGGCGCTGCTCGGGACGCTCTCCTCCCTGGCGCAGCCCCACTTCACGCGCCTCATCGCGGACCAGGTCCTCGACCCCAAGCAGAAGCTGACCTGGGAGCAGGGGTTCCCGCTGCTGCTGCTGTATGTCGGGGGGATGTTCCTCTCCGTCACGCTCGCCGCCGGTTTTGAGATGATCAAGGGTTGGAACATCGCGTTCCTCTCCGGGCACATCGCCAAGGACCTGCGCGCGCACGTCTACCGCAGCCTGGAGCACCTGCAGCTCAGCTTCTTCGATAAGAAGCAGATCGGCGCCATCACCAGCCGCGTGACGCAGGACACCGACCGGATCTGGGGCTTCCTGGTGGACGGCGTCCCCTATCTGGTCAGCGCCACGCTGATGCTGGCGGGAACGGCCATCTACGGCCTCCTGATGAACTGGAAGCTCACCCTCGCCATCCTGGCACCGGTGCCGCTGGTCGGGATCGGGGCCGTCTTCTTCTGGCGGCCGCTCTCCCTCCTCTTCTACCGGGTCAGCAGCAAGTGGGGGCGCTTCAACACCCACCTGACGGAGTCAATGACCGGCATCCGCATGGTCAAGGCGTTTGTGCAGGAGGACCGGGAGCAGGAGAAGTTCGACCGGCGAAACGGCGATCTGGCGCAGGCCGGCATCGAGGCGGATCGCCGCTGGTACGTCTTCATGGGCGCGATGATGTTCTTCACCAGTTGGGGAACGCTGATCAACTGGATCTACGGCGGTTCCATGGTCCTGAAGGGCCAGCTCACCCTGGGGACGCTCCTAGCAACGCAGCAGCTCCTCTGGCAGGTGTACGGCCCGCTCCAGTGGTTCGCCCAGATCAACCAGTGGTTCTCCCGCGCCATGGCCGGCGCGGAACGCATCTTCGAAGTGATCGACCTCAAGCCGGAGGCCTACGACCGCCCCGATGCGGTCCGTATGCCTCATGTGGAAGGGCGCGTCTGCTTCCGCAAGATCCGATTCGGCTACGACAAGAGCAACCCGGTGCTCAAGGACATCGACCTGGATGTCGAGCCGGGGGAGATGATCGGTTTGGTCGGCAAATCCGGCGCGGGGAAGTCGACCACGGTCAACCTGCTCTGCCGATTCTACGAGGCGGACGCCGGCACGCTGACCATCGACGGCGTTGAAATCCGCAAGATGGCGTTGGAAGACCTGCGGCGGAGCATCGGCATCTGCCCGCAGGACCCGTTCCTCTTCAGCGGCACCATTGCGGAGAACATCGCCTACGCGCGTCCGGACGCATCGCTGGCGCAGGTGATGGACGCGGCCCGCGCGGCCTGCGCCCATGACTTCATCGTCGCCAAGCCGGACGGATACGACACGCAGGTGGGCGAGCGGGGCGCGAAGCTCTCCGGCGGCGAGAAGCAGCGCATCGCCATCGCGCGGGCGATCCTCCATAACCCGCGCATCTTGATCCTGGACGAGGCGACCAGCTCCGTGGACGTGGAGACGGAGAAGAAGATCCAGCAGGCCATCGCCAACCTGGTGGCCGGCAGGACCACTTTCGCCATCGCGCACCGCCTCTCCACCTTGCGGAATGCCAGCCGCCTGGTGGTGCTGGAAAAGGGCAAGATGGTGGAGATGGGCACCCACGCGGAGCTGATGAGCCGCGAGGGCGAGTTCTTCAAGCTGGTGAAGACTCAACAGGAGACGAGCCAGGCCATCGCGCTCTCAGGCGAGTAGAGGCTGGGGGAGTTGTGATGGAGAGATGGAGAGACGCGGGGATGGAAAGACCTGGCCGCACCTCACGGTGACAGATCTCGGCACCTTGTGCCCCGCGCTCAACGCCCTAACCTGGCGGAGCCAGAACCATAAGGGGTTCGGCTGCGCCGAGGAGAAGGTTACCCGCGAGCCTCTCCTCTTGGCTTCGTGGTTGGTGGCCCCGATGCAACTGCTTACCGAACGCTACGCTTCGCAAATCCTCGGCA
>JANPLG010000060.1:0-7369 GCA_031426395.1 Actinomycetes bacterium
GATGCCGTTCCGCTGGGGCTTACTGCCAGTCCGCGAGGATCTGCTCGACCTCTTGCTTGTGGTTCTGCTCGTCGCTGATGAAGTTCTCAAGCTGAACCTTGAGCGCGATCTCGCCCATCGCTTCCGCCTGCTGCGCCCGGATGGTGTAGTTCTCCAGAGCGCGGGTCTCTGAGGCCAGGATCGCCCTTAGCATCTCTTCCGCAGACTCCGCAGGCTGCACCGGCGACGGCACGGTGGTCGGCTCGCCGCCCATGGAGGCGATCTTGTCCGCGAGGTACTGGGCGTGAATCTGTTCGTCGGCGATTTCCGCCTGGAAGAAGCCGCGCAGCTCCGTGCGCCAGGGGCCGCGAACCTTGGCGGAGTACTGGGTGTATTGGATCACGGCCGAAAACTCAGCGGCCAGATCCTGATTCAAAGCGTCGATCAATCCTTGCTTGTCCATGAGCGCCTCCAAAGGTTGAACAGGTGGCGGAATGCCACCTTGTAGGGGAGAGGAAGGGTGGCCACCGGGCAGTCTTACCCGCACCATGGGAGCCCGGAACGCGAAAGGCGTGGGATGACGGCAAGAGTGCCACGGGAACGAGGCAACTTCAGCACGCTAACCCCAGCCCTTTGTATCGCGAGCGGGCGGTGAAGGGACGGGGCTCCGTGGAACTCGCTCGTTAGGTCGTGTTCCCGAAGTGGACTCGGCTCGTGCCAGTGCCGCGCGTCGCGCGCAGACGGCTTGCCCAACGGGTTGAGGGCGCCTCAAGGAAGGCGCTCCCTGAGGTTGGAAGCATTTCCCGCGACCTCTACGCGTGTGCCTGAGTCCGTAAGATCACTCGCCAAAAAGCCCGCCCTCACCGTCGTTGTAACGGTAGGGGCGGGCCAGACAGCAGCCTGTCCAATCAGCTTCGCGGCGAGGTCACCCGGAAGTTTTCGACCACGAAGTCACGCGACAATCTCTTAGCGAAGCGCTTGGTTGAGGGCATTGATGCAGTTGTTCTGAGTAGTACCCACGTTGGCGTAGGTGCCGTCGAACGACCACATGTTGCGAGGCGTCATGGTCTGGCCCCACTTCATCGCCTTCACGTGATTGTCCGCGAAGAGGAAGTTGCTGTTGCCGCTGTGACCTTCGCGGGGATTGGGGCCGGCGGCACCGCCGCACCACTGGCAGAAGTCGGTGCAGGTGGTGGTGGACTCCACAACCATCAGCGTGTCCGCCGGTGCCTGGATGGCCGCCATAGCGGCACCGGGGCTTCCACTGCCGTAGCTGAACCCATTGGCACCGGGAACGTTTCCGTTGATGGTTGCCCAGCCGTAGCCGATGAACACCTGGGGCGCTCCAGCCGCGAGGGTCACGTTCTGGCAGTCTCCCACGTACGGGTTGGAGTTGCTGGTGTTGGACGGGCACCGGAAGATCTGGACGTTCTTGGTGTAGGGGAAGATGGCCTGCCGCCACTCCATGAACTGGAGGTTGTTCGCCCCGCGGATGATCGGAAACTGTTCGTCGTAGTCCTGGACATACATGGCAACGGCGGTGCCGATCTGCTTGAGGTTGCTCTTGCAGCTAGCACCACGAGCGGCCTCGCGGGCCTTGGCGAACACGGGAAAGAGGATGGCGGCCAGGATGGCGATAATAGCGATGACAACGAGTAGCTCGATGAGCGTGAAGCCACGCTTCGGCGTCTTGAGACGGATCAAGGTGAACCCCTAGGTAGGATGGCGCTTCGGCGAGACAGCCGAACGGTGTGTGACGACCGGAAGTCGATTGTCTACACAGCAGCTGTTACGTTCGATGCAAGCGGATCATCACCTTCTTGCAGGAAGGTTTATGAAAGATTTAGTATCCGGGGCCTAAAGGAAGCATCGGAATTGGGCGCAGAAACAGAAACCTCGGCACCGGTTCGGGTGCCGAGGTCATGTGGGTTTTGGCTGTCAGCTGTGTGGCCGAGCTCACCGTACGGGCGCGACCCAGCCGAGCATCATCACGAAGTGGCACGCACTTCCCGCCAGCACGAAGCAATGCCAGAGGTCGTGGGAGCCGAACTTGCCGGGCCAGAGGCGGGGGCGCTGCGTGGCGAAGACCACCGCGCCCACGGTGTACATGATTCCGCCCGCAGCCAGCCAGAACATTCCGGCACCCGGAAGAGCCTTCACCAGCGGACCGGCGGCCACCGCGCAAAGCCAGCCGAGGACGAGGTAGAGGGCGACGCACAGCCACGGCGGCGCGGTCCGCCATCCGATGCGCAGAATGATGCCGAGGATGGCGATGCCCCACACCACCGAGAGAAGGCTGTAGCCCCACGGGCCACGCAGGTTCACCAGGCAGATGGGCGTGTAGGTGCCAGCGATGAGGCAGTAGATCGCCACCTGATCGAAGATCAGCAGCTTCTTGACGTTGTGCGGCTCACACGGGATGAGGTGGTAGAGCGCGCTGGCCGTGTAGAGCAGGATCAGGCTGGTGCCGTAGATGGCGAAGGCGACGGCGTGCCACGGCTTCCCCCATGAGGCCGCGAGGAGAAGGACCATCCCCGCGATGGAAAGGGGGACGCCGCTCAGGTGGGACAAGCCACTGAACGGCTCGCGGAATCGGATCTTGCGTGACAGGGGAGGCTCCAGCAAACGAAGGGAGGGCGGGATCAAACAACGAGTGAACGGCGTCCCTACCTGAAGTATCGGAAGAGTGTAGCACGCGGGGCAGCACTTGACCGATGAGCAATACGTTGCCCGCAAACGAGGGAGCGGGCAGGCGGAACTCACCGCGGAGACGCAGAGATCGCAGAAGACGGGAAGACCGCAACCACGGAGACACGGAGACACGGAGACACGGAGAAGGCACGGAGTTGTTGGAAAGAGTTGGAGAGGTCCGATTGTCGGCAGTCCCTCACGGTCGCATCGTGGCTGGTAGCGGATCACTGCGCAACCCACCCGGAATGTTCGCGGGCCGGATTCTGACCGTTAGCATTGCAGAGGACGGGAATGGTTGGCCTCGCCATCTCAGCCAAGCGGCTAGCATGTTCGGCTCGTTCTTGCAGAGCAACCGAGCAGCCAGGCAATTCCCTCAGCGTGCTCTGTGCCTCTGCGGTAGATTCCGCCGAGCCGCCATCATCGGGTACCCGTCCGCATCTGGCAAAGCGAAGGCCGGGGACTACCCTGATGGCGAATCCCCGGCCACTTATGATCCCTGACCGTCGCCTGCCGCGCTACGTGATGTGCGCTCCCTGCGCCTCAACATAGACCATGTAGAGGCTCTGGCTGGCGGCCATGAAGAGCTTGTTTCGCTTCGCGCCGCCGAAGCAGAGGTTGGCGCAGATCTCCGGAAGCTGGATCAGCCCAATGCGCACCCCGTCCGGCGCGAAGACGTGAACGCCGTCGTAGCCCGCGCCAACCCATCCGCCGGCCACCCAGATGTTGCCGTCCGTATCGGCGCGGATACCGTCGGCCATGCCGGCCTTGCCGTTCATCTCCATGGAGCAGAACTGGCGTCCGCTCTTGAGCTTCTTGCCGTCGATGTCCCACACCTTGATGTTCTTCGGCGCCTGCTCGTAGTGAGAAGCCCCGGTATCGGCCACGTACAGCTTCTTGTAGTCCGGGCTGAAGCAGAGGCCGTTCGGCTTGAAGATCTCGTCGGTCACCTTCTCGATCTTGCCGGTCTTGCCGTCGATGCGGTAGACCGCTTCCTTGAGTTCCAGCGGCCCCTTGTTCCCCTCGTAGTGGCCGAGGCTGCCGTAGCCGGGATCGGTGAACCAGATATCGCCGTCCGGGTGGACCACCGCGTCGTTGGGAGCGTTGAACCGCTTGCCGTCGAACTTCTCCGCCAGCACGGTCACCGTGCCGTCGTACTCGTAGCGCACCACCCGGCGGTTGCCGTGCTCGCACGAGATCTGCCGTCCCTGCCAGTCAAACGTGTTGCCGTTGCTGTTGCCGGCGGGGTTGCGGAAGACGCTGACATGGCCGTCCTCCTCCAGGTAGCGGTGCTGGACGTTGTTGGGGATGTCGCTCCACATGAGGTAGCGGCCAACCCCATTCCATGCGGTCCCTTCCGCCCAGAGCATTCCCGTGTGAAGCCGCCGGATGGGCGTGTTGCCGATGGCGTACTTCTTGAAGCGCGGGTCGAGCGTGATGATATCGGCGTCCGGATAGCGCACCGGACCCGCATTGGGGGAGAAGTCGCGGGCCATGGCGATCCCAGGGAGAAGGGCGCCGGCGGCGGTGCCCGCTGCGCGCAGCAGCTCTCGGCGACCCAGGCGGCTCGGGCGTACCGGCTCAGCCGGGACAGTATGGGTTGCTGCGGTGTCGGAGGGCGTGGTGCCCAGCACGAGGTGAGTTTCCGATCGCTCCATCGAGAGTTCGTCCTCTGACGAGGGAGCGCCGGGAAAAGATGCCCCGCGCAAGCCGCTACGCAGCTCGACGGCGGGCTGCCGCGAGGAGGCGGAGGCGCTCCGCCCAAGGCATTCGCAGCCCGGGGCCGGAACTCCTTCCCATCCTCAGCCGGTGACGTGGGACGGATGTTGTGGCAGGGGGAATGGGGGACACTGTTCCCGCAGTTTGCTCCCACCTACCCACTCCGGCGAGTTGGTGCATCCTCGGTCATCAAAGCTCGCCCGGTCCTCAGCCCACAGTGCGGGGTTCGTGTGATTAGGCATCGGGTTCAGCCGATGCCGGGCGTTGCCGCTCGCAACCCATTCGCTCAAAGACCTCCCGATGCCGCGTCTCATTCAGACACATCTACGTTGCCGAACCGCCAATTCGTCTACGCAGCGGTCAGTCGATATCCGCCTCGGATAGCGTGTCTGTGTTGGTGATCGGCTGGCTCACCACCTGGCCGCGCGTGCCGGGGTCGACGATCGATTCCGGGACCCGTCCCCAGTCGTCCGCCACGACGCTGCCGATCACCGGGTCGGCGGTTACGGGTAGGCCGTGCGGCGGCGGCTCAATGTCCTGGCGGGGCAGGTCCGGGACCACCGGATCGATAGCGCTGATCTCACGTTCGCCTGGCTCTCTCACGCTCATAGCATCTTCCCCCGGCGAGTGATCCCACCGGGCGGGAGGAGCCAAACGCCAGAAGTGAGCCTGCTAACGCGGGGGACGCACTAGGGGCGCTGCCTGCGCCATATCGAAGATCTCGGCGTCCGGTCCGCCGTAGACGCGCCTCGCGCCCGGGAAGCGGCGGTCGACCATCGACCCTGGCCGGAGGACCAGCCAGCGGAGGCGATGCTCCGGATAGACTCGGTCCCACTGTTCCAGCCGGATCTTCCGGAGGATGCGGTTGTTGTTGATCTTTACGCTGCGAGGGTAGCGGGAAATGTATCCGAAGGCCTGGGGCTTGTCGTAGATCGTCTGGAAGTAGAGGTAGAGCGGGGGCCGCTCCTCGTGCGCCAGGTCGAGCACCCCGTCCTTTCCCGGAAGGTCGCGAAGCGCCCAGACGTAGCCATCCACCGGCGGCAGGCTGTACGGGATGCGGTCCGGCAGGTGCTCGATGAGGAGAACCACCAGGACCGGCAGCGCCCACCATCGGCGCGAGGGGCGCTGCCGCAGGAGCAGCTCCAACCCCCACGCTGCCAGCACGGAAGCGGCAAGCGTCACCATCGCCATCATCCGCACCGGAACGCCGCCCATCGCGAGTGGGGGCACCAACCGCTCCAGGATCGCATAGGGGAGGGGGAACGCGCCCACCGGCTTTCCCCACACGCGGAGACCGGGACCCAGCGCGAGGACCGTGAAGGCGACGAAGAGCAGGGTCCAGAGCCACAGCTCCCGGCGCGCTTCGGATTGGACGATGGCCTTGCGACCGATGGCCCAGGCGCAGCCCAAGAGCGTGAAGAGACCGAGGCCGAGATGGACGCTGTGCTCGTGCCGGACGGCTGGCAGCGCGTCCCAATACCACGCAGTCAGCGACGCGAAACGCCAATGCCCTCCCGGAATGATGAGCGCAGGCAGATCGAGGGAGAACTCGCCGGGGGGATGGCCGAAGGTGAAGGGGTCGAGCTTGGTGGAGAGGAGCAACGATCCCGCGAGCAGTCCCCAGGTCAGCGCCGAGACGACCCCGAAGCTCAGCGCGGCGCGACCATACTTCTCACGGAAGCGCTGTGGGAAGTCGATGTCGAGCGAGGCGTGCCAGGCGGCCATGATCGCCGCGGCCAGCACGCAGAAGAAGAAGTAGTAATAGTCGCAGAGGATCACGTAGAAGAGCGAGATCGCCGCTGCGGCGCCGTGGATGCGGGTCGGCTCACGCAGGGCGCGCCGCCAGAAGAGCAGGAATAGCGGCATCCACTCCAGCGAGGTCATCTGCATGTGACCTTCCGCGTGCGCCCAGTGGTGCGCGGAGAATGTGAAGACCCAACCCGCCAGGAGCGCCCCGCGATAGCTGCGCGTCACGTCGTAGGCCAGCCAGCACGCAGTCAGCCCCGCGACCACGAATGAGAAGGCGACCACCACGTTGTAGAGCTGCACCAGGTTGAGGAACCGCAGCAAGAAGAGGCCCATGAACCCGTTGAACGGGTTCATGGTCTGCCCCAGCAGCGTGACCCCGTGCGGATAGTGGAGCCAGTGCGTGTGCCACGGATGCTGATGCAGCTCCGTGACCGCCTTGTTCACCCACCAGAGATTCCAGTAGTTCTGGAGGCCGTCACCGTCGTCGGCCCACCAATGCGTGTTGAACCGCAGCACCAGCGGCCATGTCATCGCCACGAACGCTGCGGAGTAGAGCAGCAGCGGCACGATCCAGAAGCGGACCGCATTTCGCATGGTGGCATTCATGGGCGAACTAGGGTTCAGGGTTCAGGGTTCAGGGTTCAGTCTCAGGCTGAGGCTGAGGCTGAGGCTGCGACCACTCGGCTGGGGTCCGGAGGTTCAGGGTTCTGGGGGTGCAGGATTCAGTCTGGTGCGAATGGCTGGGGCCTGCGGCATAGTAGGCGGCCGGGGCGGAGTTGGGGTCTCTATAGGATCAGCCGTGCGCGAGGGGTGTGAAGAAGCCCCAGAGGTGGCCGTCCGGGTCCTGAAGGTTGATCTGTCGCCAGCCCCACGGCATGTTCTGGGGATCGGTCGCCGTCACCTGACCGCTGCGCGCAATCTCTGCGTGGAACTGGTCCACATCCTCGACCCGGAGGTGGTAGACGGCGCCTCCGCCCCGGATGTGCGCCTCGTCTGCGGCGTGGAGCGCCACCTTCTGGCTTCCGGCCCGGAGCGCGCAGTAGTCGAGGACTTCTCCTTCCTTGGGGACCGAGACGTATCCCCCGGCCGCGTCGTCCCACCAGCCGTCCACGGTGAACCCGAGCACGTCGCGGTAGAAGACCATGCTGCGGGCAACATTGCTAATGTAGAGCATCAGCTCCAGCCCATCGGAATACGACATCGCGCCCTCCTGTCCGCGCTTCCAAGCTGGAAG
>JANPLG010000061.1:0-8714 GCA_031426395.1 Actinomycetes bacterium
GGAGTGCGGAATGCGGAGTGCGGAATGCGGAATGCGGACTTGGGTGCGGGGTGGCTGGGGAACCGATGCCGCTGTCGGTGTTCAGTGGGTGGGTGCGGGCGGGACGCCCGCGCTCCGTGGGGAGCAGCATGATTGACCGGACAGATAGCGGCACTGAGAGAGGGAGAGACACGCGGCCGTTCCCTGCGCCTGCCAACCGTCTACGCATGCAATCCGCATTCCGCACTCCGCAATCCACAGTTTAAGGGATCATAGTCGATTCGTGCGCCGTGCGTGGAAGAGGTACTGCTGCGCGTAGCCGGCCAGATCGCCCCAGCGGTCGCGCGCTAACCGGACCAGTGCGTCGTGCTCCCGGCTGGAGAGTGCGGTGAGCGTCCGCTCGGCCGCGTCGGGGAGGTAGGGGGCAAGCTTCGCTGGGTAGAGTTCGTGGATCACGCGGCGGACCCAGACGTCGACCGGAAACGCGCCGTGCTGATCCATGGCGAACAGCAGGATGCAGTCCGCGACCTTCCTCCCCACGCCTGGAAGCCGAAGCAACTCTGCCAGCGCCTCTGCGTAAGGTAGGCCGCGAAGTTGGGGCAGCTTCACCTCGCCGGACGCCACCATCGCCGCGCTGTCGACCATGTAGCGGCAACGGTAGCCCAGCGCGGTCGAGCGAAGGTCGTCGCATGGCACGTTCGCTAGGCGCTCGGGAGGGGGCAGGGTGGCGACCTCAATTCCCTCGGGCCAGCGGTGGACCGTGCCGTAAGTACGGGCCACGCGCTCCGTGGAGAGCTCGATCTTGGGGATGTTGCTGTTCTGGGAGCAGAGGAAGTTGACCGTGCACTCCCACGGGTCCTGGCGCAGTAGCCGAAGCCCAGGGGCAGTGTCCATCGACGCAGCCACCCATCGGTCGCCCGCAAGTTGCTGCCTGAGCTGGAGCAGGCCGTGGTCCAGACCGAGAAAGCGCCACGCATCGCCGGCGGTCACAGGAACTCCCGTTGCTCTCGCCTCGACCCCATTGGGGACCCGACATAGCGCAAGTGATGACTGGCCCATCGGGCCGAACCAGTATTCGCCCGCCTGCCGCCAGCGGAAGGCTTGCCCGCACCGGAGCGTAGCCATGAGGTCCAGTGGCTCGCCTTCCGGCAGCGGTAGCAGGAGCGGCTCCGTGGCGGAGAGCGGAAAGCTGGGGTCGAATCCGTCCGGCAGCGGAAGGCGTGGCAGCAGCCGACAGTCCACTTCCGTCAGTCGACTTCACCCGCGAAGACGGGGGTGGCGGGGCCGGTCATGTAGACGTGGTTGTCATCCCGCCAGTCGATGAGGAGGTCGCCGCCAGGGAGATGCACCACGGCGCGGCGTGAGGCACGGCCAGTGCGCGCTGCGGCGACCACCGAGGCGCAAGCGCCCGTGCCGCAGGCGAGGGTTTCACCAGCACCCCGTTCCCATACGCGCATCCGCAGCTCTTCCGGGCCGATCACCTGGATGAACTCCGTATTGGTCCGTCGCGGGAACACCGGATGGTTCTCCACCAGCGGACCGAGAGTGGTGACTGGGAAGCTCACCGCGTCCTCCACAAAGGTGACCGCATGCGGGTTGCCCATGGAAACCGCGGTGAATGCCAGGCTGTGGCCGTCCACTTCCAGCACTTCCTCAATCGCTTCGGTGCCGGGTGCCCCCACCATGGGGATCCGCTCCCGGGTAAATACCGGCGCCAGCATGTCAACGGTAACGCCGGTGACCTCGCCATCCGTCACGGCGAGCTGCATTTGGTTCACGCGGCCCACCGTCTCGATGGAGAAATGCGTGGCCTGCGTGTGGCCGGCGTCGAAGACGTAGCGCGCGATGCAGCGGATGCCGTTGCCGCAGTGCTCTGCCTCGCTGCCGTCGCCGTTGATCAGGCGCATGCGGAAGTCCGCCTGCTCCCCGCGCAGCGCGAGGAGGATGCCGTCCGCCCCCACTCCGAAATGTCGGTCGCACAGCCGCTGCGCCAGTTGGGGTAGCGCCGCCTCGTCAAGCTCCTCGTGGCGCGGCCCGCCAATGCAATCGACGACGATGAAGTCGTTTCCAAGGCCGTGCATCTTCAGGAACTTCATCCCTGTCCCGCCTCCGCCATCTCCGGCTCCGGCGCGCCGTGCCCTTCTGGACTGGAATTGCCGGAAGTCCCGCCTTCCTCAGCTCCGGGCCAAAGAGCCATGAGTTGCTGGGAATGCCGCTGCGGTGCGACGGAAACGATGGAGTGCTTGTAGACAAGCTGCGGCGGCTTCCCCTGGCCTTCCAGGATCACGGTGAAGGCATCGAAGCCGCGCACGTTGCCCCGAAGTTGGACGCCGCTGGTGAGGTACAAGATGACCGGGATGGCTTCCTTGCGAAGCTGGTTGAGGAAGCTGTCCTGTAGGTTGATCTGTGACTTGCTCATTGAGTTACGGTCCCGGATCTCGCGAGCCATGCTGACCCACCGGGCGTGGTGACGCCCAGGAATCGACCCGCATTCAAAAGAAGAACGGCACCCTGATCTAGGTGCCTTTGATTGGTTGCACCCCGGTTCCATGCCGACCGTGAAGGAGGGGATCCTCAAGCCCGAAATGTCCGGAGTGGCTTCTCTCGGCCGGACGAATCAACCGTTGCGGTGATTCGGGGCCGATTTGTGGCGCTCAGGTATTCTACCGCCACGCCGGGTGATCCTGCCGGACGCAGAATGCTCGCGAATGCGCGAGATTCAGTGCGTGCAACGACCGTGGCCGGTTCCTGTCCTCCGCTCCCGCTTAGCGATGAAACTACTCTGTTAGGGGATTCCACCTTCGGGAGGCGGGATCACGGGGGTAACGGGCGCGTTGGTGGGGACGTTCGCGGGGGGCGCATTGGTGATCGGTGCGGGGGTTACCGGGCGCGGCTCGCTGATCTGCCTGCGCAGGCGGCGGACCTCCTCCTGCAGCGAGGCCACCTGCCCCGCGAGAGTATCCCGTTCCTTGCGGACCGTTCCGAGGTCTTCCTGCACCTTGACCGCCCGCTTCTCCTGGTCCACGATGCGGTCCTCGAGCCGGGAGACCTGCAGCCCGACCGAGTAAAGTGTCCCGTCCTCCCGCATCTCGAGCGGCGGGGAGGCACCCGTCCGGCGCGCGGAGGGGGCGGCCGGCGTCTGACGCGTCAACATCAGCAGCACAAACGCGACGCTGCAAACCACAATCAAGGTTAGAACGGCAATTGCCCGTGCCATCAATAGCTCCGTCGCACGCTGAGATCAGCGGCACGCGTCATGGTACCATGCCGCGTGGAGTGTTGCCGGTGGGGATGCGGACGCAGGGGCGCTGCCGCCAAGGGAGAGATGAGTTTGAGCTGGACAGTTCAGTTCTGGCGACGGAGCGGTGAGCCAACCCTCATTCTGGAAGAGGTAGAACCTTACCTCACCCGGCAACCCCGTATCGAACGCGACTCATCCGCTGACGGCGCGTCTGCGGGCGAGGGCGAAGAGCCGGGCACCGTCTGGTACCGATACCGGAACCCGCTCTCCGGCGTAGAGTTCGGTTTCCGGTTCCAGGAAGCCGCTGCCGAAGAGGGGGAGTCGGCTCAAGCGGGTGATGCACTCGCCGATTTCGAAGATACGGGGCTGGCGATGGTGCTGCCCTCGCTCTCCTCCGCAGAGACAGCGCAGGAGGCGATGCCGATTGCCGCAGAGGTGGCGCAAGCTTTGAACTTGCTCGCACTCGCACCGGGAGAGGACACCCCAGGACCGGTTCGGGTCGATGCGTTAATCCGGGAGTATCTCGAGCACTGCCAGGCCGCCGAGGAGACGCTTGCCTTCGCAAAGGAGCGTAATCGCCGCAACCTCGCCATTGGAGCCGCGTTCCTGGTGGCGGGACTCCTGATGCTACTTCTTGCCGCCCTGACCATCAATGGGGGAGGCAATCGGGGAGGCAATCGGGGAGGCAACAGGGGCGGGAGCGGGCGCACGGGCCGGGATGGGAATCCGCTCCAGGCGGAAGGGAAATACCTTGCGCTGGCCAGCCCGGTGCAGGACGCGCACGCGGATGGACGCCGGGGCGGAGCGGACGTTTTGGAAGGCGACCCGGTACTCGGCGGTATTGGGTCGGTTCTGGGTTAGCGTGCCCCCCACATTCGGCGCGACCCGCCCCTCGGTGGTGGTCATCGAGACACCATAGGTGCCGTCAGTGACGCCGCACACCAGAATCCCGGACGGCGCGTCAACGGTCACCGCCACCTTTGCGATCCCGGCATCCGTGACAATCTCGCGGACCGTGGTCGTGACCCCGTCCTGCTGGTGGACCAGTGGCAGGCTCTTGCCCGTCAGCGGGACGTTGAGGTCCAACTCGGCGGCGCGCTCGTAGCTGACGATCTCGCCTTCCAGGGCCCGGATCTCGGGTGCTTCCGCCGGAAACTGGGAGAGATAGAGATAGGCGCGAAGGGTAGCGGAGTCGCCACTGGCTTCCAGCGGCCCGCCCGTATAGTTGAGCGTCTGCGACCGCCCACCCGACATCACGGAAACAGCGCCGAGGGAGAAGGTCGCGAGGCCGCTGGCCGCGTTCTGGTTCGCAGCCTTCACTGAAAGCTGTACCTGCACCCGGCGAAATGGCTGAAGTGGTGGCCCCTGCTTACCGGCGGGGAGCCCGTAGACCGTGCCGAGCTGCCGGTTCTGGCTGATGCGGTCGATGGTGATGGTGTAGGGGCCGACCTGTGTTTTGGGCTGTGGCACCTCATCCGGAGCGGCCACGGCGCTGACGCCAAGAATCGTGACCACCGGGAGCAGCAGTGTGGGGACTATCGATTGAGGAATGCGGATTGCCACGAAAGGTCCTCGTCATTCTCGTGATGTCTACGTCAGCGGCGGTCGACCGTTACGGGCGTTCCGCGCGGGTGAAGGAGAGGCGGGTCTCTCGCCCGGCAACTAGGTCGACTTCCTGGGGACCGCCACCGGTAGCCACCACCACCCGGTACTTGCCGGGAAGCACGCGGCGAATGCGAAGCACCCCCTTGTCCGGGGGAACGTCGATCCAGCGCCACGGACCCCACTCATTGCCCTCGCGGCGGGAAAGGCCGACGGGCAGCGGACCGTCCTCCGGCCCTGACCCAACCTCCATCCCGGCACCGCCTGCAAGCACCAGTGTCGCGCCGACGGCCGAATGCATCGGGTGAATCGGCTGGAGCGGACCGTCGAGGGAGGCATTGCCTGGACCACCTGTGCCCGCCGGAACGGTATCCGGTAGGGCCAGATCACCAAGGTTGAAGGCGAGCTTCTGCACCGCACCGGAGCGGAAGACGTTTGAAGCGGAGCTTTGCAGGCACCTCCCGCATGTCGAGGAACGTCACTTTATACTCGCGGGTCGTCACCGCGCCACGGGTCGAGGAACTGGAGCTACCCCCGCCGTTCGGAAGCTGGGTGGTGTCAGCGCGGCTGATGCCCGTGATCCCGTACATCGCGTCCGAGCTGACCCTCGCGAGGCTGGCGGGGCCGGTCCATTCAACGGCCATGATTGCTGTGAGGACGCTCGGCCGGAGGGTCACCTGCTTCAGGGTCACCTTCAGTCCGTCCCCGACGGTGCTCTGCGGGTATTTGCCGTTCAGCGGGAAGTCGGTGGTGACAATCTTTGCCTTGGGATAGACCAGCAGCTCTCCCTGGATTCTCTTGAGGCTGGCCACGGTGGTGTCTAGATCTGAGGCAACGAGGCATGTGCGCCAGACGCCCGTAACCAGCGGATCGGCGTCGTCTGGCATGTAGGGTTGGAAGGTGACCGGCCGGTTCGTCTCGGTGAAGGCAACGAAGCGGCTGTCGAGTCCTTCAATGTTCGCCGCCATCTCCCGGCGGGGTGGGCGGACGGCGAGGAAGAGGGAGAGCGTGTTGCGGCCCGCCACCTTCGCGGGACCGCCATCGAACTCCAGCCAGAAGTTCTCGTTCTCCTGGACCCGCTCCACGGCGACCCGGTAGCCGTTGACTTTCGCCTCGGGACCGGTCGATCCCGGACCCTTTGGAACCCCTTGTTGCGCGGCTGGTCGTGGCGCTTGGGACGCGGCGAGTTCGCCCGCACTCCACGCAGTGAGGAGGGTTCCGCACGATGCAATGATGGCGGCGAGGGCGGGGCACCGGTAAGCACCGGGCCTCAGGGCATTGGGCATGAGGGAACTCCCTCTGGGAAGTCGCCGTAGCGGGCGCTATCCGGATGCTGGGTTGGGCCGTGCGTAGCGGCGGATTGAGTAACCTACTATACCGGGCCAACCGCTGAAGGTTCAGGAATGCCCTGGATCGATACTGCGGACCGGAATTGACGCCGAACGACCGAGGTCCCAAGATGAATGGTGCGTGGGATGCGCGCCGATGCCGGAAGTTGCAGCCGACACGCCACCGCCGTTGGCCGGTGTTTGGAGGTGACCTACCTCCGCACGCCGCAAACCTTGTTCCTCCCCTCTCCTCTGCTTTCCCCTTGGCGCTCTCGGCGTCTTGGCGGTTCCTCCCGCTTGACCCTCATGATCCGCAAAGCCATCCTTCCCGCTGGCGGCCTTGGCACCCGGCTTCGCCCGCTGACCAATCTGATGCCGAAGGAGATGCTCCCGCTCGGCGATCGCGTCGTCCTCCAGCACGTGGTTGACGAATGCGATGCCGCAGGACTCACCAGCTTGCTCGTGGTCCTCAACCGCCGCAAGACCGCCCTCTTTGCGGTGGGGGAGGAGACGGCGTGTCCAATTGACCCGGATACAGGCATCGCATCCCGCCAGGTCTACTTCGCCAACCAGGTGGAGCAGGGCGGCCTGGCCCATGCCATCCTCCACGGCGAGGGATTCGTCGGCAGCGATCCCTTCGTGGTGGCCCTCGGCGACACTGTGATCCACGGCGGCGAGGAATCGCTCATGGCCCGGATGATCGCCGCGCACCTGGAGCATGGCGCGGTGGCGACGGTCGCCGCCCAGGTGGTGCCCGGGGAGCGGATCAGCCGCTACGGCGTGTTCGACCCGGTTGATCCCTCCGAAGCGGAGGCCCCGGTGTTCCGCGTCCGACGGATCGTCGAGAAGCCACCGCTGGGGCAGGCGCCGAGCAACCTCGCGATCACCGCCCGCTACGTCTTCTCTCCGGAGATCTTTGCCGCCATCCGGGCGGTCGGCCGCAACGCTTCGGGCGAGTTCGAGCTCACCGAAGCGATGAGCTGGCTGGCGGGTCAGGGGCGCACCGTTCTGGGAGTGCGGCTGGGCGTCGGGCAACAGCGCCTCGATATCGGCAACCCGGAGTCCTACGCAGAGGCCTTCCGCCTGATCACGGGTAGTTGATCGGACGTACAATTGCGGATTGCGGTTGGCCGAAGGTAGGGCGGGGCGTCCCTGCCCGCCTCGCCTCCGGTGAAGGAGCCGTCATCGACAGGTGCGCCGCGCTAGCGTCCTGGGCTGGTCCCGCCTGGCACGAGGTGTACCGGCACGAGGGCGAGGCGGCGACGGAGCGCCCGCCCTACGTGCCGTGGCCGGGACGGCGGCCACTTTGCCGTCGGGCATCCACCCCGGCGTGTGCGTTCGCGGGTGCGGCACCGGACGTCCTCCCGAGCGGGACGGCGAAGACAGGCAAATGACGCGTGATAGAATCCCGCAGTAGCCGGCCGGAGCCGGCAGCGGGAGTTGTCGTGGAGATCAAGCGCTGGACCGGACCGCCGGTGGACACGCACGCCTACCTGGTATGGGATGAGGCCACCCGCGAGGCATGGGCCATTGACGCTCCCCTGGAGACGTGGCGCCTCGTCGACCAGTGGGTCCGGAGCCGCAAGCTCAACCTCACCCGGCTCATTCTCACCCACGGGCACTTCGACCACGTCCTCGACGCGGAGCGGTACCAGGAGCAGGGAATTCCCATAGCCCTCCACCCGGCGGATGAGCGCCTCCTCTCGCTGGAACAGACGGCCCTCTTCGGCCTCCCGTACCCGATGCCGAAGGTGACCATCAGCCAGCCACTCGCGGAGGGGGATGAGCTAACCCTTGGGCAGGATCGCTGGGATGTCTGGCACGTTCCCGGCCACGCTCCCGGCCACGTCATCCTCCACTGCGCCGCCCAAGCCACCGTGCTGGGGGGCGACCTCCTCTTTCAGGGCGGCTACGGCCGCATCGATCTTCCCGGCGCGGACCCGGTGGCCATGGCTCACAGCCTCACCCGGTTGCTGGCGTTGCCCCCCGAAACGAGGGTCTGTCCCGGACATGGCCCGGAAACTACGCTTGGGGCCGAAGCGGAATGGCTGCCGGACGTAATTACCGCCATGAAATACAGTTCCTAATCCTAATCTTAATCCTAATCCTACTCAGAAAACCTCCCGCAGAAAGCGTCCTTTACGCTCGAACGGATGTATCCATCGCCGCTCGAAAAGGCCATTCAACGAGGGAATGCCCGCAGCGAATGCGGTCAACTCTGGCGATTGGGTAGCCGGGAGTAATATTAGGATTAGGAGTAGGATTAGGATTAAGAAGCTTTTTGCAGGGAAAGAGACTTTACACCTATGAAAATCACCCTCGGCCACAGCCCCGACTCCGACGACGCCTTCATGTTCTACGCCCTCGCTCACCACAAGGTGGACGAGGAGGGCTACGAGTTTGAGCACATCCTCCGGGACATTGAGACGCTCAACCGGTGGGCGCTGGAGGGCAAGCTGCACACCACCGCCGTCTCCGTCCACGGCTACGCCTACATCGCCGATCAGTACGCGATCATGTCTCACGGCGCGAGCATGGCCGAGGACGAGGTGTCATCCCGGGCG
>JANPLG010000062.1:0-2185 GCA_031426395.1 Actinomycetes bacterium
GTGACGAGCCTCTGTATCGGCCCTTCGGTGCGCACGTGGGGGCGGTTGACGGGGGCGGGTCCCCGCACCCACCGGGGACCGGGGACCCGCGAGGTGTCTGGCCGCGGCGGCTTCTGATGTTCATCACGGACCGCACGCGCACCGCTGGCCGGCCGCTGCCCAGTATCGTCGCGGAGGCGATCGATGGGGGAGTGAACGCTGTCCAATTGCGGGAGAAGGACCTTCCCGCCGGGACGCTCCTCTCCCTCGCGCGGCAGCTGAGGGGAGTGTGCGGGACGCGCGCGCTCCTGCTCATCAACGACCGAGTTGACGTGGCTCTCCTGTGCGGCGCGGACGGCGTCCACCTCACCGAGGGCGGGCTGCCCGTCGGGCCGGTGCGTGCGCTGCTTCCCCGTTCGATGCTGGTCGGGAAGTCGGTCCATACGGTGGGCGCGGCCCGCCAGGCAGAGCAGGACGGCGCTGACTACGTGGTGATCGGAACCGTCTTCCCCAGCAGTACGCACCCGGAGATACCAGCGGCCGGCCCGGAGTTGGTGCGCAACGTAGCCAACCGACTCACTATTCCCGTCGTTGCTGTCGGTGGCATTTCAGCGGACAACTTCCAGGCCTGCGTCGATGCGGGTGCCTCCGGCATCGCGGTGATCAGTGCGATCGGCCTGGCGGAAGATCCTCGCGCGGCTGCGGAGGCACTTGGTCCGGTCCTTGAAACGCCGCCGGTCACATCGGTTGAGGAGTAAGCGCAGATGCGGCTCAGGGTGAACGGCGATGAGTTGGTGGTCGAGGGCGTGGCGACCGTTGAGGAGTACCTCACGCAGCTCGGCGTGCACCGGATGATCGTCGTGGAGCACAACGGCGAGATCATCCGGAAAGAACGCTACGCCGAGACTCCGCTCAAGGACGGCGATTCTCTTGAGATCGTGCATATGGTCGGTGGCGGCTAACCGGGAGCATCGCAGGTAATGAGTAGGGCGGGACGCCAGTAATGAGCAATTCGGACGTGGTGGTGGTGGGCGGGGGCGTGATCGGCTGCTCGATTGCCTACCATCTGGCCCGCGAGGGAGCCAGTGTAACACTGGTGGAGCGAGACGGGATTGCCGCGCATGCCTCGGGAGCCGCCGCCGGAATGCTTGCTCCCATTTCCGAGTCGACCGGCGAGGGCGCTTTCTTCGAGTTCGCGCTAAGCAGTCTCCAGAGGATGCCGGAACTTGCGGCGGAGCTTAGGGACCGCGCCGGAGTTGACCCGCAGTACGTGCCATCCGGCCTCACGCGCGTAGCTTTCACCGAGACCGAAGCCGCCCACTTGCAGGCGCAGGCCCGGCGGCTTTCAGCCTATGGTCTGGAATGGATGGACCACGCTTCGGCGCGTGAGCGTGAGCCCCACATCACCGCGCAGGGTTTCGGGGCGCTCTGGTCGCCGCTTGAGGGCCACGTCTACAGCCCCTACCTCACGCGGGCCTACGCGCAGGCGGCGGCATCACACGGTGTCCGCATCCGAACGGGTGTGGTCGCGCAGGGCTTGATCTCGAATGGGGACCGCATCCTCGGCCTCCGCACGGATCGCGGCGACCTGGGAGCCGGCACTGTCGTCCTTTGCACCGGGGCGTGGACCGGCCTCTGCGCGCCGTGGGTCCGCATGGAGTTCCCCGTTGAGCCGGTTCGCGGCCAGATCCTGGCGTTGGAGCAGCCACGCCCCTCGTTCCGGTCGATCCTGTGGAGCAACGAGATCTACCTCGTCTCCAAGCTGGATGGCACGGTCATCGCTGGCGCAACCGAAGAGCGGGCCGGCTTCGACTGCCGGACCACGGCCTCTGCGTTGACCCGGCTGCTGACCGCCGCGCAACGTCTCGCTCCCGCGCTCTCGGAGTGCGCATTCGTCAGAGCGTGGGCTGGACTGCGCCCGGACACCCCGGACCACCTCCCGATGATCGGCCCGGTTCCTGGGCTGAACGGGCTGGTCCTAGCGGCGGGCCACTACCGGAACGGAGTGCTGCTCAGCCCGGCCACCGGGGAGCTGGTCGCCGGATGGATTCTCCACGGCGCCTACCCGATGGCGGCGCGTGACTTTCTGCCCCAGCGGTTCCTGCGCCCACGCGGCTGAGGTGGGAGGCAGCGCTCAACCTTATACGGGGAGATGAACGGAGTGACGCGAGCGGCGGGTCGGGGGATAATCGAGCCGTAGGGAAGC
>JANPLG010000063.1:0-28920 GCA_031426395.1 Actinomycetes bacterium
TTGTGGCCGTGGGTCTACCGTGCTCCCAAGGGGGACGCGCCACGTCCAGCCAGGTGGATGGCCCCCCTGCGGTCTCCTGCGAACCACGCGCACTAGGCGCTAGGCTACCGGCTTGTTCGTGAGAATTGCTGAGGTTGCCCAAATCCAGGAACCCACCCCACGCCTGCGACACGTTTGACAGGGCAAGACCCATTTGATAGAGTTGCGTGCTTTGAGCTAGGCCAAAAGGCTACCCGAAAGCCGAGCCTGAAGAGCATCCCAACTGGCGGCTCACTTGGGCTCTCCTCTGGGATGGCGGGCTGCCCGGCCTGGCCACGATTTGACGATCCGTTCATCCGCGCGGTCCATCCGCCGGCGCGAAGAGTGGGTCAGACTTGGAACAAGATCGATGAACGTGATCGTTGAGACCGGTGGGAAACAGTACCGCGTGGCCGAGAAGGACACGCTTCGCGTGGAGAAGCTCGATGCGGAAGTCGGCACCGAGGTGACCCTGGACCGGGTCCTCCTGGTGAGCGGAGACGGAAGCGTGCGCGTGGGCGCTCCCTATGTGGACGGTGCCAGTGTGACGGCCAAGGTTGTCCGCCAGGGCAAGGGCAAAAAAATCAACGGCTTCCACTTCAAGGCGAAGAAGAACCAGCGCAAGCGCTACGGCCACCGCCAGTACTTCACCGAGCTCCTCATCCAGAACATCAGCGCGTAGGCACGCCTGCTTCCATCCAGCATAGGCAGCGGCCTTGTGCCGCGTTCGGTCACAGCATCCTCTGGTTCACTGCTGGCGCATCGGATGACCGGCCCCAAGTTTCCGCAAGGAGTTCAGATCAATGGCACATAAAAAAGGCGTAGGAAGCTCCCGCAACGGACGGGACAGCAACGCGCAGCGCCTCGGCGTCAAGGAATACGCGGGTCACGTGGTGACCGCCGGCTCCATCATCGTCCGCCAGCGTGGCACCGCCATGAAGCCGGGCAAGAACGTCGGCGTGGGCAAGGACCACACTCTTTACGCGCTCGTGGCGGGCAAGGTGACCATGGAAGGTCACAAGGCCAGCCGCCGCGTCTCCATCTACCCGGTGCTCGCCGAAGCCGCCGCTGCCGAAGCCGCCGTCGACGCAACGACGGCAGCCGCCCCGGAGCTTGAGGCAGCCGCCGCGTAGTCGGTTCGGCCCACGGAATTGAAGGGGATGGGACGCCGCCCGGAAGGGTAGGAATGTCCCGTCCCCTTCGTGCATTTTCCGCTACGACAGAGGTCTCTCTGTCTCTCTCCCCCGGGGGGTAGCGCAGTACGCCGCGATTTGCCCGCACCGAAATCCACAAGTGACCGACCGGACACGCCACCATGTTCGTTGACGAAGTAAGGATCAATATTGCCGCTGGGAAGGGCGGAGACGGCTGCGTCTCCTTCCGGCGGGAAAAGCACGTCCCGCGCGGTGGGCCGGACGGCGGGGATGGTGGCCGGGGCGGCAGCGTCATCGTCTACGGTGACTCAAATCTCACCACGTTGCTCGATTTCCGCTTGGTCCGTGAGTACAAGGCGCCCAAGGGGGGCAACGGCGGCGGGAACAACAAGTTCGGGAAGAACGGCGGCAACATCGAGCTCCGGCTACCGGTCGGCACCCAGGTGTTCAACGACCAGACCGGTGAGCTGATCGTGGACGTCGTCCGCACCGGCCAGAAGGAAGTGCTCGCTAAGGGCGGCAAGGGCGGGCGCGGCAACTCGCACTTCGTCTCCTCCACCCACCAGGTCCCCCGCTTTTGCGAGTTGGGAGACCCCGGCGAGAGCTTCGACCTGCGCCTGGAGCTGAAGCTGCTGGCGGACGTGGGCCTCATCGGCTTCCCCAACGTCGGCAAGTCGACCCTCGTCTCCCGCGTCTCCGCCGCCAAGCCGAAGATCGCCGATTACCCGTTCACTACGCTGGTGCCCAACCTGGGCGTGGTCCAGGTGGAGCCGGGCAGATCCTTTGTCATGGCGGACATCCCCGGCCTCATCGAAGGCGCGAGCGATGGCGCGGGCCTGGGGCACCAGTTCCTGCGGCATGTGGAGCGCACCCGGCTGCTGGTCCATGTTTTGGACGTGTCCGGTCTCACCATGCGGAACGCGCGCGAGGACTTCGCGGTCGTCAACCAGGAGCTCTCCGCTTACAGTGACCGGCTGGCCAACCTGAAGCAGCTCGTCGCCCTCAATAAGGCCGACATGCCGGATTCCGCAGGGATCATGCCGGAATTGCGCGCTGAGCTGGAAGAGCAGGGCTTCCGCGTCTTCGAGATCTCCGCCCTCAACGGCGTCGGCCTCCGGGAGCTGGTGTACGCTCTCGGCGAGGAGTTGGACCGCATCCCCATCGAGACGCTGAAGTCCGAGGCCACGGTACCGGTGGCGCACATCAAGGCTCCGCGCAAGGACGAATGGTCGGTCGGCAAGGAAGCCGAAGGCCTCTACGTGGTGCACGGGCGCGGCGTGGAGCGGCTGGTCAACATCACGGACATGAACAGCGACGCGGGCGTGGTCCGGTTCCAGCGCATCCTGGAGAACCTAGGCGTGGTGGACGCCCTCCGGGACGCGGGCGCCGAGGATGGAGACACCGTCCGCATCGGCACGATGGAATTCGATTTCGACGAGTGACCTGCGTGTGGGGCTGCTTGCTCGCCTTCACGCTCTGCAAAACGGCAACCGTGCAGCTAGCGCTCCACCCGGAACAGGTCTCCTTGCCCACCGTCATAGTGAGGAGCGGAAGCACCCGCAGTGCCTCTCACCGCCCGCAGGCGGCACTTTTGGACTGACCTTCCGTCTGGCTCGCTCGTATAGAATAGAGCCAGTCAAACGCAATCTTTTCCTTTACCGAACTTTCTGGAGATAGACCGAATGCTCCCTCTTCGAGCACGCCTCTCATCGCTCCGACGCGGCTTCACCCTCATTGAGCTGCTCGTGGTGATCGCCATCATCGCCATCCTGGCCGCCATCCTCTTCCCCGTCTTCGCGCAGGCCCGCGAGGCGGCCCGGAAGACGAGCTGCCTCAGTAACACCCGGCAGTACGCCACGGCCACGCTGATGTACGTGCAGGACTACGACGAGCAGTATCCGCAGTCGGCCTACTTCGCCGGGACCTGCGTCAACCTGTACTTCGGGATGGTGATGCCCTACGTGAAGAATGAAGGCATCGTCCAGTGCCCCTCGGACCGCCAGGCGATGGACCTCCAGGCGATGTTCGCCGGGTTTGGCTCCACTTGCGCCGGCAACCCGCGCTACGTCTCCTACGGCGTCAACAAGGACCTCTTCCTGGACGGATTCGCCGGCCAGGGCTCAATGTCGATGGCGGCCATCCAGAAGCCGTCAGAGACGATCATGCACTACGACGGCAACGTGGACGCGGTCGGCAACCAGCCGGCGCAGGGACGGCACAGCCTCACCTTTGCGGTAAACTTTGCGGATGGCCACTCCAAGGCGATTCCGACGAGGGAGACCGGCACCAGCACCACGCAGCTCTCCACCACCGGCCAGCCCGGCAAGGCAATCAAGCTCTACCAGATCGGCGCGCAGGGGGGTTGGTACGCCGGCCGCACCGAACCCCGCGGCCTGGTGCCGTAAGCGGACCCGCCAGAAGCTGAATTGGGAAAGGCCCACCTCGTCGCGGGGAGGGCCTTTCTTTGGTTCATGCTGCCGGCGATTGGCGTCCGCCCAGGCCATCGAAGTCCGGATCGTCGCGGTGCTTGCCGCGCCAGAGGTCCTCGCGGAACTGCCGGAACTCTTCCTTGGCGGACCGTGCGATCTGCCGGGCGAAGTACCAGTTGAACCCCGCGTTCGTCCCGGACGCCACGAACGGGATGGTGCGCAGGATCCCCTGCCGCGTGATCCGCAACCCGATCACACGTCCCAACAGCAGGAGCAGGTCGAGGATCCAGTTGGCGCGGGTAGTGGCGTGGCGCAGCAGCTTGGCCGCCGTGCTCAAGGTGACGGAGCCGCCGGTCCGGTAGGCGGAAGCACCCAGGTTGGCGTTTAGGTACGCCTGAAGCACCAGGCCGCGCGTCTGCCCCGATCGGGAGTCGGGGTCGGGATCGAAGCCGTAGGCCGCGGCCACGCCGGTGGTCATCCGCAGCGTCATGGCGATGAACTGGAGCGCATCCGGAAGGATCGCCGGCAGCCCTCCGATTCCCGCCAGGGCACCCGCGCCGGCCACGGTGATCTTGGTCACACGGACATAGTGCTCCGCGATCTCGTCCATCAGCTTCCCGGAGGCCTTCTGCTGGTAGTCCTCCCAGGTCCAGCCCGGGTAACCCCGCTCAGCGGCCTGCCGGAGGACGTCCGTCCGGTGGACATAAACGCGGTCATACGTGAAGGCCACGGCCTCGGAGATCGCCCTGGCAAGCGGGTTGTCTTCAGCGGAATGCGCCATCACGTCTCCTTCGGAGAATCAGTCATGCTTTCAGGATACGGCGACTGTCCAACCGGATAGCCTATCCCGCATCACCGGCGGGCTGCGGATAGTCCGTGGGTAGGGTGACCGCCTCATAGATTTCACTCATCGGCACCGTCACGCCGAGAGATGTGAACTCCACCCCGGCACCAAGCCCCACGTAAACAGCCACCTTCCACGAGCCATCTGCCTGCCGCACATGCTGCTTGACCACCGCGCGATCCTGCGCAACCAGCAAGTACTCCGCCAGCGATGGAATGGCCGTGTAGAACGCGTACTTGGTCGTGCTGTCGTAGGCTGCCGTGGAATTCGAGAGCACTTCGATCAGGACGCGCGGGTTGGTGAGGGTGCTAGGCGCATCGTCAGCATAGACGGGCTCGCAGCAGACTACGCCGACGTCCGGATAGCAGTAAAGCCCGTCCGGCCCCGTCCTCACCCGCAGGTCAGTCGAGAACACCCGGCAATCGGACCCGCGCAGTCGGGAAACAAGAGCTGCCGCCAGATAGGTCGCAATCGACACGTGGTCCGGCGATGCGCCGGCCATAGCGTAAACGCGGCCCCGATAGAACTCGTGACGTGTCTCGGAAGCCTCTTCCGAGGCGAGGTACTCGGCGAGTTCATGCAAGCGGGTCGCGGGGATGCTCATGCCGTGTCCAACGCATCCTCCTGCCCCTCGCCCAGCAGGATACTCACGGCAACGGGGTGTCTCGGCATTTCCAGCGCGAAGAGCATCTCTCCGGTGCGCATTACCTTCGCGGAGCCGTAGGCTCCCTCGGCAGGATCACGGAAGACCTCAACGCACTCCTCGGCCAGGTTCACAACCCAGTATTCCGGAATGCCCGCCGCCGCGTAGAGCGCGGCCTTGACGGAGCGATCATAGGGGAGGGTGGAGTCGGATACCTCAATGATCAGGACCACGTCCTGCGGACCGGGATGGCGGTCCCGGTAGTCCCGCCGGCTCCCTTTCACCACGGAGAAGTCTGGCAGTGGAACTGTGGTGGAACTTATGACGACCGATTTTTCGGGCCGGACGTGAAACTCTGCCGGAACGAGGTGCCGCAGTGCCTCGGCAACGGCCAAGACGATGAACTCGTGGCGAGGCCCGGTGGCCATGATCTCGATTAGCTCCCCGTCAATCAGTTCGAACCGGAAGTCGGGCGGCAGGAGACCCAGGTCAGCGAGCCTAAGTGCCTGGTCCAGGGTCCAACGCCATCGGCGGCGCCCGCCCGCGTTTCCGATCTCGAAAGGCTCAACGGTCGGCGGCCTCTCCAAAAGGGTTGTGCTGCTCATCCGAACTACCTCACTACACAGCCACCACTCAGAGTGAGGACTGATCATGAATGGGCCGGCGAGTGGTCTCGCCGGCCCATCTATGATCCATTCCTTCCGACCTACTCAGCCCAATCCTGGCCTAGTTGCCATCCCATCCGGAGTGGGCGGCTTGATCGCTGGGGTCCAATCCGGGTCCCAGATCTTAAGCGCTGGGTCCATCATTGGGTCCATCGCCGGGTCGGTTGCGGAAACCATCGGTGTTCCAGCGCGCGCTGGGTGACCCGCCGCTGGGATGGGTGAGGTCCGGCGCGGCTGGGAAGGCATTCCCATCGGGCTCCAATCCGGCTCCCATACGCGTGCCATCGGCTCCCAGGTCCGCACTGCCGGCAGCGCCGCGCTCCGCCGTCCGTGGATGTCGGGGATGGGTGGAATGCTGGCGCTGGCAGACGTGACTTCCGCGAGGATCTTGGGCTGGTTGTGGACCCAGCCCTTGAGCACCAGGTAGCCCTCGTCCTGCGGCAGCCAGCGGCGACCGCCCTGGTGGCCGTCTTCCTGGCCATCCTGGATGTTGAGCGGCTTGCGCAGCATCTTGCTCCGGTCCAGGTCCTTCAGGTTGATCCGCGCCTGGCTCTCCCGGTAATTGAAGAGCAGATCGGAAACGCTCTGGTAGCCGTACTCATCCGCCGGGCGCAGGAAGAGCGAGGGAACGCGGCCGGGAATACCATGGCATCCCGTGCACGCCATCTGGTCGTTGCGCTTCACGCGGACCAGCTCCGGCACCACGTAGTCGCGGAAGTAAGTGAAGTCTTCCAGAAACTTGGGGTTCACCTTGCCGTCCGCCGACAGCCATGCTCCCGGCTTCTTCTCCGCCTTGAGCGCGTCAACCAACTCCGGCACGAAGCGGTCGGAGCCCTGCTTGACCACGTTCTCCGCGACCTTGCGGAGCTGCTCGTCCTTCTCCCAGGTGAGGAGGTCACGCAGCGCCTTGAGGACCTCCGGGTTGCGGCGGACCGAAGTGGCATTCGACGAGCGGACGGCGGCGGCGCGGGTCTGCGGCAGCGCGTCCGGCTTCAGGGCGTCCAGGAAGAGCTGGAGCGCCTGGTCCTTGACCACCAGACCCTGATCGACCTTCTGCGGCTGCAAGGGCTGCTTGCCCGGCTGGACCGGTTGAGCCTGCTCTAGAGCGACCACCGGCCGTCCAGCATCCGCCCTTTCGTTGGCCGCCGGGGTTACGGTGGGCATGGCGTGCTTGAACTCCAGGAGCCACGGCACGCTGCGGATCCAGAAGTGCTGCTCCAGCGGGTTCTTGAACGTTCCCGGGAAGTACTTCCGGAAGACGATCTCCTGCCGGAGGTCCGGGTTGCTCGCCAGCACTTCGCCCAGCTTGTCGGCGAGGTACCAGGAGGCGTTCATCTGCCGCTCCATCTCCCCGCGCCGTCCCGCGTCGCTCTCCGAAGACATCTGCTGCGGGCTGTAGTAGGCGTCGAAGCGGGGGATGATCAGGTCGAAGAAGTGGCGCTGCTGCTCCTCGTCCTTGGGGATCACCCAATTGACGGCACCGAACAGCTTGATGACCGGGTCCGACAGAGATGCGCGACGGCTCGGCTCATTGGCCCCCCGCTTCACCTGGTCGATGAGCGGGCCGACCAGCTCGGTCGCGGCCTGCAGCATGGCGCTGCGGGGATCCGAGATCGCGGCGGCGGCGGCCTGGCGCAGATCCTCGGGCGCCTTCAGGGTGTAGTCGATCAGGTACTCCTGAAGCGGACCGTGAGGCACGTTGGCCGCGCCTTCCAGACCTGCCAGGATCGCCTTCTTCTCTCCGGTGGGCTGCGCTTCCCGGAGATAGACCACCACGGCCTGTCCAAAGAGGGCACCGGCACCGGGCGTGGTGTAGCCCATCTGACCGGGGCCGCCGTCACCGCCGGCGGTCTGGTAGAAGGTGCCGGCCACGCCCACCAGCCGTCGCGCCATCAGGCTCTTGGTGATCGGATCGGCCTTCTCCATCCGGCCCCGAAGGGTATCGAAGAGCGTGCCCAACTCCTTGTACTGGTGCTGGCTGGAGCCGTTCGCCTTGTGCCCGTTGGCGACGAAGAGGGCCTGGCTGCTGTAGCGCGTGGTGTGCTCCACCAGCGCGTTCTGCTCGGGGCGTTCCATGAGGCGAACCCATGAGGCGTTCACCGCCTGGCGCACCGGCGGGTTCCAGATCCACCATTGCCACGCGGCCTTGCTGGCCCACGCGCGGACCGCCGGGTGCGGGTCATCGTTCATGGCGCGGTCGAAGGTGGCCGTGAGGCGATCCCAGTCGACCTTCGACTGCGGCATCACCGCATCCGCGCGCATGTTGAGCGCCTGGAGCACGGCTTCGCGGGTGTAATCGTCGCCCTTCTCGGCAGCGGCCAAGACGGCGGGCCAGCCGTGGTCGTCCAGCAGCGTCTGCTTGAGCGCCCAGGTCGCGGCCTCGCGCACCGGCTTTGCCCGCTCCTTGAGCGCGGCCATCAGGGCCGGGACGGCCTCAGGCTGATGCCCGTAGCCCAGCCCCACCATCGCCCACCATCTGACGGTGGTGTTCGGATGCTTCGCCGCCTGGAGCAGGATCGACGTGAACTGCGGGTCCGCGGTGAGCGCGGCGGCCTGCACCCGCTTCACCGCTTCCAGCGTCCCTTCGCCAGGCTGCGGACGGAACGAGCCGGGGCCGGGAACGCGGTTGGTCTGCGGATAGAGGTTGGCCAGCGCGCGGATGGCATAGGCCGTGGTCACGAAGCCGGTGATGGCCGCCTTGTTCCAGCGCCCATCCGGGTCCTGGTTGCGGAGCAGCGCCTGCACGCCCTTCGCGATGGAAGGATCGCTCTTGCCGAAGCCGACGGCGTTGAGACCGCTGATGGCCAGGGCGGTGGGGGCGGGATCGGAGTCCGTGTTGGCCGCGCGCCAGGTCTTTCCGCCATCCCGCGATGATCCGGGATTGAAGCCCCAGGTTCCGTCGGCGTTCTGGATGGCGCGGAGACGGGCTTCGTCAGCATTGAGCTGAGCCTGGACCTTCTCCACGAAGGCGGCGGCTTCGTCAGGATTGCCCTTCGGCTGACCGCCAGCGGCGGTCTCCGCGTCAGCGGCCTTCTTCGCTTGGGCGGGGTAATCCTTGAGAGGGAAGACGCGTCCGAAGAAGTCGAGGCGCACCGCGACGTCGTCCGTGAACTTCGGGTCGAGGACGAGCAGCTTGCGGGCGCGGTCTTCCATGGCGCGGAAGTAGCGCGGCTCTCCGGTGCGCTGCCAGGCGGTGTTCAGGATCTCTGCCGAGAAGAGCCAGACGATGGCCTGGCCGACGTTGCTGCCGGGACCCGCCGCGTTGATGCCGCTGGGGTCCGCCGTCAGCAGGACGTAGTTGGCAGTGCGGATCTGCTGCTTGCCGTGAAGCTTCTTCGGGGCGACGAGGCCTTCCGCGTTGACGATGTTGAACCCTGCTGCGCGGGTGCCGGCCGGACCGTCGCCGATATCGAGCGGGGCGAGGCTGGTGTTGTTCGCCGCGTCCTTCAACTCGTTGGTCGGCCGGAGGCACTCGTACATCACGTCGAACATCCGGCGGAAGTTCTGCACGTTCTCCACGCGGTAGCCGTTCTTGATGGCCACGGCCGGACCCCAGATGCCGCTCTGAGTGTGGCAGCTCATGCACTGGGTTCCAAGGAGGTTGCCGGTGTCGCGGATGCGCCGCTCCACGCTGGCGCCACGCGGCCGGTTGGAGAGCCACGCGTCCACCTGCCCGATGTGCGAGTACATCGACTGGCGGATGGCGAGGCTGGGGGTGTTGAACGGCGAGGGCTTCAGGACGCGGAGCTGGAGCTGGTAGCCCGGAGCGTTCGCCTCCACCCGGAAGTAATAGGTCTTCCCCGGCTCCAGGATGCGGTTGATCTCAGTGCGGTGCTGCTCATCCTGCTGGTGGGCGCGCTCATTGGGGTCCTGACCCTCCGCAACCTGGACCTGCTTGCCCTCCTGCCACGGCAGCCGCTGCGGGTTGACCTTGCCGAAGTGCTCCGTGACCGGCAACAGCGCGCCGAGCGGGACCTTTGGATTGGCACCAGGCGCGAGGGCATAGCAGCGGACCCGCGCCGCCAGCCACTGGCCGGGGATGCCCAGTTCCGCCGTGACGAGCTGCGGCTCATTGCCCTTCAGCTCGACCCGGAACCAATCGTCGCCGCTCTGGCCGGACTTCCCGTTGTCGAAGAACTCGATGTCGTCCGTGGTGCCGGTGATCTCGTAGGTCTTGACCTCCGCTGATCTGCCGTCCGCTGCTTTGCCATCCGGCGCCACGAGCGTGAGGGACTGCGCCTGCTCGGGCGTGTCGTTCGGCTCGGCTTCCACCAGGGTCGCCGTCTTCTGAACCTGATCCTCGGTGCCGAGGTCGTAGGGGGTCACGCTGACGGTGACGGGTGCCACCGCTTTGGCGGGCCAGGGCGTGCTGCTGGGGACGGGGAAGAGTTCCGGCGCGGTGCCCTTTTCCCGCCAGCGTGCCAGGGTTGCGCCGACGGGTGCCTCTTCCGTCACCGGGGCGAGCGCGAGGCGGTAAGTGCCGGCCACGGGAGCGCGGTAGACGAGGTAGACATCGCCGTCCAGGGCATGGAGCACCTTGCGCCAGTTGGCGGTCGGCTTGGTGTAAATGCCCTCTGCATCCACTTTTCGTGGCGTTTCCGCTTCCGGTCTAACGACATCAGTGATGCGGCCGGGGCGGTTCAGGGTCCACTCTGCGCTCACCCGCCCGTTCTGCGGCAGGGTGGAGGGCCGGTCGAGATGGACGCTGATCTCCACGGCCTCACCGGCGTCAAGGCGGTACTCGCGGTGCCACGGGCCGGAGAGCGCGACGTTGACGCTACCCAGCTTCCCTGGGCCGGCGGTGGCAGGGCTTGCGACCGGCTGCCGGGTTGCGGCGACCGGTCTGGCCGGTGCTGCGGGCTTCTTGACCGGCCGGGCGGAGCCGGCGGCGAGGGCCAACGTGGCCCCGCTGGTTCCCACCAGGCCAGCCCAGGCCAGGGGAACCGCAATATGTGAAAAGGATCGACCTGACTTCATCGACTCGGGCATCCTAGGGTATTGGCTTTGGAACCAGGAAGAGTGCGGGTCCGGCCACGCGAACCAACAGAGGTCTGAGACTCTCGCTCCTGTAAAGTTTCGCCTCTCGTGCGCCTCGAACCTTGGATCAGACCTCTTCCTGATCTTGCCGGAATCTTGGGATTGCGTGCAGAAGCTTGGCTGGCGAGCCGGGGGGCGACCCCCTTCGGGAACAGCAAATTGTAAATTCCGTTACGTCGGCCGGAATTGACGCCCCTATCCCTGATCGCTATACTTGCGCCCGGATGGACAGCAGGTGGCTGCCCATCCAATTTCTGTTTTATGTCCCTTCTCTGCTGGAAGGGCTGCCCCGGAAGCCGCGTCGCTCCCGTTTGGGCGGAAAGGACGGGCCAGCGTGCCGGCGGTAGTCGTGGTGGGCGCCCAGTGGGGCGATGAGGCGAAGGGCAAGATCGTCGATCTTCTCGCACAGAACGCGGAAGTGGTGGTGCGGTACGCGGGGGGCAGCAACGCCGGTCACACCGTGGCGGTGGGCGATCTCCTGCTGAAGCTGCACCTGATCCCCAGCGGCATCCTCAACCCCAAGACGGACTGCATCATCTCGGACGGCGTGGTGGCCGATCCCACGGTGGTGGTCCGCGAGCTGGAATACCTCCGCGGTCACAACGTCCCGACCGACCGCCTCCTCATCAGCCCCAACGCCCACGTGGTCATGCCGTACCACAAGGAGATCGACCGCCTCCAGGAAGAGCGGAAGGGCGATAGCAAGATCGGCACGACCATGCAGGGCGTGGGACCGGCCTACGAGGACAAGGCGCGCCGCTGTGGCATCCGCATCTCCGACCTCGTCCACCCGGAGCGGCTGGGGGAGTGCCTGGAGACCGTGCTCCCGGACAAGAACTTCCTGATTGAGAAGCTTTACGGCGGCAAGCCGTTCAACGCCGAGGCCATCCGTGAGGAGTACGCGGAGTACGCCCGCATCCTCCGCCCCTATGTGGGCGATACGGCGCTGAAGGTGTACGAGGCGGTACGTGCGAACCGGCGCGTGGTCTTCGAAGGCGCCCAGGGCACGATGCTGGACATCGATTACGGCACCTATCCCTACGTCACCAGCTCCCACCCCATTGCGGGCGGCGCGTGCCTCGGAACGGGCGTTGGCCCGCGCAGTATCGACACCGTGATCGGAGTCTGCAAGGCGTACACCACCCGCGTGGGTTCCGGCGACTTCCTCACGGAGCAGGAGAACGCCATCGGAGAGCGGATCCGCGAGCGGGGCCACGAGTACGGCACCACCACCGGCCGCCCGCGCCGGGTGGGCTGGCTCGATACGGTCGGCCTGCGCTACGCGGCCCGCGTGAATGGCCTCGACACCCTCGCGCTCACGCTCCTGGACGTGCTGAGCGGCTTCGGCGAAGTGAAGATCTGCACCGCCTACCGCTACCAGGGCGAACTGCTGCGCGAGCTTCCGAATGACCGGGACATCCTCTCCCAGGTTGAGCCGGAGTACGAGATCATCCCCGGCTGGCCCGAAGAGATCACCGACGTGAAGCGCTTCGAGGACCTGCCCCGCAACGCCCAGGGCTACGTCCGGCGCGTGGAAGAGCTGGTGGGCGTGCCGGTAAGCCTGGTGGGAGTCGGTCGCCGCCGCGACCAGACGATCCTGCTCCAGCCGGAGCACTACTTCCAATAGATCGAGGCTCGATCAGGATGTCCCTCCTCGAGAGGGGCATCCTCAGAAGGCGAGCAGTCGATCGGGAAGGAAGCCCGGACCCGGACGGCGAACTCGTCACCAGCAGTTCTCCGCGTCTTCGCGGATCCGCCCTGGAGGCGTTTTGATGTCCCGACGCACCCCCACCCGCCTGGCCGTATTCACCGCCGGCGTTCTTGGTTTCACCGCGCTCCTCGCTTCCGCCCCGGAAGCCCGCGCCGACGTCAAGATTGAGGAGCGGCTGAGCACCCTCAGCTCCAACGTCACCCGGTGGACCTTTGTCAAGGGTGAGAAGCGGTCGATGGTGACGCGCGCCGAGACCACGGACATCCTCTACAACGCGGGTGGCAAGTACGGCGCCTATGTGGAGATCGCCCGGCCGGACCGGGAGCTGATCTACGAGGTTGATCCGCAGGAGCGCAGCTACCGCGAGATCACGGAGACCCAGTTCAAGCGGCTGCTCCAGAAGGGGATCCAGATCCCCCGCAACGCCAACGACCAACCGCTGCGGACCCTGTATAACTCCCAGACCACGGCCATCGAGATCGTGCCGACCGGCAAGTCCCGCCGCATCGCCGGCTACGAAGCCGAGCAGTTCATGGCGCGGGCGGTGATCGGCGCACAGAACCTGCTCAACGGCAAGGACCTCCGCTTCACCTTCGACCAAGAGATCTGGCTCACCCGGGACGAGACCCTCCTCCGGGAGATGCGCGCCGCCGAGGATGCCTACGTCGAAGTGTTCGGCACCGCAGCGACCCTGGCCCAGGCACAGGTGATGGGCGGGGAGTGGAACGATGCCTTCATCACCCACGTCCGCGCGATGAATGACCGCATCCGCGCGCTGAATGGCGTGGTGCTCTCCTTCAACACCACCGTCACCGAAGAGGCCATTGCGCAGAGCAAGGAAGAGAAATCGACCAGCCGCAAGCTGAACGTGGCCTCGGGTGAGGTGAAGAAGATCTCCCTCGACACGCTCCCCGAGAGCGAGTTCGAGGTGCCGGTAGGCTACATCAACACCGACACCAAGGTCGCCAAGGCCGCCGATCCCGGCACGATGATCGCGGCGGCGCCCACCGTGACTGAGATGCCGAAGCCGGAAGCGCCCCCAGTGACGCCGGTGACGCCGAACCCCGTCGTCGCCCGCAACAACCCGCCGATCATGCCGGCGACAGCCCCCGCGAGCCCGGTCGTTGCCGCAGTTCCGTCCAAGGAAGGCGCTGCGCCCGGAACCGTGATTGGCAGCACGGGTGCCGGAGCCGCCGGAACGGGAGTGGTGATGCCCCGTGCCACGGCTCCTACCACGGTGGCGGTGCAGATGCCGCCCACCAATGTGATCGTTCCGACGGGGAATCCCAAGCCGGAGAAAACCACCAAGCCGGGGACGGGTAAGACAGAGCCGGTGGTGGTCACCAACACGCCCCCTGCGGTGCCGAGCAACTATCCGACCCTGGGCGTAATCACGACCTCCGCGCCGCCACCGCCGGTGGTCATTGACGAAATTGATGCTTCTCCCAAGAAAAAGAAGAAGCGCTGACGGCCTCTCCCCAACCTCTCCCCAGCCACCCGCAAGAAAGCCTCGCCCACCTGGGCGAGGCTTTCTTGTGATTCAGGAGCGCTCTTCGGAGACGCTGTACGGTCGCGGATTAGCGGTAGCGGGCGTAGCGCACCAGTTTCCCATTCTTCCGCTTGTAGTAGTAGGTCCGGCGTGACTGGAGCCGCCGACGGTCCCGAGCCTTGCGGTCCTCTTCCTGCCCCTTCATGTAGGAGTAGATGGCACCGCCACCGGCCAGGCCGGCAATGAGCGGCTTCTTCTTGATGACGCCATAGGCCGCAACGGCACCGAGGCCGTAAGCCGTGTTGCGCCGGCCCTTGCCGCTGGCCTCTACGGCTGCGGTGGGCCCTACAATCCCTACGCCGACGGCGGCCATGACGGCCAGAGCCACGGCTCGCAGTTTGTTGTTCATCGTTTTGCTCCTTGACCTGGATCCAGGTCGAACGAAAAGTTGGTCATACCCACTTGACGTGGGACGTGTCCTAACGGCCGTAATACTTCTTGGCCTGTCCGGGCGGCATTCCGTTCACCCAGCCACGCTTGCCGCCATGGCCGTGCCCGCCATGGGAATGGGAGGCCACGTAGACTGGGCGCTCGATCACGCGGTCACGGTAGACCACCCGGCGCGGCGCGCGACGCCGGGGACGGCGGGTGCGACGGTTCCGCTCCGGCTCCTGGGATTTCATGAACGAGTAGATGGCGCCGGCGCCCGCCACGCCCGCGATGAGCGGCTTCTTCTTGACCACGCCATAGGCGGCTACCGCACCCAGGGCGATGGCGGTGTTGCGGCGACCCTCACGTCCCGCTTCCGCAGGGATGGGGGCCACCAAGGATAGACCCAGCGCGCCGAGCAGAACGGCGGCGGTCAGACGGATCTGCGACTTCATTTCCTTCTCCGGGCCTTCTTGGACCGTTATCTGCAGAGGGACCTAAGTCCGTTTGCTTCGGATGACAGGACTCCGACCGCAACCGCCCGGTTCCCAAAGAATCGCAACCCCGTTGTAAGAACTGCGATCCCTAATCCGTTATGGCCCGGAGCGCCCGCCCGCTAATCCTTCAATTCGCCCGGCAATCGGTGATCTAGCTCACACGACTGAAGGGCGGGCAACCGCGCCGAAGGGTGGACTAGCGCGTGAGGCTGTGTCGTGCGGGAGGGATTGGACTGCGGAGAGCGCGGAGAGGGGAAAAACCGCAACCACGGAGACACGGAGACACGGAGAAGGCACGGAGTTGTTGGAGAGGGTTGGAGAGTTCCGCTTCTCGGCTGGCTCTGCGGTCACACGGTGGCTGGTAACGGATCACCGCGCAACCCACCCGGAATGTTCGGGGGGCCGACAGGATTCTGCCGTTAGTACTACAGGGAAGAAGCAGCAGAAGAGGTCATTGAAGATGAAACCGTAGAGGCCAATCAGGAAGTCAGAGGAGCAGGCTCTCATTCAACCGGCTGAGTGTTGCCTGCCTTCTCTGCGTTCTCTGCGCTCTCCGCGGTGAAAACCTCTGGTCCGCCCTTCACTGCTCCCGCGAAAGCCGCAGCGACAGGGTCACCGGTCGCGTCAGTTCCCGGATGCGCCGGGTCAGCGGTGCTGCCTTTGCTTCCGCTTCCGCCAGCGGCAGCCCCACCAAGGTGTCGGGACGCTTGTGCCCGCACTCGGTAAGCCAGGCAAGACCCAGCAGCCGCTCCCGTTCCCGCACCAGCGACAGGAGTTCCGCCGCGCGGCGGTTGGTGGTGAGGGCGGGGAATCGCTGGAGGTCGACGCCGTTCTCCAGGTCGCTGCCGCTCACCTCGCCGACCTTGCTCAGCCCTTCGAAGAGGCTGTAGCGCGTGCCCGGCAGGCGGCGGACCACCAGCCGGTGGCGGTTCAGGCGGTCGGTCAGCCTCACCCGTTCTGCAAGCTTCGGGTCCCACTCCGGGTCAAGGGGCAGCGGGATGCGCGTGGTCCACCGGATGTCGACCCCATAGTCCTTCCGCCGCACCTGGTCCACCCCCTCGCCCGTGTATCTCTCCGCATCGACCACCGCTGTATCGACTGCCTGGGGAGCGCCGAGCCCTTCGAGGACCGCTTGCGCCAGCAGCCACTCGCCGGAGGGGTTTGGGTGGACGCCGTCGCCCGCAAGGATGGTGGAAGGGTCTTCCGCGCGGGCCGCCGTGAGATAGCCGGAGATGGTTGCACGGGCGTCGACCACCGGTATGCTCTCGTCACGCAGGGTGAGGAGCCAGCGGGAGTAGTTCGCGAGCACCTCGTCGTACTGGGCGTAGGGCGCCATCCAGGAGAACTTCGGTGCCGTGATCGGGAGCGTGCGCGCCCTCACCGGCTGCGCATCGAAGATGGACGGCGTCACCAGGATCACGCGCGCACCGGCTCCCCGGATCTTGGCCGTGAGGCTGCGGATACCGGCCTGATAGGCGGCAAAACGGGTCTTTGAGAACGGATAGTAGATACCGTCGTTCATCCCGTAGCAGGCCACCACCACGTCCGGCTTGGTCTTTGCCATGACGCGCTCCAGCCGCTCATGGACGTTGGGGCGCGGGTAGGGATGGTCCGGCTCGGACTCGCCGGAGACCGTCTCGCTGGGCAGGCCGAGGTTCAGGATCTCCACGTCGCGCTGGGGGAAACGGGACTGGACGTAGGCGTCCACATACTGCACGTAGCGGCCCGCGAAAGTGATGCTGTCGCCCAGGAAGACGACGCGCTCACCCTTCTTGAATGGGAACTCCCGCTCTTCCGCCGCATCGCTCCCTGCGGAGAGCACCGCGAGAGAGGCGGCTACCAGCCCCACCGTCCATCCGATCCGTGCCTTCCGCCGCATGATGCCCTCCTCGTCCCCGAATCCATCCCTCGCTGTGCAGTTCCCAATCCGAGCGGGAGGGACGGTCGGCAGTTCCCCGAACGGAGGTTGATGCCCTGCGCGCACCGCGGGAAGCAGGTGACCGGATGGAGGAGGAACCGGCGGGCGCGTCACGTGAGGATAAAACTATGGCCCTCCGCGTCCCCACCCTCACCACCCGGCGCCTTCAGATCCGCGAGCTTGATCACCACGATCTGGCGGCCGTCACCGTGCTGCTTTCGGAAACCGAAGATGCTGCAACGAAAACGGTGGAAGAGTGGCTCCGGTGGACGGTCGCTGGCTACGCGCAGCACGACCGCCTCTCCCAGCCGCCGTACGGAGAGCGGGCGGTCATCCTCTCCTCAACCGGGACGCTCATCGGCTTGGCGGGCTACGTGCCCTCTTTCGATGAGTTCGGCCGACTCCCTGCGTGGGGAAGGGAGACGCTTGCCCAGGAAGATCGTGCTCGGCGCCTGCCCCACTTCGGGCTCTTCTGGCAGATCGCCGTCGGCCACCGTGGGCAAGGGTTTGCCACGGAAGCTGGAGAGGCGCTGATTCGCCACGCGTTCGCGTCACTCGAACTTCAGCGGATCATCGCCACCACAGTGCACGACAACCTCGCCTCGCAGGCGGTGATGGGGAAGCTCGGGATGACGCTCCAGGTCAACCCTGATCCTATTCATCCCTGGCTGCAGGTAGTCGGCTTCCTAGACGCTCCCTAACGGGGACCTCGTTATCCTGCGCAGCGTCCTTGTTGCAATCTCCTGGGCCGGTCCGGTTCGGAATAACTAGAATGAAGGACGGCAACGTGCCCCCCGTCCTGGAATGAGTTTTAGTCGCGCCCTCACCCGGGGAGCGCATGCAAGGAACCCTGATGTCCCGTTGGCTGCTGTTTCCGTTGCTGGTCGTCGCGTCGGTTGCTGCGGCTGGCCCTGCGGTGCCTGCGCCCGCATCCGCGAAGGCGGGGCTTGCGGTCGAGCGGGCCAAGAGGCCCAACATCCTGCTCATCGTCAGCGACGATCAGGGCCGCGGTGACTACAGCGCCTTCGGCACGCCGGATGTGCGGACGCCCGCCATCGACCGTCTCTACCGGGAGGGGCGGGACTTCACCAACTTCTACGCCAATTCGCCCGTCTGCTCTCCCACCCGCGCGGCGCTGCTGACCGGCCTCTACCCGGACCGCACCGGCGTCCCCGGCGTGATCCGCCAGAACCGCCGGGACTCATGGGGCTACCTGCGCCATGACGCCACCATGCTGCCCGCTCTCCTTCGGAAGGCAGGCTATGCCACGGCGATGGTCGGCAAGTGGCACCTCGGCTACGAGGCCCCCAACCTGCCGAACGACCGCGGCTTCAAGTTCTTCCGCGGCTTCCTGGGCGACATGATGGACGACTACGTCACGCATGTCCGCGAAGGCGCGAACTGGATGCGCTCGGACAAGCGGGAAATCGACCCCAAGGGGCACGCCACCGACCTCTTCACGGACTGGGCCAGCAACTACCTCCGCAGCCGGGACAAGCGGCCCCTTGGGGATCGGCGACCGTTCTTCCTCTACCTCGCCTACAACGCTCCCCATAACCCGCTTCAGCCACCGGATGATTGGCTGGAGCGCGTCCAGCGACGCGAACCCGGCATCGACCGCGAACGGGCCCGCCTCGTGGCGCTCATCGAGCACATGGATGATGGCATCGGGCGGGTGCTGCAGGCGCTGGACGACACCGGCGAGGCGCGCAACACGCTGATTGTCTTCACCAGCGACAACGGCGGGCTCCTGAACGTCGGCGCGCGCAACGGGCCGTGGCGCGGCGGCAAGGGCCAGCTCTATGAGGGCGGCATCCGGGTTCCGGGTGTTGTCCGCTGGCCCATGGCCGTACCGCCCTCCAGCCGCTCGGAGCGGGTGACGCTCTCCATGGATCTCTTCCCTACCCTGCTGGAAGCCGCCGGCGTGCCGCTCCCGGAGGAGATCGATGGCCAGAGCTTCCTCTCGGAGATGAAGTCGAACACCGCTCCTGACCCGGAACGGGAGCTGTACTGGGTCCGGCGGGAAGGTGGGCAGGTCCAGGGCGGCCGGGCCATCGAAGCGCTCCGGCGCGGCCCGTGGAAGCTGATCCACAACAACCCGAACGCTCCCCGCGAACTCTACAATCTCGAGCGGGATCCGTACGAGAAGGAGAACCTCGGCACCCGTGAGCCGGAGAAGCTCCGGGAGCTCACCCTGGCCATCCAGGCCCATATGCAGCGTGGCGGCGAGGTTCCATGGCAGAGTGCCCCCCGGCCGATGGGCAAGAGGAAGCGCACCCCGAGGGATTGAGCGGCGAAGCGTTCCAACTGCTCCGACCCCGCATGTCACGCGCCGCCGTGGCGCCCGACACCCCGAAGCATGACGACACGGGCCGCTCCAACCTCGCCGCCCTGAGATGTTCTTCGGCGGGGACAAGGGGAGCCATGTATACCGATGTATAGCTATGTATAGCGAGTTTTCGCTATACATAGCTATACATCGGTATACATGGCTATAGACGGATATGACTGCCCGAAGTTGGACGGAGTCTTGGCGTGGACCCAATCAGAAACCCCTTCTCACCCGGAGCCGGTTCGCCGCCGCCGGAACTGGTCGGACGCGACCCCATCCTTGAAGAGGCGAGGATTCTACTTGGAAGGGCAAAGGCCAAGCGAGCCGAGAAGAGCCTCCTCCTTACCGGGTTGCGAGGGGTGGGGAAAACCGTTCTACTCAACGAGTTCGAACGTCTTGCTCAGGCAAGTGGGTACCGGACGCTCTCCATTGAAGCGTCCGAGGGAAAGCCGTTGGCTCCCTCAATTGCCCAATCGCTACGTCCGCTGCTCTTCGAGCTGGATCGTGTCGCCGGAACCAGTGAAAAGGTGAAGCGCGGCCTCGCCGTACTCCGCAGCTTCGCCAGTGCGTTCAAGGTCACCGTCAATGAAGTCACCTTCGGACTCGACGTTGAGCACGCGAAGGGCTCGGGAGACAGCGGTGATCTCGAGATTGATCTGGCGAGTCTCTTCGTCGCGGTGGGGGAAGCAGCAGAGGATCGCGCGACTGCGGTGGCCGTGTTCATCGACGAGATTCAGTACTTCAGCCAGAAGGAGCTGGGCGCTCTCATCATGGCGATGCACCGGATTCAGCAGCGACAACTACCGGTGGTACTCTTCGGAGCAGGGCTGCCTGTCCTGCCGGGACTCGCGGGCCAATCAAAGTCGTATGCGGAGCGGCTCTTCAGCTTCCCAGTCGTCGGCGCCCTTACCGAAGCTGACACCGTGAAAGCACTGCAGGATCCCGCGAGAGACGCGGGCGTCAGCTTCGCCCCAGAGGCCCTGCACGAAGTTTACAGGATGACGCAGGGCTACCCTTACTTTCTCCAGGAGTGGGGCTATCAGGCGTGGAACCTGGCGGAAGCAAGCCCCATCAGCGTGGAGGTGGTTGAGGGCGCGACGGAACGAGTGATCTCTCGCCTGGACCAGAATTTCTTTCGAGTCCGGTATGATCGCCTGACTCCCAATGAGAAGAACGTCCTTCGCGCTATGTCTCACCTGGGTCCGGGCCCCTACCGCACCGGAGATATCGCCGAGGCACTCGGGGTTAAGGTCAACAGCTTCGGCCCTGTAAGAGCGAAGCTCATGAAGAAGGGGATGATCTACAGTCCCGCGCACGGAGAACTCGCCTTCACGGTTCCCCTCTTCGACGGCTTCATGAAGCGCGCGATGCCTGAGTCAGGACCGACGTAGCGCGCCGCATTGGCCCCACAGCAGGCAATGGGTCAGCGTAGCTCCGGGAATGCAGATGGGGCCGCCGGCAACCCGGCGGCCCCTTCGCTCTGTCTCCGTCGCTCCGATGGCTAGGGCTTCATCATCTTGACAGTGATGAAGATCGTCACCTCGGTCTTCCTCTGGGAGTTGTTCCGGTGGCGGAAGAGCTGGCCCAGCAGGGGGAGGTCGCCCAGGATCGGGACCTTCGTCAGGGTGCGGATATCTTCTTCCCGCAGCAGCCCACCGATGGCAACCGTCTCGCCGTCCTTCATCCGGATCACGCTCTCCGCCTCGCGGCTGGAGGTGATCGGGATGTCCTTGTTGCGGCCGGTGAAGCCGCTGACGGTGCTGACCACCGGGTGGACCCGCAGCGTCACATCGCCTTCGCCGTTGACGCGGGGGCGGCAGAGGAGCGCCACGCCCACCGGCACCGACTCAATGGTGAACGCCTGGCCGGCCGCCGTGTTGCTCTGGAGCCGCTCGTAGCGGAGAATGTCTCCGATGAAGATGCTGGCATCCTCGCCGTCCACCACCGCGATGTTGGGGCGGGCAAGCACCTTCGCCTCGCGGCGGGTCTCCATCGCTTCCAGAGTGACGTTCCAGTTGAACGGTGCCCGGCTCCATCCGCCGAACTGGTGCGCCTTGTTCCGGCCGTTGTTCTCCGTGAAGCTGAAGCTGTTCCAGTCATAGAGGAAGCCGAGCTGCTTGCTGCTCTCCGGCGACATCTCGACCATCTTCGCCTCAATCAGCACCTGAACCGGCGCGATGTCCTGCGCCGCCAGCACCTGCGTGGCCTGCTCAACCTGCTCCTTTGGCCCGGCCAGGATCAGCACGCGTGATCGGCTTCCCGGTCCGGACACATCCACGCCGCCGGCCGCGCCGCCGCCCTGCTGCTGGCTCTGCCCGCCGTTCAAACCCTGCTGGCTGAAGGAAGATGCCGTATCCAGCCCAAGGGGCGTGAAGACCGCCTTGCTGGGCGAGTAGGAATCGAAGCCGGCGGAAACCGTCAGATCCGGGAAATGGGCCTTGATCGGGAGGACCGCCTGGTTGGGGTGGAGGTACTTGAGCGAGTATGCCCGCACCACCCGTTCCGCCGCGCCCTGGGTGTCCAATGCGGCGAGGATCTTCACCGCCTGGGCCTGCGCTTCCTTAGGCCCCTCGAAGATGAGAGTTCTCTCCACAGCGGAGACCTTGACCGTCGGGCACGCCTTCTGAATTGCCTCGGCCAGCACTTCCGGCTTGCCGAACTTCACCGCGACCGCGTCCCGCATGGTCGGCTCGACCACCGGCTCCGGCTTCTTGGGAGCGGGCGGCTCGGTGTCCGCCTCCTGGATGCGCTTCACCGCCGCCAGGACGTCCTCTTCCGCGCCGGCCAGAACCAGCACGTTCGCCTTGGGGGCGGCTTCGACCGTCAGGTAGGGCCAGGCGCTCTGGACCACCATCTTCAGGTCTTCCGCCGATGCCCACTTGAGGCTCAGCGTGGTCCGGGCACCATTCTGCGCCGCAAGAGCGCGCAGTTCTGCGGTGCTGCCCAGGAAGAAGGTGCTATCCGACTTCCGAACATCAGCCGCCACCGCGCTCGCCATCTTCTTGAGCGCTTCCTCCGGCGTCACGTTGATGAGGCGGACCGTGATGTTGCCCTTGACGGACGGCATCAGGACCACGTTCACCCCGCTCTGGACGGAGAGCGCCTTGGCCACATCGTTCACATCCGCCTGAACGAAGTCTAGGCTCACCCGTCGCTCGTTCCGCTGGGAAGCGGCCTTGGACGGGTCAACAGGGGAAGTGCCGGCCGCCTGGGACTGCACCGCGGGCAGGGTGATTCCAAGCGCCAGAAGCTGGCTAAGCGCTAGGAAGGCCATACCGCGCGGGGCTTTCCCGGAGCGGCTGGGAATCTGGCGGGCGTCGTCACGCATCTCGCCACAGCTCACTGCTTGCTTCATTGGGAATTGCCTCCTTTGATCGGGATTTCCACCCGTTGCTCGCCGTTCAGGAAGGTGGCTGAGCGCTCACCGATAGCCGCTAGACGCCAGGTATCGGCTACCTGGTCGCCAATCTTTAGGAAAAGGCTCTGTCCGCCGAACCGCACCACCGCGATGGCCGGATCGCCCTGGATGATTCCGGTCACCGCCAGCTCGTCCGCGCGCGGGCCGACGGGGGTCGTGTCCTCCGCACGCGGCGCGGGCCGCGCTGCCTTAGCCGACTTCGCCGTAGTGCGCGGAGCCTGGCCGCCGAGGGATGCTTCCGCTGGCGCAGAGAAGACGGGAGGCAACGCCGGGGCGCCGGAGAAGCTCTCTAGGCCGCCCGTGGACGCCTGCGGGGCATTCGCCATCGGCCCGCCGACCATCTGACCCGTGGTGCTGGGCCGGAAGGGGTTCTCAGGGGGCGTGATGTCGGTGAAGCGCAGTTCCGGCAACCGCTGCACGGAGGAGTGACGCATGGCGGGCGGCGCAGGTGCTTCCGTGCCGGCAGATCCCATGTTGGCCGCTGGAATCGCCTCAATGGCCTGCCGCCGATCCTCGCGGAGCGTCGACTCACCACTCTCGGGGGCTTCCGATGCCACTTCCGTGCGCGACGCGGCGGCCAGGCCCTGGTTCAGGGCGACCCCCAGCACACTGCTCACGCCCAGGACGCCGGCCACCAGCAGCATCATCTGTCGGCCGCGCCGATCTGCGCGGCTATCCACGCGGTTGCCCACGGGATGCAGCAGCCCTCCATTCACAGACTCGCTCATCGGATTTCCTCGCTTCCGCTTGGACCGAAACTTGCGGCATCCAGCACGGGCGTCCCGTCGCTCATCGCCACTCGGGCACCGGACGATACCGCCGGCTCCTTCTGACCGCCATCCGGCTCGTGGGCCACGAACACGGTCCCCACGATATCCGCACGCACGCTCTCGCCTCGCACGGCAGCCCCTGCCGGTGCGGCGCTGGGGACCATGCTCCAGCGGTCCGGGATGAAGAGCTGGTTCTGCTGGCAGAGCGCGGCGACCGTTCGGTAAACCCCGTCAAAGGTCCCCTTAAGAACCAGGCGGACCTCGCGCGGCTGGATCTCGCCCGCGCTCATCTCGCCGTCCGGACTGTTCACCTGGACCGTCACTCCGCGCCAGCGCGGGGAGGGCCGACCGGTTACAAGCACCTTGCCTGCCTCCGCGCCGTGCCGAGTCGCCAGCGCCTTGACCAGCCGGGGGTAGGCCCGGATCTCGTCCATCTGGAAGACACGCCGGCCCCGCTGGTCCCATGCGCGTAGACGGTCGTTCATGGCGCGGAGGCCATCCAGGCGGCCGGAGAGCTCTTCCTCGCGTTCGGCCTGAATCCGGAGCGCAGCGCGGGATCCGTCCGCAGCCAGCCACTGCGGCCAGATCAGCAGCGTCCCGCCCACCGTCGCGAAGGCGAAGAAGAGGCCGGCATGGACTAATCCGCGCGCCGCAGGTCGGGGCGTCCCCTTAGCAGGGGGTTCGGGTGTCTCAGGATGGAGGGACGGATGCCCGTCAGGAAACCGATAGGGAGTGGGCTTCATGGGGATCTCCGTTACTCGCCGGCAAGCCGGCCGATGATCTGCCCTCCGGCTGCCGAGGGGGCGGCGCCGGCGGGAAGGGCGGCAAAATCGAGGTAGGGCGATTCGCGCAGGCTCTGGGCGTAGGCCTGGACGAGGTCCGGAGAGGCGGCGGCCACGTCGATCCGGATACGGGGACCATCCCCGCTCATCCGCCGCGCGCTCACCCCGTAGGGACGGCGGCGGCTCATCTCGCCGATGGTGGTCACCCACGGCACGATGGGTCGGGATTCCACGTCCGCCACGTAGCGGTCCACAGAGCGCCGGAATTGGCTGAGAGCGGCGCGCCGGCTCTCGACGAACCGGAGCGTCGTGCCAAGCTGTCGGCACCGGCTCGTGAGTTCGGCCCGCTGCTGGTCCATCCGGTTCGCTTCCTGCCGGTAGTGGAGCGCGGTCGGGATGCAGACGCCGGCCACCAGGGCCAGCAGCACGCCGGAGATGGCGAGATCAACCGGCCCGAAGTTCCAGGCCCGCAGCCCGCCCACGGGAGCGGAAACCGGAACGTCCGTCGCCAGTTCCGCTACCCGCGGTTCATCCGAGTGCGGGGCCGCCGATGGAAATGCCAGTGCTGCCTGGGCATCCTCAATCGGGATCAGGGCTCCGCTGCCGGGAGTTCTTCGTTGCTTGCCGGACATCATCCGTCCACTCCGCCGATCTTGGCCTGAAGCTCTCTCGCCGTCTCCCACCAGGGTAGGGCGAAACCTTCAAGCAATCCCTATTCTGGCAATGGCCTGGAAGGGCTGAAGGGGGAGAATCCCCTCTCGCTTGCAGATCGTTGGAGGAGGGGTCCATCTTTAGTAGGAGTGGGCCGGGGTCAATTGCGGATTGCGGATTGCGGATTGCGGATTGCGGATTGCGGATTGGAATGTGGGTTGGCTGGAGGGCAGAACCGACCAATCTTCCACAGACGGGATGTTTGCCAGACGCCTGGGCTGCGCAGAAATCCCGGTAGTGGCGTGTGGCTGGCGCTCCGACGTGCCTCATATCGCACGGGGTTAAACGTGGACTGACAGCAGCGAGCGGAAAGAGTGACGCAAGGACGGGCGCGTCAGACAACTGCGGTAGATCGTCCACCCGCTTCGGATTCCAAATGGACGACAGTTGCGCAGTCTGGCGCTCAGCGCGGCACTTCAGCTCGACCCGCTGCCTGCGTCGTTAAGCAATGACACCCGCCAGCCGAGCACTGAGAACCGCCAGAGCGGAACATGACAGAACCCTTGCGTCGGAGGCCCAGGGAAGGAACATCGGGAATTGGGAGGGCGAGGCTCCTGCCGAGCCGCACCAAAGGTGCCTCCCGCTTGGATCGCGCCACGATCGGTAAAGTTCACCCTCGTCAGGCTGATGAACAGGTTGTAAGTGGTACCGAGGGCAGCGAGACGATGCGCGAGTCCTGCGTCCATCGGGGTAACCGAACCTGGCACCGGTGAATCAACTCGGAAGACGGGCGGCTATCCCTTGCGCTGGGCAAAGAGCCACTCCGGCAGGTCTGGCTCTCCGAATGCCTTGTCCCAGGAGTTGTGGCCCACCCCCGGATACTCCGTGTACTTAATCCGCCGGCCCAACTTGATCAGCGCATCAGTCATGCGGCGGCTCTGCTCCGGCAGCACCACCGTGTCCTGTGCGCCGTGGAAGGCCCAGACGGGGGCGCGGACCTTCGGAGCCAGGGTTTCGTCAGCGCCGCCGCAGATGGCCACGGCACCGCTCCACCACTCCGGCTGCCGGTTGAGCAGCTCCCAGATCCCGTACCCGCCCATGGAGAGACCGGTGGCGTACAGCGCCCCAACCCGGTACTCCTTCCGGAGCGCACCGACCAGCTCCATCGTCATCCGCAATGCTTCCGTGGGCTTGGCGGGCTGGCGGTAGACGGGGATGTCCCACCGCTCCACGCCGGTCCACTTATCGTCCTCTGGGCACTGCGGTGCGACCACCAGGCACGGGCTCTTCTTCTGCACCGCCTCCGTGGCCCACACGGCGCAGCTCTTGTGCTTGAACTGGAGGTCGTTGCCCACGCCCCGCTCCCCGGCCCCATGAAGGAAGAGGACCAGCGGGTACTCCTGATCCGCCTTCAAATCGTGAGGGAGAAAGAGCCGGTAGGGAAGCTTCTTACCGGCGGCATCCGTGAAGACGCGCGGCACGAAGCCGAGCTCATCCCGCACCTCATCCGCCGCGCCGGCCGGCTGGGCAGCCACTGCCCCAAGTCCGCCCGCAGCCGCCACGCCTGCCGACCTCACCAGGAACTCTCGTCGATCCATCGCTTCCCCTCCACCTCTCCACGCACGATTCCGGCACAGATGCCCGGTAGCCGCTTCCAAGGCGCGCAATGAGAATCCTCCCACGTCACTACGGTCCCTCGGTCAAGGGCCATACCTCTGCTCGGCAACCCAGCTCAGGCTCCGCTTCCAAGACCAGCCACGCTTCGTTCGATCCTTCTGATCCGCGTCGATCCGTCAAATCCGCGTCATCCGCGTTCTATTCCGGACGGCTGCGCAAGGCGGATGTCCGATAATGGCAGGGTCGATGGCGTGCTACGCGGCAGTGGATCGCAACATTTGCCCTTGGACCATCGTCAAACGAGGAGATCACCGCGTTGCGCGTGCTGGCCATCGGGGACATCGTGGGGAAGCCGGGACGCAAGGCGTTCCAGCAGTTGGGACGCGATCTCGCCCGCGCCCACCGCGCCGACTTCGTGGTGGTCAACTGCGAGAACGCGGCGGGCGGCTTCGGCATCACGCCGGAGATCGCGGACGAGTTGCTTTCCCAGGGTGCGGACTGCCTGACCAGCGGGAACCACATCTGGAAGCACCGCACTGTCTATGCCTATATAGAGGAAGAGCGGAGGCTATTGCGGCCAGCCAACTTCCCGGCAGGTGCGCCGGGGCGCGGGATGGGAATCTTCCTCTGGAGCGGCGGGGCGGTGGCGGTCATGAACCTGATGGGCCGCGCCGGGCTGGACAGCCTGGAGTGCCCCTTCCGGGAGTTTGATGAGCTTTACGCCGAGGCGAGGCAGGCCTCGGAGATTGTGCTGGTGGACTTCCACGCGGAGAGCACCGCAGAGAAGGCGGCGTTCGCGCACTACGTGGACGGGCGCGCCAGCGTGGTTTGGGGGACGCACACGCATGTGCAGACCGCAGATGAGCGGCTGCTTCCGGGAGGAACCGGGTTCATTACCGACCTTGGCATGACCGGGCCGGAGGATAGCGTCATCGGAGTTGCGAAAGAGATCATCATTGAACGCTTTCTCACCCGTTTGCCCGCGCGCTACGATGTTCCGGACCTGCCAGCGCTCCTGTGCGGCATCATCGCGGACATCGATGAGCAGACGGGACGGGCGCGAAGCGTGAAGCGCATTCAGGAACGTGTCGTCTGATACTTTCCGTAACACTTGTTGAGATCAGTTCTCCGTTCCATCCGCGAGGGTCACGGACCTGGGTATGGATACCTGGGTCATTTGGACTTCACGGGCGGAACACGGGATGAGGAATAGGACTTCTATGCGGCGCAACCATCCAACACTGCTGCTTGGCGCACTTCTCGGAATCGCAGGCGTGCTGGCCCTAGCCAACCCAGGCACGGCGCAGCAGGGGTTTGCCAAGAGCATCGATATCTACACCGGCGGCAACTCTGAGGGCGAGGGGATCAAGCTGGGCGGCTGGGGCAGCGGTCTCGCCACGGAGGACCGTGGGACCAAGGGTCCCGGCGAGCAATCGATCAAGGTCGAGACCAGTGGTTTCTACTCCGGCGCCCGCATCGAGTTTGAGCGGCCCCGAGAGATCACGGATCAGAAGAACGATCCGTTCGGATTCCTGGAGTTCACCATGAAGTTCCAGCCCGGCAAGCCGAAGCAGCCGCGGAACACCGGTGGTTACCCGGGCGGAGCTGGCAACTCCGGCGGAGCGCCGGGGTTCGGCGGTAACTCCGGTGGATCCGGAGGCGAGTTCGGCGGCAACTCTGGAGGACCCGGAGGCGAGCTCGGCGGCGGCGGCTACCCGGGCGGTCCGGGCGGAGGCCTGTCCGGACAGCCTGAGACGTTGGTGCCGGACACGCGCCGCATGAAGGTCCTCCTGATATGCGAAGAGGGAAGCTACGCCGCCAACTTACCGGTGACCCTGAACAACTCCCGAGACGAAGGTTGGTACACCGTTGCCATGCCGTTCATGGCGTTCAAGGGCCTGGATAAGTCGGAGACCGCCAAGCTGAAGGAGATCCGGGTCTTCGGCGATACCAAGGACACTTTCTGGATCGGCGAAATCCGTACCACCACCGACGACGAGCCGATCAGCGTGGACGCATTGGACGAGTTGGAGGTCTCCGTGGGCGAGCCAGTGGAGTTCCAGGCCTCGGCCACCGGCGGGATTTCTCCCCTTCAGTACACTTGGGATTTCGACTTCGCGGATGGTGCCTCCGATGAGGATGCCAGTGGGTTCAATGTGGTGCATGTGTTCCGAAAACCCAGCAACCCAGTGCCTGGCCAGGCTGGTGAGTTACAGCCGATCGTGGTCACCCTCACCGTCAAAGATGTGTCTGGAGCCAAGAAGCCGGTCCGCGTCATCACCAACGTGATCGTCAATCCGTAAGGCATCCGGCTCTAGATGTAGCCTAAACCGGGCCGTTTCAGGCATGGAATCAGCATCGGGGCTCCGGCAATTGCCGGAGCCCCGAACTGCGTCAATCTGTTAGGCCTCAGTCCTGGTCCTACGATTTCAGCCCATTTCCTCCGCTCAGCGGCCGCAGCCTCAGCAAGAGACTGAACCCCGAACCCCGAACCCCCTGAACCCTGAACCCCGAAC
>JANPLG010000064.1:0-7997 GCA_031426395.1 Actinomycetes bacterium
GATTGGAGCCGTGCCTTGCGCGCTGAAACCAGTGCCATCTCACTCATGGAGAAGAGGCCGTTCAGCACGACGAGAAAGAAGATAACGAGCGCTTCGACAACCGTTGGGGGCATAGGTGGGGGGAGGAGTCACGGACTCCTCGCTTCATTGTCCTGTACGCTGCCCGCCGGGACCTCCATTCGACAGCAATCTCGTTCCGCGGCCGCTTGCTGTAGGACCTCACACCTCTCGCGGGGAACCGCCTCAGGTGGTAAGATGGCACCATGCAGCGGACCGCCACCCTTACGTGCGAGTACTTCTTCGAGGCCAGCCACCAGCTCCGGCGGGACGACTGGTCCGACGCGCAGAACGAAGAGGTCTACGGCCAATGCGTCCGCCTCCACGGGCACAGCTACCGGCTGGTGGTCATGCTGCGCGGGCCGGTGGATGATGCCACCGGGATGGTGATCAACTTTCGGGACGTCAAGGAAGTGGTTAGCGCGCGCATCCTCTCTCGCCTCGATCATCGCCACTTGAACGATGTGGTCGCCGACCTCACCACGGCAGAGAACATCTGTTGGTGGATCGCCCGAGAGTTGTACGAGGATCTCGGACCCCACCTGCACCGCCTGGAGCTGTGGGAGACGCGGACCTGCGGTGCCGGCCTCGGACCGGATGATCTCGATTTGCTGAAGGCGATACTGCCCCTGCGTGAAGTCGTCTAGCCCCGGAGCCTCCCCCGTGAGCCCCGCCCCCAACCCGCTGCTCCGTCTCATTCCCCAGGTGGACCGGGTGCTCCGGGAACCAGCTGTTGCGGAGTTGGTGGAGCGGCACGGTCGCGGTCTCGTGGCAGATGCCATCCGCCGCTCCACCGACCGCCTTCGCGCCGATAGCGGGGGCACCCACGCCACCGCTGAAGCAGTCCTGCAAGCGATTGTCATCGAGGTCGGCCAGGATCTGAGCGAGGCGGGGCGTCGCACCCTTCGGAGAGCCATTAACGCAACGGGGATTGTCCTTCATACCGGCCTCGGCCGAGCTGTCCTTCCACAAGCCGCAGTTGAAGCCGTGGTGGATGCAGCACGGGGCCATAGCTTGCTGGAGGTCAACCCAGAGACCGGGGAGCGAGGGCAACGCCTCAACCACGTGTCCGGCCTCATGCGTGAATTGACCGGAGCCGAGGACGCCCTCGTGGTCAATAACTGTGCCGCCGCCGTCTTCCTGGCCATCAGCGCGATGGCGGCGGGTCGTGAGGTTGTGATCGCACGCGGGCAGTTGGTCGAGATTGGCGGGAGCTTTCGGATACCGGATGTCATCCGGCAATCCGGTGCCCGGCTGGTGGAGGTGGGTGCCACCAACAAGGTGCGCCTCTCCGACTACGCCTCCGCCATCACCACAGATACGGCGATGCTCCTGCGGGTCCACCCCAGCAACTTCCGCATCGTCGGGTTCACGGAGGAGCCTTCGCTGGCGGAGATGGCCGAGCTTGGCAGGCAGCACGGAATTCCGGTGATGGATGATTTGGGCAGCGGCGCACTCGTCGACCTCACACGCCACGGAGTTTCCGCAGAACCTACCGTCCACGCAAGCATCGGCGCGGGCGCGGGTGTCGTCACGTTCAGTGCGGACAAGCTTCTCGGCGGGCCGCAGGCGGGGCTGATCCTGGGCGATCGCTCACTTCTGGCGCGGATGAAGCAGCATCCGCTGATGCGCGTCCTGCGCGTCGACAAGCTGACCCTGGCGGCGCTGGAAGCCACCCTGCGCCTCTATCGGGACGAGGGCCAGGCATTCGCGCAGATCCCCACCCTCGCCGCACTTGCGGCCACGACGGAGCGACTTCATGTCCGCGCCGAGTCATTGCGCCAGATACTGGCTAGCCTTCGCTGCGAAGGGGCGAGGGAGCGAGGGGGCGAGGGGGCGACGGACACTGCCCCCATGCTCAGCGTGGAACTCGTTGAAGGATCATCTCAGGTGGGGGGAGGCTCTCTGCCGGGGGAGTCACTGCCCACCACGTTGGTCTCTGTCCGCTCTTCCGAGATTCCCACCGCTGAGTTGGCTCGTCGGCTGCGCACGGGGGAGCCGAGTGTCTGGGGCCGCATCCGCAAGGACCGGCTCCTGTTCGACCTGCGTACCATCACCGAGGAGGAACTGCCCCAGATTGCCCAGGCCCTGCGGATCGCTCTCTCAATTGGGAAAGGAGGCACACATGCGGTTGACTGAGACCGTAAAGTGCGGCGGTTGAGCGTCCAAAGCGTCCGCTGAGGACCTGGCGCAGGTCTTGCGCCAACTACCCAAACAGGTGAGCGATCGAGTCCTGGTGGGCCTGGAGACCCCTGACGATGCCGGCGTCTACGCGCTGGACAGCGAACGGGCCATCATCCAGACCTTGGACTTCTTCACGCCTGTGGTAGACGACCCATACGATTACGGACAGATAGCCGCAGCGAACTCCCTCTCCGATGTCTACGCGATGGGCGGCACCCCGCTCACGGTGATGAACATCGTCTGCTTCCCGATGCGCCAGTACCCCTTGGAGTGGCTGGTGGAGATTCTGCGGGGTGGCGCGGACAAGGTGGCCGAAAGTGGCGCGGTTCTCCTGGGCGGCCATACCGTGGAGGACGATGTCATCAAGTTCGGCCTGAGTGTCACCGGCCTGGCCCACCCCTCGCAGATCGTCGCCACGAAGGGCGCGATGCCTGGGGACTGCCTGGTCCTCACCAAGGCGCTTGGGACCGGGATCGTCACCACCGCCATCAAGCGCGGCACCGCCACTCCCGAGGAAACGGCCTCGGTGATCGCATCGATGAAGACGCTCAACGCCGCCGCCGCCCGCGCGATGGTGCGCGTGGGTGTCCACGCCTGCACGGACGTCACCGGCTTCGGTCTGCTCGGTCACCTCTCGGAGATGCTCACCTACAGCGGGGTTGGGGCGATCCTGGACGCAAGCGCCCTCCCCTTCCTACCCGGCGCCGTCACCCACGCAGAACAGGGTGTCGATACCGGTGGCGGTCGCGCCACGGCTTCCTTTCTGGGAGAACGCGTCACCTTCTCGCCAGATGTGCCGCAGGCGGTGCGAACCCTCTGCTGCGACCCCCAGACCAGCGGGGGATTGCTCATGGCTATCTCGCCAGACCGCTTGGACTTACTGCTCACGCAACTGGAGATGGAAGGCGTGCCAATCCGCGCCGTGATCGGCAAGGTAACGAACGGACCGCCTGGATGCGCGGTAGTGCGGGCGTGAGGGCCAGCCGTCGCCCCTCGCGGATTTCGTCAACAACCGTCCACTGTCCATTCAAGGTGCTGGCCGCAGAACTTTCCGGCGCGGTCAATGCCCACGCAGAGCACGTAACCACCACAGCCACCCGCCAGGGCTTCCGATCGTTCTTCGCGTTCTCGCTCGCTCTGCACTGTAGATGAAGAGGCATGTTGATCGGCGACACCGTCAAACGACGTCAGCTTCGCTCACCGTGTCGAAGACGCTGCAGTACGCGAGGCATCACGGCTTCTCAACTGCGCGGAGGTAACGGGCCAGACCACGCTGCCGAGCGTGACGGCGAAGATTACCGCCCAGAACGCGATGATCAGGAGCGGGTGGCGAAGGATGCAGCAACTTCGGTTGATGCCGAGCATCAGGGCTCGCGTGTAGTAATAAATCGCGAGGACGCTGGCAAGGAGCAGCGCGGGCTTCGGGAAGACGGCGATCAGCGCAATCGAACCAATCTTGCACCACGTGAACCCGAGGCCCTCGAAGCGCTGGCCCTGCTCCAGTTCACCCGGAGCCGTGCCCAGCGCTTCGGCCTTGATTGCGTCAGTCGCCATCCGCATCTCCTCTCGTCCCCGCGCGTACCCCAAGGCTGTCCAGACTGAGCAGTTCGCTCCGGGGGATGCCGCCAATGGCTGTCAGCTTCCGCAGCGGCGCGAAGAGCTGACGGGCACAGAAGGGGACGCGCGGGCTTCCTTCGGCGGCGCTGCCCACGTGGACGCAGCACTGCTGGAGGCGCTCCACGTTCATCGTCCAGGCGTCCATGAAGTGCTTCACCGTGAACCGCTTCAACCGGAGGGCCAGCTCGCTGGGCGACGGCGCAACCTTCCTCGCCACAGACGCGAACGGGCCGGCACTGCAGATGCGGCAGAGCGTCTCCGCGTAGCGTGCCAGTTCCGGGCGGCTGCCGGTGATCGACTGGCTCATCATCCCCAGCAGGGCTTCCTGACCAGAAGCCCGCGCGTCCTTGAATACAATCGTGTTGCTCACCAGCCCGAGGAGCTCGCGGATGCGGTCATGGCCCAGGAGCCGGGGCAGCGAGCGGTATCGGCCGTTCGGTTCCGTGAGGAAGTAGCTGATGGAGGTGCAGTCCGGGTGGCTGCACGGAAGCGCGATGAAGTCGTCCGCCTTCACCTTTCCTGGAAGCTGGGACTCCAGGCGGCGCAGCACCCCGGTGGTCGTGACGCGGTTCAGCGGATCGATTGGGATTGCACGGCCGCTGCCGAAGATCGGCTGGTACATCATTCCGCAGAGGTAGCGCGTACCAAGAACCAGCTCCGCCGCCTTGCCCAGTTCGTGGTCGTTCAGCCCGGACACCACCGTCATCACGAGGGTCGTGTACACCTGCGCCTCCGTCAGTCGTTGGATAGCCGCTTCCTTCGCGGGCCGTAGGTCCTCGCCGCGCAGCACCTGGTGCGTCCGGGCTTCGAAGCCGTCGAACTGGAGGTAGACCTCGACGCGGTCGCGGTGCTGGTTCAGGAACTCTGCAAACCGAGGCTCCCGCGCAATCCGGGTGCCATTGGTGTTCAGCAGGATGCGATGGACGGGGCGTGCCAGCGCTTCCCGGAGAAGCTCCTCCAGTTGCGGGTGGATGGTCGGCTCCCCGCCGGAGAGCATCAGCACATCAAGCTCGCCGCCCTCACGGGAGATGGCGTCGTCCAACACGCGGAGCACGTGCTCCTTGGAGAGGTAGTTCCCCCCGAACGGACCGGCATCGGCGAAGCAGGTGGGGCAGGAGAGGTTGCACGCCTCGTTGATGTCGAGGAGCAGCACGCAAGAGTGCTGCGTCTGAAGCTCGCCCAGCCCCTGCTCATAGCCCATCGGGATCGGCGCGATGTTGCCGGGCCGGTCCGGGACAATCACTCGCGTGGGAGTCCGCCACTGCTGGAGGTAGTTCCAGGTGTCGTAATCCTCCTCGTAGAGCGAGACCACCTCGCCGTGTCCCCGGCGGCAGTGCCGGCGGAGGTATACCCGGCCCTCTTCCATCACCAGGTTGCCCTGGAGGATGTCCATTGCGTAGTCGATGTCCCGCTCCGGGTCCTCCGCGAAGCAGTGGCCGCAGGTGGTCAGAACCATGCGCAGCGGCATATAGGTGCGTAGCGGAAGGGGCATAGAGGGCCTCGGGGAGAGAGCAGGCGACTGAGAGTGGCGTTGTCAGGCGGGCCAGGCGGGTTCCAGCATCAACCACCGGCCGTTACGACGAACCAGGAGAGCCAGCCACTCCCGGCCATTCGCCCGATAGCGGAACACCGCCGTTCCACCGGCCCGAATCTGGGGGCCGAACGGGTCCGATACCGACGCGCCAGGAAGAGTTCCCTGTCGGTCTGCTGCTTCCAACGCCGGGCAGGCGAAGAGCAGGGAGTGGTCCCAGCGGGAAAGGCGGACTTCCGGCTGGAGCACCGGCACGGCCCCTGTGGGTGGCTTTCCGCTATCCGATCGCTCTGCCCTACGCTTCTGAAATGCCGCCGATGTGGGAGTCCAGTCGGGTGCCTTAGGATGGGTCAACGTGAGGAGCCTTGCGCTGTCTCCGCTGCGCCAGGCGCGGAAGTAGTCAGTTGCGATGCTGAACGCCGCTGCCGGCGGTGCCGTCGCGGGCGCTCCGAAAAGTGCGCGGGCGTTGGGTGCGGTGGAGAGGACCACGAAGTCGGTAAGCGCGCCGCCGAATACCTTCCACCCTTCCGGGTCCCGGTGCATCACGGCGAGGGCGTTCACATCCTTGCCCCCACCGAATCCCAGGACCACCCAGTCAGGCCTGGAGAGCGCCTCATCCAGGACCGTGCGTAGTTCGCCCAGGGGGTAGGTGCCCAGGATCGCCTGCAACGTGCTCCGTTGGAGCGCGAGCATGGGGCGGATGGCGGTGGCGGGTAGGCGGGTGACGGCGGGCGGGAGGCTTAGCGGATGGCGGCGGACCCACTCGTCCAGCTTCGGCGCGTAGGTGGGGCTCTCCCGAGATACGAGGGAGTGGGCCGTTCGGAGGTCGCCGTTCACCAACGCCCGCAAGTAGCCGGTTGCCGCCGCCCGAGCCTTTGCCAACTCCGTTGCAGTGGGCATGGCGAGGAGCCGGGCGGGCTCTGATAAGGCTCCGTCTGGCCGATGAGTGGCGAGCACCACGCGCCTCAGATCAACCCGTGCTGAATCCGGAGACACCGTGCGGAGGCCGCTGGTGAGCAATCCACCGGGAACCTCGTGCTCGATGGTAAATGGCACGGAGCGCGGCAGTCCCGTAACGTTGAACCGTCCTCCTGCGTCGGTTTCGATCCGAAGAAGCTCAGAATCGTTCACCTTGTCGAGGTAGACCAGCCTGGCTGTGCTGGACTTCAGCGGATTGCCCGACTGGTTCGCCAGGGTGCCGGTGAGCGTGTGGAAGTGGTCCCTCTTGGTGCGCATCACGAAGGTGCGGCCCCAGGGTTCCTCGCCTCTCCCATTCCACTCTGCTCCAGCCGCGCCGTGTCGGGCCATCAGCGACACTTTCTGAGCGGCCCAGGGAAACTCAGGGAGGGCAAACTCTCCGGCCGGGCCGGTGGTGACAGATTGAGTGTAGGACTCTCTAAGGTCGAACATGGTCACCACGGCATCGGCCACCGGCTTGCCATCCTCATCCAGCACCTGCCCCCGTAGGTCCCCGACCCGCGCCACCATTTGCACAGGGCCCGCAACCTCGCCCTCGCGCACCAGAACCTCTGCGGTAGCACCACGCAAGCGCAGCCGGTAGCGGCCGGGAGTGAGAGGGCCCGACCGGATCTCGCCATCCCGACCCGTCTCCAGGTAGTACTGAACATGGTGAGGATCGAGGGGCAGGGTTCGGAACACTTTTTGCGAAAGCGCATCCGCCAATCGTGACGGTGGTGACGCATCCACCCGCCTGAGGTCGATCCGGGCGCCCTGGATGGGCTGCCCTTCCGGCGTGACCAGTCGGACCTCAATCTCGCCCGGTTCCACCAAGACGCTGGTGCCGTTGGGGTTGTCTCCTGTCAGGCTCGAGACCCAGGTGGGGTCGAGGCCGTTCGCTGGGACCAGATCGCCGCCGATCGCCGCCGTGATCTCGGCACCTGGCGGAAGTCCGGTCAACCTGATCCGTCCCTCCGCGTCGCTTCTCCCCGTCACTTCCTGGAACTGCTTGCCGGGGAAAACGGCGGCGGAGAATTGCCATTCGTCGGCCCCGTCGTCAACGCGCGGCATCACCCTTTGCACCCGCACCGTGACGCCAACTGCCGGCCGGCCGCTGGTCCGCACCAGCCTCGCGCTGACGGAGGTCGGTGGGGGGAGCTTGAGCGTGACTGGTCCCAGGCCTACCACTGGGCGCAGTCGCTTCCAGATGGCGGAAACATGGGGGACTGCCGCCCCGGCGCAGAGGAACCGCAGCGCAACCGTCGGGGGCGAGAGGCGGAAGCGTCCGTTAGCGTCTGCCCGCCCCTCCGTGAAGCCGGACTGGTAAGCGTTCCGGCTCCATCCGGCCCAAACGGTCGCCCCGGCAGCGGGCTGGCCATTTGGCAAGATGACCTTTCCCGTCACCACAACCGGACGCTCGATTGTGGATTTCGGAACTCGGGTTGCGGATTGGGTTGCGGGTTGACTGGAGGCGTGCGGTTGTCCTGTTGCTACAGCCGTGCCAAGCACCAGGGCTAGCAGGAGTACCGAACCGGGGTGTGAATGCTCGCCCATCGACCTGAACCTCTTTGCCCCACGTGCCGGCGGACGTTCATCCCAGTGGCCCAACGCTGTGCCCTCCCGTGTCGCGCAGGCAGGAAGTAATCCTTCG
>JANPLG010000065.1:0-5051 GCA_031426395.1 Actinomycetes bacterium
AACAGGTCGGACGGGTTCATGGGAGTGGTCCTGGTGTTTAGCGGTACCAGAACGGTTCCCAGAACCCGTCTTTTCTATGACTCCAACCGCTCGCTCGTCTCCAGCCCAACCTTCATCCACGGTTCCGGGGGGTGCTACCTAGGGGGCATCGCCAGCCGGAAAATGCGAGAGTGGACACTGCCTGAAAGGGCGAGTATCCTCCACCAAGGGACCCCAAAGAGATTAGGGAGGCAAGCATGTCACTGACATCGGTGTGGGAGCCGGAGATAAGTGCTCGGGTGAAGGATCAGGCGGAGCGCCTGGGAATTCCCAGCGAGCAACTGATCAGGCAGGCCGTGGAGGAGAAGCTGGAGCTGCTGGAGACTGACAGTGACGGCCACGACACGGCGAGGCGACATCCGCGCTCCGGTCGAACTCTCGCGGAAGCACTGCGACCCTACATCGGCTGCGTGGACAGCAGCCGGGACCTTGGGCAGCCTTCGCGGCTCTCCGAGGATGAGGACGGATTCGGAGCCTACCTGGAAGAGAAGCGTCGGAACGGGCACCTGTGAGATCGGGTGGCCTGGGAACGCTGCTCGATACCGGACCGCTCGTCGCACTGATCGACGCCAATGACCGCCACCACGAGGCCTGTCGCGAGGCGCTCACCGCTGTCGACGGGCCATTGATCGCGACGTGGCCGTGCGTCACGGAGGCGCTCTACCTTGTCCGTAGGCAGGGCGGAGCGAGCTTCGAGCTTGCCCTCTTCAACCTTCTTATGCGACCGGAGATCCAGTTCTTCACTCTCGGGAAAGACGACGTACCTCGCCTGGTAGAGCTGATAAACCGATATCACGACCTGCCGATGGACTTCGCGGACGCTCCGATCGTTCTTGCCTCCGAGCGTCTCGCCATCGGCAAAGTGCTCACCGTCGATCAGCATTTCCGCGCCTACCGAATCCAGCGCACCGGGTACTTCGACGTGCTGCCATAGCGATTCTACGAAGCCCAAGGGGACTCGAAATGCTACTCAGCCGTCACCACGGTTGCCGCTTCGACGTTGGTGTGAGAATGGCGGCATACTGGTAAGGCTTCCAGGCGGTACGGCAGCCAGCATTCTGCCCTTGCCCACGCTGACGAGGACTTGATGAGCGACATTCAGAGGAATCCGTCCGCGCCTGCCATCGCGCCTGAGGCCGGGATTCAGCCCACCGGCTATCTGACCGCCCGTGACCTGCAGCGCACCGTCTTCACGGTGTTCGCGCTCATCGGAGCGCTCTACATGGCGGGGCCGCTCACCACGCTGCTGCTCTTCTTCCTACTGGTCTTCATCCTCTCTGCGGTGCTCAATCCGGTGGCCGCCTTCTTCCAGAAGCGGGGCGTGCCCCGGCTCATGACGGCGCTGGTGATGGCCGTGCTGATCCTGGGGTTCCTGGTGCTGCTGGGCTACCTGGTGATGAACCCGCTGCTGGACGAGGTCAGCAAGTTCTCCAGCCGGTGGGGCGACAAGGAAGACCGGCTGCTGGGCTACTACGAGGGGCTCATCGCCCGATACCCGCAGCTCAAGACCCTCCTGCCCGGCCAGGAGCAGCTCCGCGGCATCGTGACCCCGCAGATCACCAAGCTTGCCGGAGCGGTCGGGAAGTACACGCTGAACCTCGTCGGCCTCGCGGTCTCGCTGGTGCTGATGCTGGTGCTGGTGATCTTCACCGTCGGCAAGCCGGAGCCGCTTATTGCGGGCCTCTTGGGCGCCGTGCCGGAGCGGCACCAGGACCGCACTGCCACCGCCCTCCGGCGCATCCTGGAGCAGCTCAAGAACTGGGCCTTCGGCTCCCTGATCCTCGGGGTGATCGTCGGCCTGATGAGCGCCATTGGACTCTGGGTGGTGAGCCGCGTCACCGGCAAGGACATCCCGTACATCCTCCTCTTCAGCGTCATCGCCGGAGTCGGGGAGATGGTGCCGAACATCGGGCCGATCATCTCCGCGCTGCCGCCGGTGCTGATCGCGCTTACGGTCGACCCCATGCTGGCGGTCTGGGTGATGGTGCTGTACGTGGTGATCCAGCAGTTGGAGAACAACCTGATCGTCCCCCTGGTGATGGGGCAGAGCCTCAACCTCCACCCGCTCTCCGTGACTTTCACCGTCCTGGTGATGGGCGCTCTCTTCGGGTTGCTGGGCGCGATCCTGGCCGTGCCGCTCTGCGCCATCATCAAGGTCTGCTGGGAGGAGTTCTACCTGATCCCGCGCGGCACCGATACGGACGCGCTCCAACGGCTGGCAGGCGAAATCGTCTCCAGCGGCTCACCGGACCCGCGTGACCGCCCCCGGAAGCCTCAACTCCCCCACCTCCGCCGCGGCACCCACCAGCGCGTGGACGACCTGGGCGACTCCACGCCCGTGGGCGACCTACCCGCCGCAACCGACTCCGCTGCGGAGAAGCCGCCTGTCACTGTGGCGGACACCAACCCGAAGCAGCGCCCGCCTGAATCGTCCGCGTGAGTGATCTTTGTCCCGAAACTCCCGCAGCGGCACAGCGTCAGAATGCTCAGCCTGTTTCGCGGACAAAGATCGTCCGCACGTGAGGTCACCCCATGCCTGAACGCTCTGCTCTCTGCCTCGATTGTTCCGATCTCTCCCGCCGCGACTTCCTGAAGGGAGTTGGCGGTACCGCCGTGGCGGTCACCGCAGGCGCGGCACCGCTCTTCGCCACGCCTCGCGCTGTGGCCGCTGCACCGACCGGGACTCCGGAGAGCCTGGTCAAGACGCTTTACGGCACCATGACCGAAGCGCAGAAGAAGGCGGTCTGCTTCGGCTGGGACCACCGCCTGCGCCAGGCCATCAGCAACAACTGGAGCATCGTGCCGCAGACCATCGGCAGCTTCTACACGCCGGACCAACAGGAGATGATCCGCGCCATCTTCAATGGCTCGCACTCCTCGGAAGAGTGGGTGAAGCTCCGTCTCAAGCAGATGAAGGATGACTCCCCCAAGGGCGGCTTCAGCGATTACAGCATCGCCCTCTTCGGCACGCCGGAGACCAAAATGGAGTTCGTGCTCACCGGCCGCCACCTCACCATGCGGGTGGACGGGGACGCCGAGCCGGGCATCGCGTTCGGCGGTCCCATCTTCTACGGCCACGCCGCCTCAAGCTTCAATGAGAAGAGCGATCACAGCGGCAACGTCTACTGGTACCAGGCCGTTCGCGCCAATGAGGTGTTCAAGGCTCTCAGCGGCAAGCAGCGGGAGAAGGCGCTCATTGCCAAGGGTGAGCCGGGTGACGATCCCAACACCCTGGTCAACTTCGGGCAGGAGCATCGCCCGGGCCTGCGCGTCGAGGAGATGTCCGGTGATCAGCGGGAGCTGGTCGGCAAGGTGCTCGAAGACCTCCTCGCCCCCTGCCGCAAGGCGGACGCCGAGGAAGCCCGACGCTACATCGAAGCCAATGGCGGGGTGAAGAGCCTCAACATGGCCTTCTACAAGGAAGCCGATCTCGGCAACGACGGCGTCTGGGACGTCTGGCGCCTCGAAGGCCCCGCCATGGTCTGGTACTTCCGCGGCGCTCCCCACGTCCACACCTGGGTCCGCATCGGAGAGAAGCCGCAGACGGTAGCTCCTCCGTCCCCCTGATCCGCGCCATTGGCTAGGAATTGACGACCTTCGCGCTTGGGCCACACCTCCAGAGGTGTGGCCCAAGTCGCTCAGGGATGCGTTCCAGGACCTTGAGTCAGCTCTAGCTGGCCTTCACCGGTCGTGGGACGCTCCCTGACAGTCGCGGTTCGGCATCCATTCGTGGCCAGGCGTGCCCGTTTGAGCGGCAGCAGGCACCGAATCGGACCGGCCCAAAGGGTTGGACGTGCGCACCAACCGCCCACCAGGGCCATTCATGGCCCTTCCCCCAAGGCAGCCCGCGTCCTTCAGGACCGGGCGTGCAAGAGAAGCACCCCGCCTGCCCATAGCACTCCATCCTGGGATCCTTTGCCCTTTGACTTTTAGCTTTTGAACTCCGCTCTGGGAGGAGTCGCCTCGCCGGTAGCTAACGAAACGGGAGCGGTCTCCCGGAGAGTCTTAATGTCGCGTGCTACCATTATTCTGCTTGCCGTGCCCTGCCTGCTCGGGGCCGTGGTTCCTCTGGGGGCGCAGCTCCAGCTACCGCCGGAGCAGCCGATCCGCATCGGGCGGTTTCCGGCGCTCTCACCGGATGGGAAGTCGCTCTGCTTCTCATGGCAGGGCAACCTCTGGACCTCGCCCGCCAGCGGCGGCCCAGCGGCCCGGCTCACCGCCAACGAGTCGTATGACAGCAACCCGCGCTGGAGCCCGGATGGCAAGTGGATCGCGTTCAATTCCGACCGCGAAGGCGGAAGCCAGGTCTTCCTGATCCCGGCTGTAGGCGGCGCGGCGCGGCAGGTCACCTACCACAGCTCCGCCACCGCCGTCTCGGACTGGTTCCCGGATGGGCAGTCGCTCCTCGTGACCTCCGGCCGGGACACCCGCCGGACCAGCGTCTACCGGATGGAGGTCCCCTCCGGCCGCCTGAAGCTGCTCGTCTCGGACGATGTGAACTGCTTCTTTCCTAGCGTCTCACCGGACGGCAAGTGGGTCGCCTTCACCCGCGGCGAGTTGGTCGATACCATCCGCAAGAACTACCGGGGCGCGGCCAACTTCGACATCTATGTCTCGCCCGTGGACCGCGCATCCGCGCCGCGCCGCATCACCGAGAGCGACAAGAACGACATGTGGCCGGTCTGGGGGCCGGATAGCAAGACCCTCTACTTCACCAGTGAGCGGGCCGGCACCGCCACCGTCTGGAAGGGCAGCCGGGAGGGTGGGAAGCAGGAGCCGGTTCTTTCCCAGGTCCCGGACGCCGTCCGCTATCTCACCGCCGCCCGCAACGGCAGTGCCCTCGCCTTCGAGTGCGACAACCGCATCTGCACCGTCGCCCCCACCCAGAGCTCAAAGCAAGCGTCGCTGAGCGAGGTGCCGATCCTCTGCCGCACCGATGAGCGCGGTCCGAGGACCACCTTTGCCTCCATCAACGGCACCACCGTGCAGGAGTTCGCGCTCTCGCCGGATGG
>JANPLG010000066.1:0-7908 GCA_031426395.1 Actinomycetes bacterium
CTCCCAACGATGTGGTCCAGGAGCGGGACGACCTGATCGGGCGACAGGACCGTCTCAAGACCATTGCCACCATTCTCACCAGCCCGGCGATCCTGGGCGACGTGATCCAGCGCCACGGTCTGAAGACCACGCCTGCGGATCTCAATGATCAGCTCTCCGTTAAGGAGATGACCTCCCAGGTGCTGCGCGTCTCCTACAAGGATCAGGACCCGCGGCGCGCCACGGAAGTGGTGAACGCGGTAGTTGACCGCTTCACCTCCTACTACGGTGAGTTGCGGTCCCGGGAAGCGCGGAAGCAGCTCTCGCTTCTGCAGAAGGAGCGCGGCGAGGCCGAAGGCGCGCTGCAGGAAGCCGGAAGCCGGCTGGAGCAGTTCAAGCGCCGGGGCAACATCTCGTCTCTGCCGGACCAGATGAAGGAGTCGCTGACGCGCTCCGGCCAGCTCGAGCAGGAGCGAAACACGGCGGAGGCGCGCTTCCGCGAAGTGTCCGCGCAGCTCGCCACGGTACAGACCCAACTCGCCACCACGCCCGCCACGCGGGAGATCAAGGAGTCCGGTACGCAGACGGCGCTCCTCGACAAGCTCCGCCTCGACGTCTCCGAGTTGAAGACCTCGCTCACCAAGGAGCTGGCCATCCATACGGAAGAGCATCCCAGCGTGCAGCGGATTCAGGAGCAGCTCAAGGAAGCGGAAGGCCGGCTCAAGGCCGAAAGCGGTCAGATGCTCACCACCACCCGCGTAGTAGCTAACCCGGACCGGGAGGCGCTGCAGACCCAGCTTCGCGGACTCCGCAATGAGCGGGACGGCCTCCAGGCAAGACTGGGAACTCTGGACTCGCGCCTTGCCACCTTTGAAGCGCGCAACAACAGCTACAGCGGCAAGGACGTGGAGCTGGCCCTGCTCACGCAGCGGTACCAATTGGCGGAGCAGCGCCTCACGGCGGTTATGGGACGGCTGGGCCAGATCCAGAACGTGGCGGAGCTCCTCACCAGCGGCAGCCCCATCGCGGTGGTTGACCGCGCTGGCGGCTCCAACCCGCCCTACGATCTTTCCCAGGGTCGCACCGTCAAGCTGACAGCACTGGCGTTCATTCTGAGCCTCGCCTTCTGCGTTGCGCTCACCATCGCCCTGGAAATGGCGGACCGGCGCGTCAAGAGCGTGGAGGATGTCCAGGATCTGATGCAGCTCCCCGTGGTATCGGTCGTCCCGAAGCTGGCAGGACGCGGCAATGCCGGAAAGCTCTGCCTCACCACGGAGAACGATCCTGCTGGCCACCTGGCGGAGAGCTACCACTTTCTCGCGAACCACGTGCTGCGGCAGACGTGGACGCGGGAGAGCAGCGTCCTGATGGGTGTGACCGGCCGCCCGGGCCAGGGCGCCACCACCGCGCTGAGCAATCTCGCCGTCGCTCTTGCCCGAGCCGGCAGGCAGGTGGTCCTGGTGGAAGCCGACCTCCGGCGACCCTTCTTGCATGAAGCTTTTTCTGTGGGGCACAAACCGGGTTTGACCGACGTACTAAAAGCCCAAACTGATGTGACTGCCGCTCTAGCCCCTACCAGGGTGGACAACCTTCGGCTGCTTGCTGGAGGTAGCACCGTCCAGGACCCGTGGAGCCTCCTCTGGTCCCCCCGGATGGGCGAGGTGGTTGAGCAGCTCCGCAGCGTTGCGGACTACGTCATCTTCAACGTGCCCAGCGCAACCGTCTTCGCGGACGCGCTCTGCGTGGCCCCGCACGTGGATGGCGCTATTCTGGTGATGAAGACAAGCGAGCTACCCACCGGTGCCGAGCAGCAGGTGCGGAGCTGGCTGGAGGACGTGAACGTGCCCGTGATGGGGGTGGTGCTGAACGGTATGCCCACGCGGGATATGGAGAGCTATGACTTCCATCGCAATTACACCGCACGCAGGGCGGATCAGGGGACTCCGGTGCTCGCCACGCCCTCCCTACCTTCACTGCGGGAGGCCGCGTAGGGAAGCGGTGTGAAGAGTAGCCAGGATTCCGGGAGGACGCCTCCCAGGTGTGAAGTGGGTCACTACGGTCGCTAACCAAGCGAAGAGATAACCCCCCGTTAAGCTTGTAGTCCGATAAAGAAGCCCACGAAGGGTTAAACAAAAAGCCGCCCTGTGGTATTTAAAGAGCTGAGGAAGCCCGATGAACGGAACGCGCGGAACAACCTCATCAACGGCATGGCTTGTAGGCGGAATGCTTGCGGTCTCTGGATCAGCGCTGCTGCTGGGCGCAATGGGTCACCTTCCCTCGGATCCGATGCTCCTGGGAGCGGTGGCGATGATGACCGGCGCCGGCGCATCGGTCGGGGCAGCCCGCCGCTGGCTGGGCACCCGGACCAACGAAAGCGCCTCCCGCCGCAAGCGCATCCTGGTGGTCGGCATCGGCGCAGAAGCGGAGCATCTCGCCGAACAGGCGCTGATTGCGGGCTACGAGGTCCTCGGATTTGTGGAGGACGCCGCAACCGCCCAGGCGCAGGGCTGGAGCAAAGGCCTTCTGGGGGCGCGCGACACCGCTGCGCAGTTGGCTCGGGACCTTGCGGTGGACCAGGTGATCGTGGCGGATGGCGTCACGCGCGGCTGGGACCTGCTCGCTTCGTTCGACCGCGAAGGTACCTCATCCGAGCTGCTGGTCATTCCCCGCCACCATGAGACCAGCCTCTGCCGGCCTTCGAAGCTGCGGGTAGGGGATGTGGCCCTGGTTCGCCTGGAGCGGCAGCCGCGCGCGCCCCTCTACTTCACGGCAAAACGCGCCCTCGATGTTTCCGCATCCGCTTTCATCCTGGCCGCAGGCGCGCCGGTTCTCCTTCTCGCCGCCGCCGCCATCAAGGCGACCGACGGCGGTTCCCCCCTCTTCTGGCAGGAGCGGGTGGGCAAGGACGGCAGGACCTTCAAAGTGGTCAAGTTCCGTACGATGATCATTGACGCGGAGAAGGCCGGACCCCAGCTTTGCAAGGGAAAGGGCGATGTGCGCCTCACCCCCGTGGGTCGCTTCCTGCGCCGCACCCACCTGGACGAGGTGCCGCAGGTGGTGAACGTACTCCGTGGCGAGATGAGCCTGGTCGGCCCACGCCCCGAGCGCCCATGTTTCGTGGAGCAGTTCGAGCAGGAGCTACCGGACTATGCGAAGCGGCACCGCGTGCTTCCCGGCATCACCGGCCTCGCCCAAATTGAGGGCGACTACCACAGCACCGCCCGCGAGAAGCTCCGGTTCGACCTGATGTACGCGAACCACCCAAGCCTGCTGCAGGACATCGCCATCATCGCCCGCACCGTCCTGACCGCGATCCACTGAACCAGCCGTCCGGTAGTCCGTCGTAATGCGCCTTGCCCCCACGGCAAGGCGCTGCCGCTTTCTGACCGACAATTAACCTTTTTTCGCAGTCCGCGAGACTACGACTCATTCTCCGGACAGGCACCACCCGCTAGGCCACCAACCCCTCGCGTCCGACCGAGGGAATCCCGAGTAGGGGGGCGGATCGTCGGCCAAGCGGCATCCGAGTTGCCTTCAGCCAACCCTCTTAATCGCATGGCGGCACGAACAGGCCGCGCTACGCGTCCAGCCGACCACTAATCGGCGCCCGCTGCGTAGGGCCAAATCCAACGTTCATTCGAGAGCTAAGCGTCACCTGGTCGCCGTCGAACTTCCAAGCGAGGGTCTGGACGTACGGCGTCTCATAGAAGCAGAGGTGCGCCGTGTAGGTGTTGTCGTCTGTCCACGCGCCACGAGCCGCAACCTTGCCCTCACCGCCAGCGATGGGCGCAATGCCGCGAACCCAGCTCTTGTGCCCGCACTCGACCTGGTGTTCCCGGGCGGGAGTCTGCAGCCTCATCTCGCACCGCGCTCCACGGAAGGAAAGGCTCCCTGACCGGATGAGATCGTTCGCCTCAAAGGTGAGGTGACGGCCGCTCACCCGCTTCGCAGTGGGGGAATTCGCCTGTCCCGCTGGGGCCGTGATCTGCAGATCCTTCAGGCGCGCTCGCAGGTCGCTCTCGTTTCCCCGGGGGTTGCTGGTCTGCATGGCGGGAAGCAGGTGCTCCCAGGCAGCGTTGAGGACCGCCTGCATGTCGCCCAAGCCGCTGGTGATGGCAAGCACTGCGTCCTGCTCCGGCATCACCACGCAGTACTGTCCGAAGGCGCCGTCGCCCCGGAACGCGCCGTGCTGGCAGCGCCAGAACTGGTAGCCATAGCCCTGCGCCCAGTCGCTCTTTGGGTTGGTGCCGTTGCTGATTTGCTTGGAGGTCGCCTCCTGGACCCAGCTCTCCGGCACCAGCTGCCGGCCGTTCCACTGCCCCTTCTGCAGGTAGAGCTGGCCGAACCGGGCGATCTCCTCCGTGCGGATGCTTAGTCCCCAGCCGCCGGTATTGATCCCGCGCGGGCAGTTCTCCCAGGTCGGACTCTCGAAGCCGAGCGGCTCGAAGAGTCGGCTCCGCAGGTACTCAAGCACCGGCATCCCGGTCAGCTTCTGAACGATGGCGGAGCACATGTAGGTCGCCGCGCTGTTGTAGACAAAGCGGGAACCCGGCGCATGCTCCACCGGCAGGTGCAGGAACCCGCGAACCCAGTTGCCGTCCGCCGCGGCGCGCATGGGGTTGGTGGCGTCCTTCTCGTGACCGGTGCCCATGCTGAGAAGGTGGCGCACCTGCATCGCGGCGAGGTTCTCCGGCACGCTAGCGGGCAGTTCGTTGGGGAAGAAGGAGACAACCGGCTGATCCACCTTCAGCCGGCCCTCCGCCACCGCCATCCCGACCGCCGTAGAGGTGAAGCTCTTGCTCAGCGAGTAGAGCATGTGCGGGTGGCGCGGTCCATAAGGGTCCCACCAGCCCTCCGCGGCAACCTGGCCCCTCCTGAGCAGCATGAAGCTGTGCAGGCCGCCCGGCTTCTTCTCCACGGCATCCACGAACGCAAGGATTCCACGGGCGTCAATCCCGAGCGCCTCCGGCAGCGCGCGCGGCAATCTCCCGCCCCGCGTGTCACCTTCCGCAAATGCAGGCGCGGCATTCACCAACTCGCCGCCAACAAAGCAGAGCCCGCTTCCGCCAGCGATGCTCTTCAGGAGCACGCGGCGTGAACTCGTGGCGCGGAGAGGGGATGACATCGCAGGTCCTTTCAAGATACGAAACCGGGCGGCCCGGAGGCAGTCGACGGGAGAAGCGCTCGGATTGGATGAGAACGAGTTTGGTCGGCAGAGGGCAACTGACCTCCCACTACCAGTCGAAGGTCCCTCTGAGGGGCCGTGAACGAAGCCAGGTTGGCGCGTGCTCCTCTGTCTTCTCCGCGCTCTCCGCGTTCTCCGTGGTTCAACTTCTTCTAACGCACCCCTGAATAGCCACGCCATTCCTGTCCCGACACGCGATACGGCACCGCCAATCCACGGCGCTATAATCACCCGTCCAGAGCCAACCATAGTGCTCCAGGGGGCACTCCTTTCCCGACGATGAGGCGAACCCGATGAGGCGCGCACCATGATCGATCTCATCAACTGGCCCTGGCTGGAAGACCTCCTCATCCGCGGGTGCGAGGGCGAAATCCGCGCCTTCGCCCGCCGCCAGGGGACGGAGCCGGTCTTCGCCTTCTGCCTGGAGTTCGACGGCCTCGCGGGCGATCTCTCCCTCTCCTACGGAACCCGCTCGTCGGTCGATCGCGCCGCCGGCCGCAGCGGCGTTCCCGCCTACTACCGGTCATTGGAACTGCGACCGGAGAACTGGTCGCTGCGCCGGCAGCCGATCACCGACCCGGATGGGTTCTGGGCGCAGGCCGAGATCGTGCTCGCACGAGTCCGCGAGGCGTATAACGGCGACCTCTCCCCGGAAGCCGCAGAGTTCCTCTGGCTCCGCTTCGAGTACCTCGCCGAATGCGTGGTGCAGGCCTTGAAGGAGAGCGGGGCATTCCAGGTGCTGGCGCGGGAGCCGGAGTTCGTCGCCTTCGCCGCGAACGAGGACGAGTCGCTGGAAGAGCTGGAGGACCGCCTGGTCAAGCTCTATCCCCGCTACCGGCGTGCCACCGTGGAGTTGATCAACCAACCCCGGCCGCGCAGCATCCTGGAAGCCCACCTGGGAACCTTCGAGGCTCCACGCTGCGCCACCCCTCGCTGCCTCGCCGTCTACGGGGTCGATGAGCTCTACCGCTGCACCCACTGCCAGTCCTGGTTCTGCGATGACTGCGCCGGTGAGCACCTCCATCCCGAACTCTTCGAGCGCGTCCCCCTCTTCGGCGAGTCGTAGAACCGCAGCGCCCTCTTGAAAACCAGACCCCCCGCTAGGCAGCCAACCCCTCGTGTCCGAGGGAATCCCAAATAGATCCCAGGCGACGCCGCACCAAAGGGGACCTAACCACCGTGCCTGCAACTCGACACCTGCGCAGGTGTCGGGCCAAGCAAAGTGTTACTTACCAGCACACGGTTGCTCGCAGGACCGCCAACGTCGCGGAAGATGTGTGCAACGACTATCCATCAGGGCATCAATCAGGTCAGCTATCATGAACTCAACCCGACTTCGAGCCTCACGAGCCGTACTGATCGCGACCGCTGTTATGGGATCCCTTCTGACCGTCGCTGCGGGTCGAAGCGTCTCCGCGGACCTTGGGGAATACACCCGCCGCCCCGAGCCGGACTACTCCTGGTCCAAGACCTCCGAGACCTCGCTGAGCGGCGTCAAGATCATCAACCTCAAGATGCGCTCCCAGGTGTGGCGCGGCATCCCATGGGACCACCAGGTGCAGGTCTTCCTGCCCACCGCCGTGCGCCATCCCAAGACCGCCATGCTGCTGGTCATCGGCGGCAATCCGGACCCGGCCACCACCATCCTCGGCACCACTGTGGCCCCACGGCTCGAAGCGCCCCTGGTGGTGCTGTACAACATCCCCAACCAGCCGCTCTTCGAGGGGAAGAAGGAAGACGACCTGATTGCCCACACCTTCCAGGAGTACCTGAAGGACGGCGATGAGACATGGCCGCTGCTCTTCCCAATGGTGAAAAGCGCCATCAAGGTCATGGATGCGGTGCAGGACCTCTCCAGGAAGGAGTGGCCCGTGGGGGTCGAGGACTTCGTCGTCACTGGCGCGTCCAAGCGCGGCTGGACTACCTACCTCACCGGTGCCAGTGATTCCCGCGTCCGCGGCATCGCCCCGATGGTCTTCGACAACCTGAAGTTCTCCGCGCAGATGCCGCGCCAGTTGGAACTCTGGGGCAAGTACAGCGAGCAGATCGACGACTACACCCGGCGTGGACTCCAGCAGAAGATGGAGACGCCCGCAGGCAAGAAGCTGATCTCGATGGTCGACCCGTGGTTCTACCGGGAGAAGCTCAGGATGCCCAAGCTCCTGATCCACGGCGCCAATGATCCCTACTGGGCCACGGACGCTACTCGCGCCTACTGGGATGACCTGAAAGGCGACAAGTACCTCCTCGCCATCCCGAACGCTGGCCACGGCCTCAACGACCGCGACCGGTTGATCAACACCCTCTCCGGCTTCTTCCACGCCGTTGCCGCTGGCAAGGAACTGCCCCAGCTCACCGGCGCATCGCGCCTGGACGAAGGGATGGTCGAGCTGAAGCTCACCTCCTCACGCGTCCCGAAGGAAGTCCGCCTCTGGACGTCGCGCGCTGCCGACATGGATTTCCGTCCGCTGAAGTGGGAAGCCACCCCGCACGCCGGCGGCGGCTCCGACTTCCGCTGGCGCGTGGACGCTCCAAAGACCGGTGGCCTTTCCCTCTACGCCGAGGCAGTCTTCGAGGAGAGCGGTCGCACCTACACCCTGACCACCCCACCGCAGGTGTTCGGCAAGCGGGCTGCAGCGAAATAGGCAGCACACGCAGGCTTGCCAGGCAGAGAAGGAGAATATCCTCCGTCCACTGCGCTCCGCTTCGGGCGCCGGACGGAGGTTCTTTTGACCCGCGCCCTT
>JANPLG010000067.1:0-2235 GCA_031426395.1 Actinomycetes bacterium
CCTGGAGCAGGTGAAGCGCTTCCGCCAGCTAGGCAGCCACACGCCCGGCCACCCGGAGTCGTTCGAGACCCCAGGGGTTGAGGCGACCACCGGCCCGCTGGGCCAGGGCGTTGCCAACGCGGTCGGCTTCGCCATCTCACAGAAAATGGCCGCCGCGAAGTTCAACACCGCCGAGCACACGCTCTTCGACAACCACATCGTGGCGCTGGCGGGCGACGGCTGCATGCAGGAAGGCGTCGCGATGGAGGCGATCTCCTTCGCCGGCCACTTCAAACTCGACAACCTGATCCTGATCTATGACGCCAACGACGTCACCCTTGATGCGATGGCCATCGCCACCCAGAGCGAGGACGCGGCGAAGCGCATGGAGGCCCAGGGATGGGCGGTTCAGACGGTCGACGGCCATGACATGACCGCCGTCCTGGCAGCATACGAGCAGGCGCAGGCAGCGACGGGCAAGCCGCAGATCATCATTGCCAGGACGCTCATCGGCAAAGGGATTCCGGAGGTCGCCGGCACCGCTAAGGCTCACGGCGAAGGCGGCGCGAAGTTTGTCGACACCGCCCGTGCGGCGCTGGGACTGCCCGAGTCGCACTTCTTCGTCAGCGAGGAGACCCGCGCCTACTTCGCGGAGCACGCCCAGAGGCTCTCCCAGGAGCACGCGGCTTGGCAGGCGACCTACGAGGCGTGGCAGGCGGCGAACCCGGAGCTTGCGGCCGAGCTGACCGCGGCGGTACAGGGCAAAGTGCCCACCGACATCCTCAGCAGCATCCCCGAGTTCCCCGCCGATGCCAAGATCGCGACCCGCAAGGCGGGGAGCGATGTCCTGCAGTCGGTAGCCGCCGCCGTGCCGAACCTGATCGGTGGCAGCGCCGACCTCTACGGCTCCACCCTGAACTACATCGCGGGCGGTGAGGACTTCACGCCAGAGAACCCCTCCGGCCGCAACATCCGCTTCGGCATCCGTGAGCACGGGATGTGCGGCATCCTCAACGGCATCGCCTACGACGGCCTCTTCCGAGCCAGCGGCGCAACCTTCCTCGTCTTTGCCGACTACTGCCGTGCCTCTATCCGGTTGGCCGCGTTGAGTCGCCTCCCTGTCACCTACATCTTCACGCACGACTCCGTCGGCGTGGGCGAGGACGGCCCGACCCACCAGCCGGTGGAAACCGTGAGCGGCCTGCGCCTGATCCCGAACCTGGACGTGATCCGCCCTGCGGACCCCGAGGAAACCGCGGGTGCCTTCGCGGCGGCGATGCTCAATATGGGCGGCCCGACCCTTCTGGCGCTGAGTCGGCAGGCAGTCCCCAACCTCACCCAGATTCCGACAAGCACGCGGCGAGAAGGCGTCCTCAAGGGCGGCTACATCGCGGTGAAGGAGACGGGACCGCTCACTACAATCCTCCTGGGTGCAGGCAGCGAGCTTCAGTTGGCGGTTGCCGCAGCCAAGGAGCTAGGCGATGGCGTGCGGGTGGTGAGCATCCCCAGCTTCCAGCGCTTCGAACGCCAGCCGCAGGCCGACCGCGACGAGGTCCTGCCGCCCGCAGTGACTCGGCGCGTGGCTGTGGAAGCCGGCGTGCCGGAGCTTTGGTGGCAGTACGTGGGACTGAACGGCACGGTGGTCGGCATCAGCCGCTTCGGCCTCAGCGCCCCCGGAGGCACCGTGATGGAGACCCTCGGTATCACGGCTCATGCGGTGGTCGAGGCCGCTCGCTCTCTAACCGATTGACCTAGCGGAACAACCGCAGGTACCGCCGCACTGACATCCCTGCGGTTGCCATCAACTCATCCTCTTCCCCTCTCCGTGACTTCTCCGTGTCTCCCAGTCTCCGTGGTCCAAAGAAGGACTCCCGGAGGAGATTGCGAAAAAAGTCACGGGTTTAGGTTCAGCTTTCCCGGATTGCTTCCGAGAATTGTTTCGGATCGAAGCCCGGCTTGACGCGGCTGTTAGGCGGAGGAGAAGAGGAGAGCCATGCTGTTCAAGGTTATCCAACAGTGGATTCGCCAGATGAGATGCGAGCACGAGAAGCGGATCATGGACGGCATCGTCCGTGAGCCAGTCACCTACGGCCGCCAGGCGAGCTACTACTGTCCGGATTGCCAGCGCAGTTGGGTCACCTGGAAACTTCCGGATAGCGTGACGCGCTAAGCTGCAGTCGGCGCATTGGACGGACTACCCATCGGGTGGCCTCTTGATCGCCGATCAGCCCAGCACGAGCAAGGCCAAGCACGAAG
>JANPLG010000068.1:0-3845 GCA_031426395.1 Actinomycetes bacterium
GAGAGGCGTACGACGAGACGCTCTTCGCGCGGGATGAGGAGCGCTGCCAGGAGCAACGGCTCCGCCGCCTGCGGCGGGAGGCCAGTGCGCTGGGCTTCTCCCTTTCCCCGACGGCCGGAGTTTCTTGAGAGGGCTTTGACGATGCTTGCTGCGGACACCAGGGGCTTGCGCCCACTGGCTACATGCTTTCGCCCTTCCGGGGCTTGGGCGTGTCCGACAAATGGGAGCGGCCTGCGACCGGCTGCGGAACGTGTCAGCGTTGTCGCGGCTATCCTTTGGAACGCAACGTTGGCCACCGCACGTGAACTGCCAAACTCCTGCATCGCAAATCACCCGCTCAGTTCTTTTGACACTCTTACCGATCATCGTTAGGATATTTCTATGGATGGCGAAGTATCGAATGGCGTTCTCGCGCTGATGTTCAAGGCGCTGGGCGACCCCACCCGCCTCGGTATCTTTCAGATGCTCCGGTGCTGTTCAAGCACCGGGAGCGGAGTGGAGGTGGATGACGAGGGCCAGGTTCGGCCGGAGGGGTCACTCTCCGTGGGGGAGGTCTGCTGCCGCATCGGAGGCAGCGGTTCGACCATTTCGCACCACCTGAAGGAACTTCGGCTTGCCAGCCTCATCCGGATGGAGAAGCGCGGCCGGTGGATCTATTGCTCGGTGAACCTGGAAGCGCTCGCGATGATCCAGGGTTTTGCTCAAGGAGAAGAGACATGTCAGGTAGCTGTTGCCCCGGAACTGACAACGTGCTGTTAGCATCAACGCCGTCGCCAACTCCGACGCCTGTCGGCACGGGACCCCGCGTTCACCTCTCGCTGAACGTGCGTGACCTGGACGCTTCGGTTGACTTCTACGAGGCATTTCTCGGGGCCGCGCCCCACAAGCGACGACCCGGCTATGCTAACTTCGCGCCGGAAGGAATGGCTCTGAAGCTGGCTCTGAACGAGCTGCCGCCGGCCACCACTGCGAAGGACGGACGCACGCCGCTCAACCACCTGGGCTTTCAGGTCGAGACCGCCGCCGAAGTGCAGGCGGCTCGTGAGCGGTTCGCCGCAGCCAGGCTGCCGGTCTATGACGAGGGCGACACCGTCTGCTGCTTTGCGCGCCAGGACAAGGTGTGGGTTCACGACCCGGATGGCAACGCCTGGGAAGTCTACGTGCTGACGGACGACATGCTGGCGGAGCACGACGAGAACGCAGAGGGCGGCGCGCTGGTCCATGCCGTGCCGCTGGCGACAGGCCCTCAGATCGGCGAACGGCCACGCGTCTGCTGCGCAGGCTAACTATCCGCCAGGGCAGAGTCACGTCGTTCCCGCCGCATGGTGAATGGGAGCAAGGGTGAGTGGGAGAGGGCTCGGCCACGATGCTCTCGCTCCCCCTTTCGGCCCGTTGGTTTATTCGTGGCAGGCCCGGTTTCGGTCGGGTCGATGCCGCTCCCGTCATCGGATAGCCGTTCTGCTTTCAGCCCGCAGAGCGGGGTCCGCCTGAATAGGCATCGGGTTCAGCCGATGCCGGGCATGGCCGCTAGCGACCCCCTCGCTCTTCGACGCCGCAGCTCCGCGCACGTTCGATGCTTTTGATATGCGGCCCTACTCTCGGACGGGGGTTAGCAGGAAGGCGTGGACATTTGAGTTATTGCCGTCCACGTAGTGGAAGCCCCATCCGCAGATCTGGCCCGCGTCATTGATGTCGTTCACATCGGCAATGAACCAGCGGTTGGTATCGATGAGGTCAACCAGATCCCGCATCACATACTGACGCCAGACGAAGGGTGTGGCGGCACCCTTGGGGTCCTCAAACGAAAAGCCGATGACTTCCCCCAGACCGTTCACGGCGGTGGAGGAGGCGAGGCCGCCCGGACGGAGTGAGCCGAGGGGAATCGGCTTCTCATTCCGCCACATAGTGGCGGTGCCCAGCCCCAGGTCACCAGACCTGCCCACTACATATCCGTAGTTGTTGATGCCCGTCGCGCCTCCAGGTCCCAGGTGCTTCACCGCGCCGTTGGCTCCGGGGTAGATGAAGCCGTGGTAGACGCCATTGACGTCAGTTGCCAGCCCCGCGATCACGCCGGCGTCGTTGATGCTGCTTGCAACGCTGGTGCTGCCTCCCATGGAAACATCCGGGTGAAGGTCCACCGGGCCCGGCCAGCGCACGGCGCGTGCCGGCCCGGGCTGCGACAACTCTGCGAACCCCACGATTGCGCCACTGGCATTGATGTCATGCGCATTGGTGTAGACGCCGAGGCCCGGGAGCCGCTGCATGTTCTTGAAGGCGTAGATGTCATTCTGCGCCGAGGCCTGCCCCACGTAGTCTCCGCTACTGTTGATGGCGGCGGCGTGAGACCCGCTTGCATTAGTGGGGACGCCGAGATCGATCATGGCGCCAACCGTGCCATTGGGTTGGGCGGGAGTCCACCGGAAGGCGTGCGAATCAGAGTCACCCTCCGTGCTTGAATGGCCGACCACGACACCGGCATTGTTCAGACCGAGGGCAAAGGATTGCCTTCCCCCACCCAGCACGCCGAGATCGGTGATGGTGTATCGATAGACGGGCAGGTCGATCCTCCAGACGCCGCGTCCATAAGTCGCGGCGAAGAGAGTGCCGTCCACCGCCTTCAGGTCCATCACCAGGACATTGGGCAGTCCCAGCGGCTGCGTGGCGTTGGACCAGGTCTCGCCGCCGTCGCGGGTTACGTAAACGCCCACGTCCAGCGCCACGAACCAATGGCGGTATGGGTCGGCCGGGTTGATGGCGACGGCGTTCAGGGGCATGTCCGGCAGTGCGGTGGCGCCGTTCCCGCTCACGCTCTCCCAATTGGGCGCCCCCTCGCCGGCATCCTCGCATTGCCAGAGGTGATCCTCGCCGAAGCCCGAGAAGCCTACCAGCACCGTGTCGGGTTTGCCGGGTGGTACCACGATGCTGGTTATCGCCCGCTCCGGCAGGCCGGCATCGATGCGACTCCAGGTTGCGCCACGATTCTCCGACTTCCAAAGTTCGCCGTCCGCAGACCCGGTGTAGATCCGGTTGCTGTCACAGGTAGAGACGGCGATGCATTGCACCCACCGATCGCGGGAGAGGATGCGGCCCCCCAAATGCTGCAGCACCGTGTTCGCCGCGAAGTCCCAGCGGTAAAGGCGGTTGTCCGCGCCGTAGAGGATGTCGCGGTCCCCGGGATCGAGCGCCAATGGGGCGATGAAGGCGCAATGCTCGCTGTCGACGTCGGGAGGCGTGATGCTACGCGAGGATTGCCAGCCGTTGGAGGTGGCGCGGACCTGAAGCTGGGGCAAGCAGGCCACCTGCTTGAGCGGATCTACTGGGTCAATCACGCAGGATGCCCCATCGCCGCCCAGCACGTTGGCATCAATCGGCGTGATGGAGGTTCCGTTATCCTGGGTGCCGAGGATGACCGCCTGCCCACGGGAGTCCGCATCGATCTTGTAGCACTGCATGATCCCTAGATTGCCGTTGATGCCGGTGATCGACGGCGGATCGACGGCCTGGTTCATCCGGTAGATGCCGCCGTCGTTGCCCAGCAGGATGTCATTCGGGTTCTTGGGGTTGACGACGATGCAGTGCTGATCGTTGTGGGTCCGCGCCAGAGGGGTGGTCCCGGCCATTGCAAAGGTTGGCCCGCCGATGGAGCGCCACTCCGCGGTGCCGGTCGGCGACTGAGCCACGTCAATGAGGCCCACGTAAACGACAGGTAGCACCCCCCGGAACCGTGGATGAAGGTTGGGCTGGAGACGAGCGAGCGGTTGGAGTCATAGAAAAGACGGGTTCTGGGAACCGTTCTGGTACCGCTAAACACCAGGACCACTCCCATGAACCCGTCCGACCTGTTC
>JANPLG010000069.1:0-13040 GCA_031426395.1 Actinomycetes bacterium
CCTACCGGTATGCCGGCCGCGACTTCCGCCTCACCGACGTGCACGGACATGTAGTGAAGGAGCTACTCACGTGAAGCGAATGTCGCGAGTCCGCTCATTGTTCTAGCTTGGACCGCGCGACGGAACGCAGAGCCACGCCTCCGCCCGCTCCATCAGCGCCCCCGGCAGCAAGAGGTCCGCGTAGGTCCGCCGCCACGGCAGCGCCGCATAGCCGGGCACGTCCACGCACTGCAGCGCACTTATCAGCAGCGCGTCGCTCTTCCCGCCCCCCGGCCGCACGGCCGTACAGCGCCTCCAGGTGCGGCAGCAGCAGGAACGCCGCCTGCCGTGGCGTCGGCCGGTGCGGCACATACCGCGTCAGCCGCGGCAAGAGCAGCCCCGCCAGCTCCGGCCGGTCCCGCACGGTCTCCGGCAACTGGTAGCCTGTGTTATCTGCCATCCTCGCAACTATTGGCCGCCTGGATCGTCCAAGAATCTGAATCCCCGTGCCCCGGTCCCACGCCTTCCAGGCTCGATCAAATCGCTAGCTGTGGCTCGCTTTCCTCGGTACTCGGGCCGTTACTCCAATTGCGCCTGGTCCCGCAGCACAGCTCTCCTCCGACTGCAGCGCTCACTTGAACGAGAAACGTGGATGTATCTCATTGCAACTCTGTCTCAGGTCGGTAAGCGTCTCGCAGTCGCCATCGTCGTGTCGTCAACCGCATTAGCAGTCGCAGCGTACGGGTTCTTGTTGCTCAGGCATACGAGAAACGACCGCCTGATCCAGTCCGTTTACAACAGTGACAGCCAAGTAGCTTCAGCCGAGATAGCGAGGGGTGCCAATCCCAATGTTCTAGGTCCACAGGGAGTTACGCTCCTCTGGGTTGCATCGAGCCGTGGCGATGCGGAGTTGGTGCAAGTGCTCCTGAAAGGCGGAGCCAACCCAAATCGGCAGACGCGGTTTGGCGCTACGCCATTGGGTGCTGGGGTGAGACGTAGGTCATTGGCATGTGTCCGGCTACTGCTGCAGTTCGGCGCCAACCCATGCACGCTCTCGGAAGGTGAATCTCCGGCTGCGCTTGCAGAAGGCGATGGGGCATTGAAAACCGCTATAAGGCAGTATGGATGCATGTGACACGATTGAGCCCACAACGTCGCCAGCTTCCTTACGTTCGGGGTTCCCAACTATCGCCCGCCACTACTTCACCCTGGTGTTTCCCTCCGCCCCTCCACGCTCGACAGCTGCAGGAATGCTCGCACGAGACAAGACCGGCCCTGGGCGGGAAAACTGCTCGGGCGTTCCAGCTCCGCCGTCGGGCTGTTGCCGTACTCCGCACGGGCGTTGTCGCCGCGCGTGTCGCGAAGAGTCAACGCTCCTCGCCCCCGGCGTGCCGGTGCGTTTCGGAGCCGGTCAGTCGCCGTTAATCCTCTGCCAGATACTTCGCAAGCAAGGGCAAGCCGGCGGACTGGGCCATCAGTCCGGCCATGGCTTCTACATCTTCCCGCGCTGAGTGCGGACCATAGCTCGCATCCCATTCGCGTTGACGGTCGGGAGCAGCCATAGCTTGCTCCCGACCGAACGTTGGCCTCTTGAGTCCGCACCTACGTGCGATTCGAGTCCCAATCGGCGTGCTGCGTCGCCCGTGTAGCCTTCACATGACCGTCAAGATAGAGCACGTTCGCCATGCCGTTGTGACGCAGCGCCACTCCTCCCCGAACCGTGTCATTTTGCGGACAGGCGTGGTCGTGCCCGGCCCCGCTGCAGACCGTGTCCGAGAAACTCCAAAGCTCGATGGTTGGGCTGTCGATCAAGCCGATGACATCCGCAGGGCGATTGACTGCGGCCTCTGAGCGGCCTGTGAAGCCACTGGGCATGGACAGGCCGCCGTCATTCGCACCGTAGCTGTACCGCAGGTTCCGGAGGCCGGGACCATTGCCGGCCGGCAGCCAATCGCGCTTCCAGTTGGTCAAACGGGCGGTGTCACTGGGGCACCACCAGATGTTCGCGTTCTTCACATACGGGTTGAGAAAGTCTGGGTACCAGGCCAGGACATTGTTCGTTGGGTTGTCGTAGTAGACGAACGCCGGGGTCAACATCTCGTCGTAGTCCTGGCTATACATCCGCATCGCCAGTCCGATCTGCTTGAGATTGCTCTTGCAGGAAGTGGCGCGCGCCGCCTCCCGGGCCTTGGCAAAGACCGGGAAGAGGATGGCAGCAAGAATGGCGATGATGGCAATCACGACGAGAAGCTCGATGAGCGTGAAGCCGTGTCGAGCACGAAGAGTGCGACTGGGCAGAAGGGACATGAAACAACCTCCGATTGGAATGAGAGCGGTCTAGAACTTCGGGATGGGCATTCCGCTGCCACCCGATGAGGTTCCGGACGAGTCGTTGGGCGCGTCCTTGTAGATCACGGGGCCGCTGGCGGAGCCGGGGATGGGCATTCCGCTGCCCCCTGCAGCCTTGGATGCCGGATCGTCCCCCTGCGCGACGGGGACCTTCTCCGAGGCGGGAACCCCGGCGGGAAGCCCGGGCGACGAGGTAGCGTTCGCCGTCCCAGTGCATCCCGAAAGCGCGAGCGTGGCGAACAGCGCTCCGATGAAAGCGACGGGGCCGGTTCTACGGCGCACCGTGGAGCGTGCAACTCTTGATGATGGCGTGTCTGACATTCAACCTCCCAGGCGCTGCTCCGTATGCGCAACGCCTGGAACTATCATCACCCCGCGTGATTGCAGACTTGCGGCAGCCCTGTTGCGGGAATATTAAAGTCCGCAGAACTTCTCGTTTCCGCCTTGGGAAGTTGCTGATTTGGATCGGGCCGCTTCGAACTTGGGCTGCTTGGCGAGGGTGAACATGCTTTCTAAGTTCCGAGCAGGGGCCTTCCTCTTCCTGACGGCTCCACCTCCTTCTGGTGGTCGCACGCCTGGTTGACGCGGCTGACAGTCCGCAACAGAATCCGGGTAGGATTAGGTCTCAGCTCTTTGCGGTAGGAGGATCGAGGTGCTCACGAGCGGGCGGAAACCCTGGTTTCTCGGCGCGGGCGCGCTGGTGCTGACCGGTGCCGCGTTCGCTATTGGGCGACTGCTGTCAGGCGGCGCGCCAACCGCAAGCTCCCATACAGCAAAGCCTGGAGTTCACGCCCTCCTGGCGTCCCCGGCGCAGGCCGAAGAGATGGCGCCACTTCCGGAAGCGGCTGAGCCGGACCCCGCCAGCGTCGTGATGGCGCAACGCAAGCGGATCATGGGCCGCCTGCGCAGCCTGGAGAATGTGCGGCGCACCGCCACCCAGATCCGGCCGCTCGTCGACCGCGCTCTCGCACAGTCTGCGGTCCAGCCTGACCTGCGCGCCCTGGCCCGCATGGCCGGGATGCAGCCTGATGAGTATCGCCGCTACTTTGCCGGCAAGCAGGAAGCCGACCTGCTGCTCGAGTCCGGGGGAGACCCCAACGCCCGCTCCGTTTCGGATGCCATCGGGGTAGCGCAGTTCCTGGCCAGCACGGGACGGCGCGCCGGGCTGAAGGTCGACCTCCCCGCATCGAACCGGCTGAGCCGGAGCATCAACGAGCTTGAGCGTCAGATGGAATGGCTGAGTGCCCAGCCCTTCCCGTTCTCGCGTCCCGTGCCGCCCGTGCTGGTACGCCAGCTCGGCCTGGCCGTCACGCTCTCTCCGGCACCGGCATCGGCACCCACTTCCGAGGCCGGAGACACAGTCCCATCTGTAGTGCCCGCACCGGCTAGTGTTCCGTCTGCCGCAGCAGCACCGGTGACCTGGACGCGTGACCAATGGCTCGATTACCGCCGCAAGCAGTGGCGCACCCTGGTTGCCAAGCGCCGGACGGTCGACCATCGCTTTGACCCGGTAAAGGCGATCACGGCGCAGTCTCGGTATCTCGTTCGCCTGACGCGGCGGTACGGCGGGGTGGACTGGGCGCTCCAGGCCTATCACGGCGGCGAGGCGGGAGCTTCCCGTACCCTCGGTCTCTTCACGGCGAGCATGGGGCGAAGCTCGTTTGGAAGTCGCAGTGCTTCGTTCCACGCCGTTCCCTACACGGAACTCTATCGACGGGTCACCCCGCGGGCCACTCCGGCCGCCTTCTCCTACCTCTTCGGACGCAGCGACGACCACCGGTACTACTGGTGGAAGGTGCTGATGGCGGAGCAGGTCCTCGATCTGTACCGGTCGGACGCCGCCGAGTTCGAGCGCCAGTGGCAGGCCCTGAAACCGGGCTACAGCACGGACGTGGTCTACTATCCGGAACCTGCCTCGCTCCAATTCGAAGACAACGAGGCGCTGCGTGTCGCCTACCTGAGCCAAGAGCTGGTGCCGCTTCCCGCCGGTGCTGCCGCCTGGGGCATTCGAACGGCCAACCTTTCGGTGCTTGAACCCGAATCGGCATCGCTCTTCAAAGGCCTTCGCCCCGAAGCGATGGGCACCTTGCTGCGCCTCGGCCGGCTCTACCGGGAGCACGGGGGCAAGTCGCCGCTGACAGCCGTGGCGATGGTTCAGACGAACGAGTATCGCCGGCTCTGGATCGCCCGCTACCCGCAGCAGCCGCTCCCGCGCGGTACGCCGCGTGACCCGGAGTACCACTCGACCGGTCTCGTCTTCGACCTCCAGCGGCCGAAGGAAGAGTGGGATCGCAAGGTGCTGGAGTATGCGCTTGGACGCCTCTACGACAGCCTCCGTGTGAGCTGGCGCAAGGAGAACGAAGCGGGTAGCCAGCGCTACCACGTGGTGGTCAATCCCAGCTTCCGCGACGAGATGATCGACTACTACCGTCGAGCGGCGGGTCGGGCCGCGACGGCCTCGGCTGCAACCTCAATCGAAAGCAATGCGACGGCAGGTAGGATTACCGGCGGCCCAGGGCGTAGCAAAGGGGGAGAAACACGCACCGCCGGAGCGGCCGCCGTCCTGGCACCTAGGCTTGATCCGGATAGCTTGCAAGGGCAATTGGAGACACGATGGCAGAGATCTTCTTCCTTCCCCAGATGGGCCAGACCATGGTCGAGGGAACCATTCTCAAGTGGCTGAAGAACGAGGGCGACGCGGTCCAGGGATGGGAAGAAGTCGTCGAGATGATGACGGACAAGATCAACATGGGGGTGGAGGCCAACATCAGCGGCACCATCCTCAAGATCCTCGCGCCTGAGGGGGCGATCGTTCCCGTGGGGTCGCCTATCGCCGTGATCGGCAGCGCGGATGAGGACATCACCCATTTGCTGTCGGAGCTTGCGGGCGGTCCCGGTGCCGGCGCAGAAGCCATCGCGCTCTCAGAGCCGGCCGAGACGGGTCCGGCCATCGGCAACTTCTCGGATGGCCTGACTCTGCCGCCACTTGGCAATGGCCACCCGGCGGAGCACGCGTCCTCGGGGAAGAACGAGTTTCCCAGCGTCTCACCACGCGCCCGGGAGATTGCTGAGGCGGCCGGAATCTCCTGGAAGAGCCTTGAGGTCGCCGGCACCGGCTTCGAAGGGATGATCGTGGAGAGGGACGTGGTTGCGTGGCTGGAGCGGCAGCGCGACATCCAACCGCTCAGCACTCCGCTTGCCGCAAAGATGGCGGGCGACCTGGGCGTCGACCTCGAAGACATGGTCGGCAGCGGCCCGCGCGGCAAGGTGGTGGCGGACGACGTTCGGCGAGTGGCCACGCGCCGCAGCGGACCGGTGATCGAGGAGCGCATCCTGCCCTTGCAGGGGATGCGGAAGGTGATTGCCGGACGGCTTTCCGCCAGCTACCAGCAGGCGGTCCATGTGCCGCTTCGGACCAGCCTCGACATGAGCGCCGCTGCGGAACTCCGCCGCCAGCTCAAGCCAGCGCTGGAAGCAACCGGCGCGAAGCTCACCTACACGGACTTGATCGCTGCGGCCGTAGTGCGAGCGCTCATCGCGCAGCCGTTGCTGAACGCCACGCTGGAGAACGACACCGTCCACGTCCACCCTGGTGTCCAACTCGGCATTGCCGTGGCCTTGGACGAGGGACTGACCGTGCCGGTGGTGCGGGATGCGCACGCGCTCACTCTGCCGGAGCTCAGCCTGGCGATCCAGGAGACGGCGAACCGGGCGCGCAAGGGCCAGCTTCCGGCGGAGGCCTACGCGAACGGCACCTTCACCATCACCAACCTCGGGCAGTTTGGCGTCGACAGCTTCGACCCGATCATCAACCCGCCGCAGGTGGCGATCCTGGGAGTGGGGTCGATCCGGGACCAGATCGTGCCGGTGAACGGCCTGCCCGCCGTGCGCCCGATAATGACCCTCACCGTCACCTTCGATCACCGGGCCACCGACGGCGCTCCCGCCGCTCGCTTCCTCGCGGAGGTGAAGGCGCTGCTGGAGAACCCCGCTCGCCTGCTGCTGTAGGCGTGCGCGGCGATGGAAGCAGGTTGTTGATGAACGAAGAGTGCGCCGTGGTGTTCCTGGCCGGCGGGCGAAGTAGCCGGATGGGGACACCGAAGGCGTGGCTGGAGTTCGACGGAAAGCCGCTCCTGGAGCATCTGGTCAACCGGATGCTCGCCGTTTTCCCAGAGGCGGTGGTCGTGGGCGCTCCTGGCCAGGACCTACCGCCCACACCCGCGCGCGTGGTCCACGACGACACGCCGGGAGAAGGCCCGGTGGGCGGAATGGTGGCGGGCCTCCGCGCCGTCACCCGTCCCTTCGCCTTCGTCACTTCCTGCGATGCGCCCTTCCTCAACCCGGCGCTGGCCGCCTACCTCGCGGAAGGCAGCAATGACTTCGATGTCGTGGTGCCGGAGTGGGAAGGGCGGCTCCAGTCGCTTCACTCGGTCTACCGGGTGACAGTCCAGCCAATCCTGGAGCGCAACCTGCTGGAGGGCCGACGTCGCCCGCTGGACTTGTACAACCAGGTCCGCACTCGCATCATCCCGGAGTCCGTGATGCGCACCCTGGACCCGGACGGCGAGTCGTTCTTCAACATGAACAGCCCTGATGACTACGCCGCAGCGCTGGAGAGGTGGCGAAGCCGTGAGTCGTAGCGCCTGGCAGCCTACATTCAGCATAGCGCTTGCGCCACCCGCTCCGGTGAGTGGTACGCCTGGGTCCGTTCCAGTAGTTCTTTCGCCTCGCCGTCCACTTCCCACCAGAGGAACTGGCCTGCGTTCTCGGAGCCGACCCAGTAGCTCTCCGGCGTGTAGGTGATCCACTCCCGTGAAGGTTCCTCGTCGCTGGCGGGGAGCACCTGGCAGGTGGCGAGGAGCTGGCCAGTGGTGGCGTCCCAAATCTTCAGCATGGCATCCGCCGCGATGGTCGCCACCCGGCAGCCATCCGGGGAGTACGCGACCCCGCGGATGGAGTCCGCGTGCCCGACCAGGGAGAGATCGCCCTGTGGCCACTGGTCGGCGGGGATGTTTCGGAACTGCATGGTCCCTTCCGGGTCGTTGCGCTCTTCCTCACCGAGCACTCGGCGACACGGTTGGGGGTTCTCCCACAGGTTGCAGAGTATTGCCTCTGAACCGTAGCTGCCAGCCATGGCGAGCCAGCGGCCATCCGGCGAGAAGCAGAGATGGCTCAGGCTGTCCTCATGGGTGCGCAGCACCTGGCGGACAGTCCCGGTGGCCACGTCCCAGAGCCGGACCCGAAAGCCGAGCTCCCCGGCGGCCAGCGTGCGGCCATCCGGCGAGAAGGTCATTGCGGCGATGCCGTCCGGTTCCTCAAGGTCTTCCAGGACGTGGACCAACGCCCCAATGTCGGCTTGGCGGAGTTCGATCGGCCCTTCCCAGCCGACGGTTCGGGCCACGAGCTTTCCATCCGATGAGATCGTCTCCAGGAGTTGGGTGCTCTGACCATACTTATCCACGCCGGTCACCGGAGGCACCAGCGTTGGCTCCAGCAACCCGGAGGCAGAGCGACCCCAGTGAAGCCGGTGGTTCATGACCGGACCTCGATGCCAGGCATCGTCCGGTGCTGAGAGCCGCTCCAGGGTGCCCCGGTGAGCGTCCCAGACCCGAACGCACCCATCTTCGTAGTCAACCGCAATCAGGTTGCCATCGGGGGAGTAGCTCATAGCCCTGGCACCGAACGGAGTGCAGGCGGTAGTGAGGCAGCCCACCTTGTCGTGTCGAAGCTCCAGCCGCCACATCTTCACCGCCTTGTCATGTCCGGCACTGGCGAGGAACTTCCCATCGGAACTGAATGCCAGGGCTGAGACCCAGCCGGAGTGCGCAGGGAAGGCCCACTCCGGTTGACCCGAGGGCAACCGCCAGAGTCGCACCTCACCGTTGGTGGTGCCCGCCGCCAGCCGCTTGCCGTCCGGCGAGAAGGCCAACGACATTGGACCTGCTCCACCGCAAAGAAGCAAATGGGTTCGGCGTCCCGTTCGGGTGCTGCATACCCAGAGGGTGTATATGCCCCCAACCGCAAGCCGGGTTCCATCGGGAGAGAGCGCTAGGACCTGAACATCTCCCTGCGCTCCCCAGACCCGCTTTACCATGCCGGTGACAGGGTCACGGGTGCGGATCCAGAAAGCGCTCGGCACCCGGCGGCTACGGATCCGCTCACCCGTGCGAAGATCCCAGAGGTCGAGGATGCTCCTGCCCGTCCACCGGCAATGCACCCCGATGCGGCCATCGGCCGAGATGGCAACATCGGAGGATCCCTGGAGCGGGTATTCCGCGAACGGAATGTGCTTCAGCAGGTGTCCCGTCGCGAGATCGACCCGGTAGAAGCCCGATTGATCGGCAAAGGTTAGAGAGCTGTCGCGGGGGTTGACCGTTAGCGGGCCCCACGGCTCATCCTCCGTTCCCTCAGGGGCCGACTCGCCGATGGCCGGCAACCCCAACTCCGCGAGGTTGGCCGTAAGGCGGCCATCCAGCGGGAAAGACGGCGCGAACCTCCCGGCGCTTCGGATCTGGTGGATCGCGCCCGTACGCGCTTCCCAGACAATCAACTGGCGGTCGCGACCAGTGGATGCCAGGAAAGTGCCATCTGGAGAGAAGGCGAGCCCCTCCACCGGAGCAAGGTGGCCGGCCAGAATGACCGGCTGAAGGGACGAAGCGTTGGATGCGGTTGTGGGGTTCAACAAGGGAGACGCTTGGCGCCGGATAATGCCCGCCCAGCATTGAGGCGGGTTCCATCATGTGCTACTACGCCGACAGATTTCCCTGGTTCGCCCCGGTCGGCTAGGTGATTTCCGTCGCATCGTCACCATCGGCGTCCTGGGTGATGACTTCCGCGTCGGCTTCACCGTCGACGTCAATGGTGACTGCGGCCGGTTCACTCTCCGGGATGGTCTCTTCGACGATCTCCGGCTCAGCCTCCGCACCCTCGCAGCCACAGGCACGCCGGATCGCTTCTGCCAGCTCCTCGGCCCGCTGGGAGCCGATCAGCACCTTGCGGCCGCTCTTCAGCTCAAGCTGGACGCCACGGTTGCCCCGCAGGTTGAAGGCGCGCCCCTCGGTCCCAAACCGAATCCCCCATCCTCCGAACTCGGCGAGCGGTGAGTACTCACGGTAGTAGGCGCGGACCACATGCTTCAGCGGGATGCGGAAGCGCGTGCGCCTCCCAAAGCGGATCTGCACCTCTTCCGGGACGACCGCTGTGTGCATCGGCAGGATAAACTCCCACGCCAGCAGCCCCACTCCGCCCGCCGCCACGGCAGCGACACCCGCTCTCGCTACCCGGCCCATCGGCGTCAGAGCGCTGGCCGTGGCAAGCGTCACCGCCCCGAGTGCCAGGGCGACAAAGGGCCAGGAAGGGTCCTGGGCCTCGGTGAAAAGCGGTGTGGGCGCGGCGGTTGCTTCCGGTTCGCTCACTGGTTCACCTACTGGTTCGCTCATGGGGGGAGGCTCCGGGTGCGGCGCTGTCGCCATTTGCAGGGTGGTTCACTTGATGCGGTGGTGGCAAACTGCCTTCTCGTGAAGATGAGACAGAAGCGCGCCTAGCGGATAGCCGCGCGCTTAAATCTCGCCCACCGCTTCGTTTGCTGCGAACCGGCAACCGTTAATTCACAGGTCGACCCATAACTTCCGCCAGCCTACCGTGTCCTTATTCGTGGCAAGCTGTCTGCCCAGGTTGATCCCGCACCTTGAACCGGAGTTCCCCGCCATGCCCACGCTTCTCGCACTCCTGGAAGATCGTCACCAGCCCCGGAGCCGCCGACGGTTGTCCGCGATGTCTCTGAATCTGGCGGTACTCTTCCTGGCTGCAACATCAGGAGCGGTGAGTGCTCAGACGGTAACCCCAGCCAAGCCAGCACCGGCATCCGAGAAGCCCAAGGTCAGTCCTACTCCCAAGGAGTCGGCACCGAAGGCGGGATCTCCAATGCCGCCGGGACTGAAGCCGACTGTGGGAAAACCCGCAGTAACCCCCGTTGCCCCAGTGCCGAAGAAGGACGAGAGCGTCGCCTTCTTCAAAGCGGGCGTCATTCCCCGGTTGAAGATCCAGATTGCCGACTCCGAACTTCAGCGCCTCCGACAGAAGGATCGCGAGTACGTCCGCTGCACCGTCACCGAGGATGACAAGGTGCCGTATGAGCACGTCGGCATCCACCTCAAGGGGGCAGCGGGCAGCTACCGCGGCATCGACGACCGGCCGGCGCTCACCCTCAACTTCGACAAGTTCAAGGACAAGCAGGAGTTCCACGGGCTCGACAAGATCCACCTCAACAACTCCGTGCAGGATCCAAGCTACCTCAATGAACTGATCTGCAGCGAGCTCTTCCTCGCCGCCAAGGTGCCTGCCGCTCGGGCCACGCACGCGCGCGTCTGGCTGAATGGTCGGGACCTGGGGTTCTATGTCCTGAAGGAAGGGTTCAACAAGGGATTCGTGAAGCGCCACTTCGCCAACGCGGATGGCAACCTGTACGAGGGTGGCTTTGTCCAGGACATCAATGGCCAGCCCAAGCTGCAGAACGGATCCGGCGTCACCGATCGGTCCGACGTGAAAGCGCTGCTGGATGCCTGCGGGGAGCGAGATGCGGCGAAGCGTTGGCAGCGGCTCGAGCAACTGGTGGACATCGATCAGTTCCTGCGGTTCATGGCGATGGAGCTGATGACCTGCCATTGGGACGGCTACTGCAACAACCGGAACAACTACCGCTACTACTTCGAGCCGAAGAGCGGCGCGAGTGGCGGAAAGGTCCATTTCTTCCCGCACGGGATGGACCAGATGTTCGGAGACGTGAACTTCAGCATCCTGAACGTCCCTGGCGGCATCGTCTGTGGTGCGGTCCTGAGCAACCCGGAGTGGCGGGGCCGCTACCGGGACCGTGTCTCCGAACTGATGCCGCTCTTCGTCCCGGCGGAGCGGCTGTTGAAGCGGGTGGATGAACACCACCAGCGCATGCGCCCGGTGTTGGCGGAGATGGGGAACGGACCGGCCCAGAACCTGGACCGGACCACCAAAGAGATCAAGGACCGGCTCACCGCCCGCGCCGTCAGCCTGATAAAGCAGAACGCCGTGGTCGAACCCCGGCCGCTCAGCTTCGGTCCCGGCGGAACGGCACCTTTGACCCGCTGGGAGCCCCGTCAAGAAAGCCCCAGTGCCCGCCTCTCCGTGGTGGAAGGCATGGGTCCCAAGAGCCTCAACATTAGCCTCGCTGCCGCCGGACAGGCGGTGGGCTCGTGGAGAACCAAGGTCATAGTGACAGCCGGCAAGTACCGGTTGGAGGCCAAGGCGAGGACGCAGGGCGTAAAGCCGACATCCGATAGCTCCGGCACGGGCGTGGGTGTTCGCGTGTCAGGAGGCGGACGCATCAACAAGCTTGAAGGCACGGCCGAGTGGACCCTCCTTGCTCACGAGTTTGAGGTCACGGCGGCGACTCAGGAGCTAGAGCTGGTGGCCGAGATTCGTGCGCAGGCGGGTCAGGTGTGGTTCGACACTTCCTCTTTGCGGCTGGTGAAGGTCACGAAGTAGGAGGCGCGAGAACGGGAAAGCTGAGACCGCAGCGTGAGCGATCGGCATAGAACGAGGAGTGCAGCATACCCCTCCGTGTTAATGCTGAAATGGTCGGTACCGCACCTCATCTGACCCGTGATAGCCACTCCATGAGCGACATCGACTCCATCATCCTGCTCGGCTTCGGCGGCCCGACGAAGCCGCACCAGATCATGCCGTTCCTCCGGATCACCACGCGTGGCCGGGGCATCCCCCGCGAGCGGCTGGAGGAGGTGGAGCACCACTACCAGGAACTCGGCGGTGGCTCACCGTACAACGCGCTGACCTTCAAGCAAGCGGTAGCCCTGAAGCGGAAGCTGCGCGATGAGTATGGCGTGAAGCTACCGGTCTACGTGGGGATGCGCAACTGGCATCCGTTCATGCATCGCGTGGTGCGCTGCATGAACAAGGCAGGTCGGAAGAAGGCCGTCACCTTCTCGCTGGCCGCGCACCGGAGCAGCAGCAGTGGCGACCGCTACCGCCAGGACCTGGCCAAAGCAGTCGAGATGAACTGGGGTCGCAGTCCGGAGTTCGTCCACATTGGGGAGGATTGGTACGACGACCCGCTCTTCCTGGAAGCAAACGCCGCTCGGATCGAGGAGGCCACCGGGTACGCGCGCGGCCAGTGGCCCGTCGATGTGCCGGTCGTCTTCACCGCGCACTCCATTCCGGTTCCAGCGGCCCGCGCCGCGCCCTACGTGCAGGACATCAAGGCGTCATGCCAAGGTGTTGCCGCGCTGCTTGGGACGGAGAACTGGGTGCTGGCGTGGCAGAGCAAGAGCGGGGACGGCCGCGTGCCGTGGCTCGACCCGGACATCAACGACGTGCTGCGCGAACTCTCGGCGAAGGGCGTGAAAGAGGTTGTGGTCCAACCCATCGGCTTCCTGCACGACCACGTCGAGGTGCTGTTCGACCTGGATACGGAAGCACGGGAGACGGCCGCGGAGCTGGGCCTGAAGTTCCACCGCGCAGGCACCGTAGGCGATCACCCGGCTTTCATCGAGATGCTGGCGCGCAAGGTGCTGCAGTTGGCACGGCCCGAGGCTCTCAAGCAATCAAGCGATGCGCTGGCCGTTGCAAGCTAACTCCGTTGCTGTGGTATTCTCATTGGGTGTCTCCGCCGAACTTTCGGGTGCAGTCACTATCGTCGCGACGTAAGAGGTATGAGATGGTAC
>JANPLG010000070.1:0-8555 GCA_031426395.1 Actinomycetes bacterium
CGGACGTGCCCTCGTCAACCTCGGCAAACCGAAGGAAGCGATCTACGAGCTGGAGTCTGCGCTCATCGCTGGCGTTCGCCGCCCCCCGGCAATCCGCGCGCTCCTGGCGCGGCAGTATCTACTCGTCGGGGACAAGGTGAAAGCAAAGGCCGCCGCCCAGCTTGCGCTCAAGGAAGATCCCAAGAACACTGAGGCTCAGGAAGTGCTCAAAAAGCTGGGGCCTTAGCAGACGCGGCGGTTTCAGTTCCTTGTCAACCTAGGAACGTAACCAATAAAGTCCGGGACCAGAGTCGCCTCATCCGAACACCCACTCCGCCCCGCGACCCAAGCCCCTCGTGCCCCGAGGCGACTCCAGAAGCCACACGTCTGCCTTGACCCAACACTAGACCGGCTTCTGGAGCGCCTGGGACGGAGGACCTTACGGCACGGGTTCAGGAGCCGCCGTGGTAAGCAGCACAACTCCAGCGCTGTTCTTCACCTCGACCAGCGTGATTCCGGCTACAGGCGCTACACCCGTGGGGAAGCCGCGCTTGGGGCCACCGCCCCAACTTCGGCGCTCGATCTTGCCGCCCACCAGGGTGCTGCCCGGCGCGTCGTCATCGCTGGGCTGGAGGGTGATCTGGCCCAACAGAAGCGGTTCCGCCGGAGTGTCGGGGGTCGGCGCGTTGACCGGGTTGGTCACATAGACGTCCAGCACTTCACCGGCAGCCAGCCCGGTTGACTGGACGCGGACACGCAGCATCTGGCGCCCCTTTCGCAGCCATGATTCCACCCGTACGGAGCCGGCTGCACCGACCGCGGTACCATCTGCGGTTGCGGTGAACGGAAGCGTCTTGTGGACTTTGCCCGCCGGCACGCCGCCGGCATTTCCCCCACCGTTTCCGCCGCCATTCCCACCGCCATTGCCGTTGCCCGGCCGCGCCCATGCTGTGTTCGGGCTGGTCACCAGAACGGTCGCAAGGGTGGCGGCCAGCAGCAGGCCGCTACCTACCCCAAGTAATCTCTTCCTATTCATGCCTGTCTCCATGTGCCGGCCGATTGAGCGGATGCTGTCTTCGTGTGGCCAGCATGATTCTTGCGTGGGAGGTGTCTTTGACTTTCAGGATCGCGGGCGTCGGTCCTGGCCAGCAGAGGACACGATGGGCCGAAGGATGCTGGCTTCGAAGAAATCAGCATCATCGCAAACCACCACAGGTGTCATCGTCTGTAACAACGCTTCAGATTGTCGTTCCTTAGTAGGAAGCTCGGCATGCAACCCCTGACGAGGAGGGGCATCCACGGATTGAATGCCAGCTAATCCGGCGGTGCCTCGGCCAGGTCGAAGAGGAACTCCTGAAGGCAGACGGTGTAGCCGTCGGGATCGGGGAGGGAGCACTCCCGCGTGCCATGGGAGGTGCAAGTCAATTCCGTCACCGGGAAGCCCTTCGCCAGAAGACGGTGATGCAGTTCTTCCAGGTTCACCGGCCGGAACCAGAGCTTGACGCACGCACGCTGCGCCGCGCCGGCGGGATCCGCAGCCGCGCGACTCTGGTGAAGATACATCCGCACCGAGCCGGACTTGATGCAAGCCCAGCCCGCTCCACGCTGCCCCTCCCCCACCCCGCCTTCTTCTTCATGGCGGGTGGAGAACTGGAACCCCAGCACTTCCCGGTAGAAGGCGACTGAACGCTCGATACTCGCGACTCCGAGTTCTGGAATCACCGTCCTCAACGACATCTGGCTTTCTCCCTGCCCGCCATCCGGCGCGGCCTTCCGAGATTATCGGCCAAGCGCACCGCAAGTGACCCCTATCGAGACAGAGAAAGGGCGAGGGAGCGAGGGAGTGAATGACACGGGAACCTGCTGCGTCACGGCAACCACCATTGTGCATTCCGCATTCCGCATTCCGCATTCCGCATTCCGCATTCCGCATTCCGCATTCCGCATTCCGCATTCCGCATTCCGCATTCCGCATTCCGCATTCCGCATTCCGCATTCACGATCAATCGTCGCTGCTGTACAGGTACCAGTTGCCCCGGACGTTGACCCAATTCACGATGATGGGTTCCTCATACCCTGCCCGCGCGATCTTCACCTCGCGCCCCTTGAAGGGAGCGTTGCCGAGCGGATTGGGCACCTGAAACTCGCGACCATAAGAGACGTCCGTCACTTCGCCCCGTCGCATCCGCGAGAAGAGCCGAGCCATTCCCTCCAGCTGTGTCTCTGGATGGCCTTCGGGGTAGCGCAGCCGAATGTAGAACCGATTGAACGCATAGGGATCCTCCTCGGAGGTCTTCCGCCACTGCCCCATCACATTTCGCGTGTGGTAGACCAGGTCGTTCTTGGCCTGAGCCACGAAGCCCCAGAGGCAGGTGGGAATGATAATGATCGCGGCGATGGTGGTGGCGCGGTAGGGGGTCATCAGAAAGCGCTCCTGATCCCCATTCTGGCCGGAGCAGCCCGACGCTTGAGTCGGAAGGCGACGGCCTCTTTCAGGAGCGGTAATGCCTCCTACTTGCCGAGCGATGCGAACTCCGGCTTGGTCTCGGTCAGGATCTCACGCAGTGCCTGGCGGTCAGAAGGCGTAAGGTGCGCGAATTCCAGCGCGGCGTTCTCGGCGCTCAGGACATTGCGGAGCTGCCGGTAGATCTGCTCTCTGGCAAGCAGCGGGAGGGCGTCGAACGCTTCCGTGTAGATCAGGTAGCTGCATGGATAGCGGAAGAGGCGGTGGGAGAGATCGAGCTCACGCAGCGACCGCCCCTTCGCATCGCGCGGTCCCGGCCGCTGGAAATCGACGGCGAAGGTGGATGTGCCTCGGACGGGCGCGGTGAGCGGCGCGGCGCGAGTGAAAAGCATCGCCTTAACCAGGGCATCGGTGACGCTGCGAACACGGCTGAGCGTGCTCTCCAGGTGCTGACCCTCTGCCACGCCCAGGTCCTTCGCCAGCGCCTTCTCGTACTCCAGCGCGCGCCGTGTCTCGTAGCCGACCTTGGTGATCAAGTTGTGGACGTGGGTCTGATGCTGCATGACCAGCAGGGCGACCAGATCGCTGTGCGGTGTCAGGTAAGCGCGCGTGTCCACGAAGCGGTTGAGCTTGGAGAGGTTGGCACCGCCGGAGAGGTCGGGGTCATCCGCTTCTGCGGCACTGCGGATGAGTAGGTTGCCCATGTGGCGCATCGTGCCGTGCGTGCCGGTGACGTACCAGCCGCCGAAGCGCTGCACCATCGGGCTTTCATCCGTGGTGAGGTAGCTGCCGGCCTGAAGCTGCGGTTGGCCGTCGATACGAGTGAAGACGGAGCGGATCATGTGCCCCGGCACGCCGCGGGTCATGCTGGAGGTATGGCACTGGAGGCAGTCGTACGTCTCTCGCACAAACCGGGGCTTCGGCGAGGAGATGTCCAGCGTGTAGAAGACACCGCCAAGCCGGGGGTCGGCACTGGAGATCTCGATCACCTGGCTGCCCTGCACCCAGCCCACGTAGACGTCGTCATTGAAGTAGAGCGCGCGCGGCGACGAGGGCGATATGAGATCCCGCTGGAAGCTGGTCTTGGAGAAGACCAGCGTCTGGGACGAAGCGGGGATGTTCAGCGCCTTCAGGACGGACGGCAGATAGCCCTTCACTGGGTCCCGCTTCAGCGTGACCTTGCCCTGGTCAATCAGCTTCTGGAGGCGCGCCACAGCATCCGTGGCCGGCGTCTTGGAGTAGCGGATCGGACCGTCCTCAAGTTCATCGCCGCTTTGAGCCAGCGCTAGGCCGCAAAGCACGGCAGTGGCGGCGACACCGGCCAGGCCGATCCTCCAGGCCCTCGAGATTGCGTTCAGCTTGCTTGCAGCCAATTCGTCTTCCCCACTCCGCCTGCCGCCGACCTCGCGGTCCGCTGACACCCTCAGGATAGCGGAAGAGACACCTCGTGAGGCGCACCCAAGGTTGAGAAATCTATAAATTCTGCATTGCGATTACCGATTTTATCTGATGCATCCTGTTGACGTTGGCCCGGCCGGCCTCATAGGGTAGGTCGGTGATAGGTTGGCACGGGTACTCTACCAGCCGCACGGAGCGGACGGGCGAACCGCCCCGGATAGCGGTCCTCGTCTCCGCGCCGACTCCTCCCTCGGAAACTGGTAGGAGTCTCGCCTCGACTTGGCCAAGTGGCATGGATCCGCTTCGGCGCTGTGCGGCGATGGCCCTCCGCCACCAACAGCGCTTTCCCACAGCTGTTTCACAGCGGGGTAGTTCCGACCCGCCGCAGCCTCCCTAGGCCGCGTTCGCCCCCTAACGGAGCCCCCCATGCGCCCTCTCACTTCAGGTGCTTCATCCACGCACGTGCGCCTCGCCTCGACGCTCCTTGCCGCACTCGCGACCGCGACGCTGCTCACCGTCCGGGCCTCCAATGCCGGCGATCCGCCGCCCGCGCCGCCCCGCTACAAGCTTACCGATCTCGGACAGATCGATGGCCGCATCTTTCAACCGGCGGATATCAATGAGGCCGGGCGGATCGTCGGGGGGCTCGATAGTGAACGCGCCGCCCGGTGGACGCCTACGACGGCAAACGGGGCAACGGGCACGCTGGTCGCGTTCGACGTGCCTGGAAACTCCTGGAGCCGTCTCGCGGCGCTGAACGAAGACGGCAAAGGCGTGGGTACGGCTTCCCAGGGCGGCAACTTCCCCGTTGCTTTCACCCACACCGGCAACACCGCCACGCCCCTGCCCGGCGAGCGCGCGTATGCCCTGGACATCAACACGGCGGGCATGGTGGTCGGCGGGGCGTACATTGGCGGCTTCGAGAACGGCGTCGTGTGGGTCAATGGCGTCCTCGACGCTCTGGAAGTGAGAGGGCCAGGCTTGCATGCGGCGGCGCACTCCGTTAACGACGACGGCGTGATCGTCGGCAGTGCGCAACTCACCGTCGGCTTCTCGAGTGTGGGTCACGCCGCCCGCTGGGTCAACGGTGACCTGGAGGACCTGCACGCATTCCCCGGGAATCCGGCGCCAGATGCCAGGAACGGCAGCACTGCGGTCGGCATAAACAACCTGGATCACATCATCGGAAGGGTGGGGGACAACACCACTGGGCGCCAGCATGGTTGTCTGTGGCACGAAGGCGCCGTGACGGACCTGGGCACGCTCGGAGGCCCGGACACCATTCCGGAGGACATCAACGACTCCGACCAGATCGTCGGCTCCACCGGTTCCGTTCCGGCGCAGGCGTTCCGGGCGTTCCTGTACGAGGCTGGCGAGATGGTGGACCTGAACACCCTCATCCCGCCGCAGTCCGGCTACGAACTCAAGCGAGCTTGGGCCATCAACGATGCCGGGCAGATCGTGTGCGAGGCGTTTTTCAGCGGCTCAGGCGCCTTGCGCGGGGTACTCCTGACCCCCATTACGCTGCTTCAGGCCGATCTCACTTCGACGCTGACGGCTGCCCCCAACCCGGTCCTGGTGGGTGCAAACCTAACCTACACCGGAAAGGTCAAGAACAATGGACCGAGCGGCGCCAGCGGCGTCACTGCCGACTTCGCGCTTCCGGCCGGGGTGGATCTCGTCAGCACTAACCCCGACGCAACCCGCGCAGGCGACACGCTCACCTTCACGATCAGCGAGCTGACGTCCGGCGCAACCGCGAACCTGCAAGTCGTGGTTCGCCCCACGGCTGCGGCGGTGCTCAGTGCGAGTCTCGAGGCCTCCGCGCTGGAAACAGATCTGACCCCGGCCGACAACCGCGCGATGCTGGACGTCACCGCGCGGACGGCGGCGGTGGACCTGGAGCTCACCGCGACGGACGCTCCGGACCCCGCGCTCGTCGGCGGCAGTATCACCTATCGAACCACTGTCCGCAACAACGGACCGGATGGCGCGACGGGGGTAATCATCACCCAGCCCCTTTCAGCGCTGACCGAGTTCGTCAGCGTGGAGACGACGCGCGGGACCGCCCGTTCCGCGGGGCAGACCGTCATCGCGGAGGTGGGTGCGCTGGGGAACGGGCAGAGTGTGGTCGTAACGATCATCGCCCGGGCACTGTTTGCGGGGACGGCGGCGTCCGCGCCGAGCGTCACGGGAGAAGAGGCGGACGGCACGCCTGGAAACAATGGCGCAACGGCCACTACAGCGATCAACGCTCGGGTGGCAGACCTGTCGGTCACCGGCACCGCTACGCCGGAGCCGATCGATGTCGGCGGCGTGCTCACCTACCGGATCACGGTCAAGAACAACGGACCGGACCCGGCGACGGGGGCCCGGTTAGTGGTGCCGGCAGCAGGGCTTGTCCGATTCCAAACGGTCGAAACGACCCGGGGCACGGCGCTTCATAATGGGACGAACGTCGTCGCGGAACTCGGCACTCTGGCCAACAACGAAACGGCGCTGGTCACCGTGACCATGCTGGCTGAGACCGCTGGGAGCTTTAGCTCGGGCGCTATCGGTGTCGCAGCCGAGACGGACACCAACCCGAATGACAACGTTGCGAACCTTGAAACCACGATTCGCAACCCGGCGAGGCCGGACCTGAGGGGCTCGTGGCCGTTGCTGCGGGTCAAAAGGCAGGGCCAGGGCGCCAAGATCAAGTACACGATCACCGCGGCGTTCAAGATCGCCAACTCCGGAAACGCACAGTCAGGCGCGAGCCGAGTCCGCTTCTTCCTTTCCACCGACACAGTGCGAGATGCCGGCGACATTCCCGTGACCGTTGTGGTCCGCGGGACGCCGATCCCGGTCGAGATCCCCATCAACGCCCTCGCGCCGGCCGGGTCGCAGAGAATGGCGGTCCCGCACATCAAGGTCGCCAAGAAAACCTACGTGCAGAAGCTGAAGGGAAAGTATCTAATCGGTGTAGCGGACTTCCGGGGCAGTGTCTTGGAGTCGGACGAGAGCAATAACGAATTCGCGCCGGCACGAAAACTCTGAGTCCGGTTCCAGCGGGGCGATACACTGGGCGCTGGCCTCAAGGCAGACGATTCCTTCAACATGCCACTGTGCCGAAGGCCATCGTTCGTGCGACCGACCGACCCCAGGGCAATTCGATTCTCCCCCAGTCGGTCTGCTGGCCGCGTGCGAGGGATTGGAAATCCCCTCGCTGTGCATCCGAGCCTGGAAGTCCTCACGGACTCTTGCGCGCCGTCCGCGAGGACACATGCGACCCTCCCAAGCGAGGGATTTTCCAATCCCTCGCCCTCCGACAGAGAATCGAATTGCCCTGGGCCGGCCCAACGATTCACCTCTCACCCTTTGTGTGGAACGTGTCACCGTCAATTCGGCCCCTCACCCGTTACGCTTCTCTTGCCGCGCCTTTGCTTCCAGCGCGGCGGAGAAACCGCACTCCCTGCCGCCAGTATGGCGCTTGCGGGATGGCGGAAGAGGCGGAGCGGACAGGAACGATACGATGTCGGCAGAGACTTTCAGCAAGGAGCGCGCGGAGGCGTTCGGCGAGAAGATGGTCGGAACGCTGAACGGCGCGGCGATTGCGCTCATGACCTCCATAGGCCACCGGACCGGCCTTTTCGACACGATGGCCGGGATGTCGCCCGCCCCGCCGGAGACGATTGCCGCCGAGAGCGGACTTCAGGAGCGGTACGTCCGCGAATGGCTGGGCGCGATGGTGACCGGCGGGATCATCGACCACGAACCGGGACTCAACACCTTCCACCTGCCGCCTGAGCACGCCGCCCTGGTGACCCGGGCAGCCGGCGCGGACAACATCGCGTCGTCCATGCAATGGATCGCGGTGCTGGGCGGGGTTGAAGACGACGTGACCGAGGTGTTCCGCAGCGGTGGTGGCGTCCCCTACTCCCGCTATCCGCGCTTCCACGAGGTGATGGCGGAGGAGAGCAACCAGACGGTGGTCGCCGGCCTGCGGGAGCACATCCTGCCGCTGGTCCCCGGTCTCACCGAGCGGCTGGAGAGCGGAATCGACGTGCTGGACGTGGGATGCGGTCGGGGCCGGGCGCTGCAACTTCTGGCGAAGAGCTTCCCGCGCAGCCGGTTCACCGGCTACGACTTCTCCGAGGAAGCGGTGAAGGTGGCGCGGCAGGAAGCGGCGGCTCAGGGGCTGAGCAACCTCCACTTTGCCGTGCGGGACGCGGGCCACTTCCACGAGACGGCCAGCTATGACCTGATCACCGCCTTCGACGCCATCCATGATCAAATCCGGCCGGACCTGGTGCTGGCGAACATCGCGCGGGCGCTGCGGCCGGGTGGCACCTTCTTGATGCAGGACATCCAGGCTTCGGGGCACGTGCACGGGGACCGGGACTACATGCTGGCACCCTTCGTCTACACCATCTCCTGCATGCACTGCATGACCGTCTCGCTCTCCAACGGCGGCATGGGGCTGGGCGCTGCCTGGGGCAAGGAGCGGGCACTTTCGCTCATGGCGGACGCGGGCTTTGGTGACGTGCGCGTGGAAACCCTCCCGCACGACATCATCAACTACTACTACCTGGCGGAAGCACCGGCCCGAGTCAGGCTCATGGGTCTGGAAACGGAGCAGCGGGAGCTGGCCGCAGCAGCGTAGCGCTCCGTCATAGGTGGGCAGCTTCGACCAGTGCGAATGGGAGAGTGGGGAATGGGAGAGTGGGAGACC
>JANPLG010000071.1:0-5459 GCA_031426395.1 Actinomycetes bacterium
GCCGGTGAGAAGGCGGGCGCGGTCCCTGGCACACGATGGAGTGAGGAGTCTAAATACTATGAGTGGGAGCACGGCACGCCTGCAGGCGATTGCGGCGGTGACCAACTACAAGCCGACCAACCCGGTGTCCGACTTCGCCGGAATGCCCACCGGCGAGCTATTCGGCCAGAACGTCTTCACGATGCTTGAGATGGAGAAGCGCCTGCCCAAGCAGGTGTTCCGCTCACTGAAGAAGACGGTAGAGAGCGGAGAGCATCTCGATACATCGGTTGCGGATCAGGTGGCCTCAGCGATGATGGCGTGGGCCACGGAGAAGGGCGCGACGCACTACGCGCACGTGTTCTTCCCGCTAACGGGTCTCACGGCCGAGAAGCATGACAGCTTCCTGACGCCGGACGGCCACGGCGGGGCCATTGCGGAGTTTTCCGGCAAGGCGCTGATTCAGGGTGAGCCGGACGCGTCCAGCTTCCCATCCGGTGGAATCCGCGCTACGTTCGAAGCGCGCGGCTACACTGCGTGGGACGTTACCAGCCCGGCTTATGTGTTGGAGAACCCGAACGGGACCACGCTTTGTATCCCCACGGCGTTTGTATCCTGGACCGGTGAGGCGCTGGACAAGAAGACCCCCGTCCTCCGCTCCATGCAGGCGGTGACGAAGCAGGCCACCCGCATCCTTCAGCTCTTCGGACACCGTGACATCGGGATGGTGGCCTCCACTGCGGGAGCGGAGCAAGAGTACTTCCTGATCGACCGGAACTTCTACTACTCCCGGCCCGACCTCCTGATCGCGGGCCGCACCCTCTTCGGCGCGCAGCCGCCCAAGGGCCAGGAGTTCGAGGACCAGTACTTCGGCGCCATTCCGGAGCGCGTCCTCGCCTGCATGATGGAAGGCGAGCGGGAGCTCTTCAAGCTGGGCGTGCCGGTGAAAACCCGCCACAACGAGGTTGCCCCCTCCCAGTACGAGCTCGCCCCAGTCTACGAAACCGCCAACGTGGCGACCGACCACCAGCAGCAGGTCATGCTGACCCTCCGCCGCGTGGCCGAGAAGTACGGCCTCGCCTGCCTGCTCCATGAGAAGCCATTTGCCGGCGTTAACGGCTCCGGCAAGCACCTCAACTGGAGCCTGGGCAACACCACCCAGGGCAACCTGCTGGAGCCGGGCGAGACCCCGCACCAGAACGAGCAGTTCCTGGTCTTCTGCGCTGCCGTGATCCGCGCGGTGCACAAGCACAGCCGCCTGCTCCGCGCCGTGGTCGCCCACGCCGGGAACGACCATCGCCTGGGTGCCAACGAGGCGCCGCCGGCCATCATCTCGATCTTCCTGGGCGACCAACTCACGGATGTCTTCGAGCAGATCAAGAACAGCGGCGGCGCGACCAGCTCCAAGGCTTCCGGCACGCTGACCCTGGGCGTCGACACCCTGCCGCCGCTCCCGATGCACGCCGGCGACCGGAACCGGACCAGCCCGTTCGCCTTCACCGGCAACAAGTTCGAGTTCCGAGCCCTTGGTTCGGCGCAGTCGATCGCCGGTCCGCTGGTGGCGATGAACACCATCGTGGCGGAGTCGCTCGACTACATGGCGACCCGGCTGGAGAACGATACGGCGGGCGATCCGGGCAAGCTGAACGGCGCGGTGCAGAAGCTGATCCAGGAGATTATCACGGAGCACGGCGCGGTCATCTTCAACGGCGACGGCTACAGCGAGGATTGGCACCAGGAAGCGGCGCGCCGCGGCCTGCCGAACCTCCGGACGACGGTCGACGCCATCCCGGTGCTCACCGAGCCGGACGTGCTGGCGACGTTCGAGAAGTACGGGGTCCTCTCGCCGCGAGAGCTGGAGAGCCGCCAGGAGATCTACCTGGAGCAGTACGTCAAGACGGTCCGGGTGGAAGCACTCCTCACCGTCCGGCTGGCCCGGACCCAGATCTGGCCCGCCGCCATGCGCTACCAGAGCGAGTTGGCGACCACCTGCACCAACCTGAAGGCGCTCGGCTACTCCTTCGACACGGACACGCTGGACAAGATCACGACGTTGGTGAAGGAGCTGCAGGACGGCATCACCGTGCTTGAGGCGAAGCTGGAGCACCACGGCGGAGACACTGTGCTGGCAGAGGCCACCCACTTCTGCAACGAAGTGATCCCCGCCCAGAACGCCGTCCGGGCCGCCGCCGACCAACTGGAAGGCTACGTCTCCGACGACCTCTGGCCGCTGCCGACCTACCAGGAAATGCTGTTCATCAAGTAGGCGAAAGCCCGCAGGGTGACGGAGTAACGGAAACGGGGGCGGGGAGATCAATCTCCCCGCCTCATCTACATGTCTCCCGCCTCTCGGGAGCCTATGCTGAGCCAGAACCCGTCAGGAATCCGGTACTCCTAAGATGCGGGGGACTTCCCATGACCTCAAAGCGCTTCACGTCCCTGGCGCACCACTACGTCCACAGCATTGCCGTCCCACGGCACCTGACACCGAGCCCTCGACGCCCGTGGATGACCACGCCTAACCATAGGGAGGCAGACCTCCTCGTCCGAAGCGCCGCTCGGATGGCCGACCAACAACCTGGAGAGGCGTGGCGAGTGATCTCTCGCGCCCTGGAGATTGATCCAGACCACGCCGGTGGCTGGATTGTCGCAGGCGGACTCTGGCTCCTCGATTGGGACGCCGTGGATGACCTGGAGGAATCAGAGCGAACGGAGCATCTGGGCGCTGCAAAGGCACTCCACCATTTTGATCGTGCCCTGAGTATTGAGCCGCTCCATGCTGAAGCGTGGAGCGGAAGAGCCCGCGCCCTGTGTCGTCTTGGTCGCTACGACGAAGCGCTGGTTGCGGTCGATGGAGGGCTGAAGTCGTTGCCACACGGCGTAGACCACTCCTGGAGTCCAGCAACCATTCCATTCATCCACCGGGAGTTGATCGTGCCTGCGGTCGAGGCATTGCTGGGTCTGGGCCGGCGCGACGAGGCGTGGGAGGTGCTTCAGGCGGCGATGGAGCGGTACCCGGGGCAGGGATACCTTGAGCAACTGATGGTACGCTTCGCGAACTAAAGTCGTGCGGGGGCACTCGGTCGCAGCACAAGATCGGCCGGCAGCTTCAAGCCGGAGCAGGGGCCTTGTAAGCAGGACTCCGGCCGAAGGACGGCGCGTTTTCAGAGCAAGGAAGAAAGAAGTGATCGCGCGGCACCTTGCGACGACCCTGCCTGAGGATCCCTACCGGTGGCTGGAGGACCTTGAGAGTCCGCGCACCCAAGCGTTCATTGCCGATCATGAGCGGCTGACGCGCCAGGTGCTAAACGGCGTGCCGGGTCGCGATGAGTGGCGTGCCCTGCTTGAGAGCAAGATCCACAGGGAGCAGGTGCAATCGCTCGGGGGCGGGTTCCACCTGGAACAGGAGGCCGGGTGCGACCGGCCCACGCTCACCCTGCACCCACCAGGAGACGAGCCGAGGCAACTGCTGACCCCGGATGATTGGGAAACCGGTGCCTCGCTCGCGTTCGCTGCCCCTTCGCCCACGGGCGCGTATGTGGCGCTGGGCTGGTCGGAGCGCGGATCGGACAGCGCCCGGATTCAGGTGCTGGAGGTCGCAACCGGTCGCCTTCTGGACCGCCGACCCATCGGCCGCCACCACTCCCACGTAGCGTGGCTGTCGGACGGCTCCGGATTCTACTACTCCGCCTGCCCCGAGACAGGCGAGGACGCCGACCACTGGAAGTCGTTCTACCGCTACCGGCTGGACGCACCCGATGAGGCGGGCCGCTGCCTACGCGTCTTCGGTGACGACCGTGTCAAGGAATACTGGTGTGCCGCGGAAGTGAGCGAGTGCGGCCGCTATGCCCTCTTCTACAAGTACGACTTCGTCCATGCCTGCGACGTCTACCTGCAGCGGATCGGTGATGACGTGCTGACACCGGTAGCCACGGAGATGCGCTCGCTGAGCCGCGTTCAGGTCATCGGCGAGCAATTGCTGATCTGGACGGATCTTGAGGCACCGCGGGGGCGCTGCTGCGTGGCACCATTGACCGCTCCGGCGGAGTGGCGGACCCTCATCCCGGAAGCGGAGAACGTGCTTCAGTCGGTCACCGGGATCGGCGGCCGGATCTATGCGGTAGGGTCTCGCGCCGGGTGTCACGAGGTGACGGTCCACAGCCTGGATGGTCAATTCCTGCGCGAGGTGAGGCTGCCCTCACTGGGCACCGTCAATCACCATGACGGCAACGGGGTGGTCAACGGGTTGACCGGAACGTGGGCCGGCGGTCAGGTGCGCGTGAGTTTCGAGTCGATCCTGGTGCCGCCCGCAACGTACCGGTACAACTACGACACCGATCAACTGACGCCGGAACGTGCCCCGGAAGTCAGCTTTCCTGCGAGCGAGTATGTAGCCGAGCAGGTCCAGTACCCCTCCACTGACGGGGTCAGCGTGCCGATGCTGCTGGTCCGCCACCGCGACGCACAACCGGATGGAAACCAGCGGGTGCGACTGACCGGATACGGGGGCTTCGGCATCCCATTCGAGTCGCGCTGGAATCCGGCGACAGCAGCCTGGCTGGAAACGGGCGGCATGCTGGCCTTCGCCGGAATCCGAGGCGGCGGCGAGTACGGGAAAGCGTGGCATGACGCGGCGCGGGGCCGCAACCGGCAGCACGCCTTCGATGACTACATCGCGGCGGCCCGCTGGCTGGTGAGCGCAGGGTGGACCGAGCCGAATCGGATTGTCTCACGCGGGAACAGCAATGGCGGACTGATGGTCACCGTGACCGCCATGCAGGCACCGGAAGCATTCGGCGCGGTGATTGCGCGGGCGGCGCTGCTGAACATGCTGGAGTTTCCTCGCTTCGGCTTCCTCGCGTCGGCGACCGTAGAGTACGGTTCGCCTGACGACCCGGAGGACGCGGCCTGCCTCGCAGCATACTCGCCCTACCACAACGTTCGGTCGGATCAAGCCTACCCGGCGATGCTCTTCATTGCGCCGCTCAATGACGGCATCTCGCCGCCTTACGATCCGTTGAAAATGACGGTACGGCTGGAAGAAGAGGCGCCACAGGGCGGTCCTTACATGCTGCTGCCGCTGCGCGAAACGGGGCATGACGGTGGGTCGACGGCGTCCGCGCTGGTGGAGCAAAACCTGGATGAGCTGTGCTTCTGCCACTGGGCTCTGGACCGACTGCAAGGCCCGTAGAGCGGCCCTCCCGCATCACATGGGCAAATCCCGCGTGCAAATCTCCAACACTCGCCAGGGGTGGCATCCACGAGCCCCCCAGGTCAGCGCCTCCACACCTAACTGAACCCCGAACCTGACCGCTGAAACCTGAGATCCGATCCCTTAACCGATGGCCCAGCGGCCGCAGCCCACGCAACAGACTGAACCCCGAACCCCGAACCCCAAACCCAGAACCCCAGCACGGGGGTGGGATTCAATTACTGGGCAGGCTTTCGTGACAATGTAACCTGGGGTAGCCTAGGCCCTT
>JANPLG010000072.1:0-4244 GCA_031426395.1 Actinomycetes bacterium
GCTCCTCGTGTTGCCGCTCCTCTGGGTTGGGTATTATCTGTTGGGCAAGCGGTTGACCGACCTGCTCCGAAGACAGCCAGTCCTGGCAACGGGCGCAGGGGTCACGCTGCTGGGCGGAGTGATCCTGCTCCTGCTCAACGATACCGGCGTGATTGCGTGGGCGCTGGCTACTGGCTGCGCTCTCCTCTTCGTTCTAAGCCTTCTCCTTCAGGACCGTATGGCCTCCTCGACACCCCTTGATCGCCCCTCCTCGGCAGCATCGACCGCTCCAGCGGAAGGTGGCTCAGCGTGAGGATCATGGCACTGGATGTTGGGGAGAAGACGGTAGGGGTGGCGGTCTCGGATGAGCTGGGAATCACGGTCAGCCCCCGGACCACCCTGAAGCGGGACGGCCTGGAGATCAACCGCCTGCAGGAGATGGTCCGGAGCGAGGGCATCGGCACCATCGTGGTGGGGCTGCCGGTCTCGCTGAACGGGACGCACGGTCCGGCGGTGGAGCGCTCCGAGAAGTTTGTGGCACTCCTACGGGAGCGGATCCAGATTACGGTGGAAACATGGGACGAGCGGTTAACGACGACGCAGGCGGAACGGCTGCTGATCTCCCAGAACGTGCGGCGGGAGAAGCGCCGGCAGATCATCGATCAGGCGGCAGCGGCGTTGATCCTGGAGGACTACCTCCGCGCGAAGAGCCCGGCGACGAGTACGGATTTGCAGGACTGGGACGGCTGGGACAATTGAGTGAGACCGACGCCGGTACGGGCAGTCCCTTTGGAAACGGCAGCGCGTCGGCAAATGATGCCGGACCCGATGACGAGGGTGAGACGAAGCGTCGCGGGATGAACCTATGGTTTCGGCGTCTTCTGAGCACCACGCTGGTCCTGCTGCTGCTGGTCGGCGCGTTCTGGTACTCCTCCACGCTCTTCGCCCCCACCCGCACCACCGGCAAGCCCTTTGTTGTCGACATCCCGATGGGTGCCTCAGCCAGCAGCATCGCCGAGAAGCTGAAGGCCGCGGGCGTGATCCGCAGCACCCTGGTCTTCCAGGGGATGGCCCGGCTGATGGGCCACAGCAACGACATGAAGGCCGGGGAGTACCACATCCAGCCAGGCAAGGGCCTCCTGGAGATCATGGAGCAACTGGTCGCCGGCGATGCGGTCAGCCAGTGGGTGGTGATTCCGGAGGGGAAGACGACCCGCCAGGTCGGCGAGATCCTGGGCGAGCGGCGCCTGGCGAACGTCAACGAGTTCCACCGCGCCGCATCTCGCCGCGTGACCCTCTATGGGGTGAAGCTCCCGACGCGGCGACCCGCGCACGGCTTCCTCATGCCGGATACCTACCGCTTCCCCAAGCAGGCCGATGAGCGCGAGATTGTCCGGACGATGGTGAAAAACTGGGAGACCAAGGTCTACCTCCCGAACAAAGCCCGCATCGCCGCCAGTCCGTACCCCCTCGACAAGCTCCTGACCATCGCCGCGATGATTGAGCGGGAGGCGCAGGTGGCGGAGGACCGTCCGCTCATCTCCAGCGTGGTCCGCAACCGGCTGGCGAAGGGGATGAAGCTGCAGATCGACGCCACCGTGCTCTACGCCCTGAAGCGGCATAAGAACGTGGTTACCTTCGCCGACCTCAAAGTAAAGAGTCCCTTCAACACCTACCTGCACAAGGGACTGCCGCCTGGCCCCATTTGCAATCCCGGCAAGGCCTCCTTCGAAGCGGCACTCAAGCCGGCGAAAACCGACTATCTTTACTACGTGGCCCAGCCCGATGGCAGCCACACCTTCACCCGCACCGGGCAGGAGCACAATGCCGCGGTCGCCAAGGTGCGGAAGCTCCGGGCAGCCGTGGCCTCGGGTGGCGCAAAATCCAGCACAGGATCTCCATGACCGGCTTCCTCACCCAGTTCTGCCCCAGGCACCGCGCCGGCCACATCCGCGAAGTCACTCCGGAGTTCCTGAAGCGACATGGCATCACCGCCCTGATCCTCGATCTGGACAACACGCTGGTGGCGTGGCACGGCAAGGAGATCGCGGAGGAGATCCAGGGTTGGGTGACCGGGATGCGGGCGGCTGGTGTGAGCATGTGCATCGTTTCCAACACCCATCGGCCGGGGCGGCTCAAGGAACTGGCGGAACGGCTGGGCGTGCAGTGGGTCCCCTCCGGCGGAAAGCCTCGCCGCCGGGGGTTCCTCCGCGCACTGGAGTCGATGAATACTCCGGCGGAGCAAACGGCCGTGGTGGGCGACCAGCTCTTCACCGATATCTGGGGCGGCAACCGCTGCGGACTGCTGACCATCCTGGTGGAGCCGCTCTCCAAGGTGGAGTTCATCGGGACGCGCGTGATCAGCCGGACCATGGAACGGCTCCTCTTCCGCCGCCTGGAACGGACCGGGGTGGTAATCCCGGCGCTCGCCTCCCCGTTAGAAGCTGAGAAGTCGTCGGCAGTTCGCTAGACTATTCCCATGAACTCCGCTCACGAGATTGCCGAAGCAGACCTGAACGAGGCCCAGACCGCGCTGGAGGTGCGCTGGGCGGACGGTCACCCAAGCAGCTACCCCCTGCGCCAGCTTCGCAGCGAGTGCCCCTGCGCCACCTGCCGCTCGTCCAAGGAAGAGGCGAAGTCGAACCCGTTCCGGGTTCTCAAGGCAGGCGAGGGCACTCCGGCCAGCTACGCGCTGACCGATGTCGAGCCAATGGGACGGTACGGCCTGCGGCTCACCTGGGGTGACGGCCACGCCACCGGCATCTACACCTTTCCCTACCTCCGCGAGATCTGCCCGTGCGCGGAGTGCAAAGCCGCCCGCACCCACGACGACACCCCCTACGTCCACGGGATATACATCCCGAAATAGTAGCTCTTCGAGAGCGCAAATGCTGTCGCGTTACGAGAGCAACCTCAAGTCCGAGTAAACCAGCCGTCACCCTTGCAGAGGCACCCTCTGTGCGAGAGCCTCCTGCCCTGCGAGGGTCGAGTGAACCGACACATTGTCTCTCGGCTGGACGCTGATCACGTGCGATACGGGCTCAAATGGAATCCTGTGAAAGTACTTCGCCCGTGGCAAGGTCGTAGCTCCCTCGGCAGGGCCAGTGAGCACGTGCGGGCCGGGTACAGCTGGATCCCCGAAGGGCACGTAAACCTCGCGCGGGGCGAGTACGGTCGAGGATGACGACCGGTGGGGTGCGGCGGAGCGGCGTACTGGCCCCGGTTTCATGGATGAGGGTGCCGCAAAGGCACGGCTGATTCCCGGAGGGTGCCAGCCAGCACTCTTGATTCGATAGGGCTGTGGGCCGCAGAGCGGAGCCGGCGAATGATAGAGAATCGTCGAATGGCCGGCGTCCTGCTGCACAAGCTGCATCCATCGGAAGAGGGCGCGTGGCCGGATGGTGGTAACATCGTTCCGAGAGGCAGGCCGGGATTACGGTCGATCTCGGGAGGAGCGAGCATGGCGCAGGGCACAGCGCGGGGCGTGACATTGATTCCCGGTGACGGGATTGGGCCGGAGATTTCTGCGGCCACGTGCAAGGTGATCGCGGCCAGCGGCGCGGAGATTGAGTGGCACGAACTGCAGGCGGGCGCCGCGACCCTGGAGCAGTACGGAACCCAGCTTCCCGAACACGTGCTGGAGTGCATTCGCAAGGACGGGGTCGCGCTGAAGGGCCCCATCGGCACTCCTATCGGCACCGGTTTCGCCAGCGCCAACGTGATGCTGCGCAAGAAACTAGACCTTTACGCCTGTCTCCGCCCCGTCCGCAGCCTTCCCGGGGTCAAAACGCGCTTCGGTGCCGTCGACCTGGTCGTGGTGCGGGAGAACACCGAGGGGCTCTACAGCGGCATCGAGCACGAGGTCGTCCCAGGCGTGGTGGAGAGCCTGAAGATCACCACGGAGAAGGCGTGCCGCCGGATCTCGGAGTTTGCCTTCAACCACGCGCGCAAGTGCGGGCGGAAGCGGATCACCTCCGTCCACAAGGCGAACATCATGAAGCTGACCGACGGTCTCTTCCTGAAGTGCGCCCGCGAGGTCGCCGAGCGTTTTCCCGACATCCAGTACAACGAGATGATCGTCGACGCCACCTCCATGTGGCTGGTGATGGATCCCGACCGCTTCGACATCCTCCTCTGCGAGAATCTCTACGGCGATATCATCTCCGATCTTTGCGCGGGGTTGGTCGGCGGGCTGGGCCTCGTGCCGGGAGGCAACATCGGCGAGGACTGCGCCGTCTTCGAGGCGGTGCACGGCACGGCCCCGG
>JANPLG010000073.1:0-16369 GCA_031426395.1 Actinomycetes bacterium
GCGAAGCGTAGCGTTCGGTAAGCAGTTGCATCGGGGCCACCAACCACGAAGCCAAGAGGAGAGGCTCGCGGGTAACCTTCTCCTCGGCGCAGCCGAACCCCTTATGGTTCTGGCTCCGCCAGGTTAGGATTAGGATTAGGAAGCAGAGCGAACCCGACGTGCGATCAGCGTCACGAACGGCTGCGGCTCATTCGTGGCGGGGTTCCACTGCCAGAGGTTGGCGGCTTCCAGCGGCTGCCAACCCTTCAGGCGGTCCAGTAGCTCTTCCAGGGTCGTGAACCAGACGGTTCCCCGCACCGCCGGCTCGTCCGGCTGCCGCGCGAAGAAGCTTAGGGCCAGCACGCCGCCCGGTGCCGTGAGTTCCGCCAGCCGGTCCAGGCACTCCAGCGCGTCCGCCCCAAGGAACTGCAGGACGTTGACGGCCAGCACCAGGTGGTAGCGCGGATTGGCCTGGCCCTCGCTTCCCAATCCGCAATCCGCACTTCGCATTGCGCAATTGAGCGGCCCACCGGCAGCCCCCAGAAACTGACGCAGGTCCTGGTGGACGACCTCGGCATCCAGGCCACGCTCCTGGAGCAGCAGCCGTGACTTTGCGGCACCTTCCGGCGTGAACTCCACCCCGGTTGCCTGGTAGCCCAGCCCGGCCAGCCAAGCGAGGTCCTGCCCCTCCCCGCAGCCAGCATCCAGCACCCGTCCCGCGTACGGCGGTGACGGCGAATGGTACCGCACGGCCCGCCGCGCGACCGGCCCCGGGTCGGCCCCGTAGTAGTAGTGATCGTCGGCGTAGACGCGACGCCAGCGGCTCAGCTCCTGGTCGACCGGTTCCCGGGCATCGGTAGGGGTTAGCTCGTGCATCTGTAGCTCCGTCCTGCCGCAGACCATGCTGCCGCTAACCGATGAGCTTCGCGCCGGCGGCTTCCACCTCGTCCGCGTTGAAGAGGTCCGCCTCGTCCAGAATCTCATAGCGGTAGCCCTGCTCCGTGAGGAAGAGCTGGCGGTGGACGCCGAAGTCCTGGTCCACCGTGTCCCGCGTCACCAGCGAGTAGAAGTAGGCGGGCGTCCCGTCTTCCTTGGGCCGCAGCACGCGGCCCAGGCGCTGCGCCTCCTCCTGGCGGCTCCCGAAGGTGCCACTGATCTGAATTGCCACGTTGGCGTCGGGAAGGTCGATGGCGAAGTTGGCGACCTTGCTCACCACCAGGCGCTTGATCTCACCGGTCCGGAAGGCGGCGTAGAGACGGTCCCGCTCCCGGTTGGCGGTTTTCCCCGTGATGATGGGCGCGTCGTACCGCTTGGACACCTGGTCCAACTGCTCCAGATACTGCCCGATTATCAGCACGTTGTCCTTCTCATGGCGGCGCAGGAGGCGGTCGATGGTGTACATCTTCTGCGGGCTGGTGCTGGCGATGCGGAACTTCTCCCGCTGCTCCGCCACGGCGTACTCCATGCGCAGATCCTCGGGGATCGGGACGCGGATCTCGGTGCAGAACGCCTCCGCGATCCAGCCCTGCTTCTCCAGCACCCGCCACGGCACGTCGTACTTCTTCGGCCCGATCAGCGAGAAGACATCGTCTTCCCGGCCGTCCTCGCGCACCAGGGTGGCGGTGAGGCCGAGGCGTCGCTTGGCCTGGATCTCGGCCGTCATCCGGAAGACTGGCGCCGGCAGCAGGTGGACTTCGTCATAGATGATGAGGCCCCAGTTCTGCGCGCTGAAGAGATGGAGATGGGGAAAGTTCTTCAGCTCCTCCTCGTCGAACTCGCTCTCCTTCACTCTTTTCCCGCCCTTGCGGTAGGTGAGGACCTGGTAGGTGGCGATGGTCACGGGCGCCATGCTCTTGTCCTCGCCGCTGTACTCCGCCACTGCTTCCGGCGGGAGATCCGTCTTGTCCAGGATCTCCGTGCGCCACTGGCGAGCGGCGGTGATGCCGGTGGAGAGGATCAGCGTCTGCGTCTGCGCGCGCGCCATGGCCGCGATGCCGATGACCGTCTTCCCGGCGCCGCACGGGAGGACCAGCACCCCGCTGCCTCCCCGCTCCGTGCCGCCGACCCAGTAGTTCTCCACCGCGTCGATCTGGTAGTCCCGGAGGCGGAACTCCCGGCCGCGCAGGGTGATGTCGCGGAGCGCGAGCCGGAGGGCTTCGCCTTCCGTGTAGCCGGCCAGGTCCTCCACCGGCCAACCGATCTTGAGGAGCGCCTGCTTCACCTTGCCGCGGTTGAGCAGCGGCACATCCAGCGTGGTGGGGTTGACCAGCTCGCGGAAGAGCGGCCGCGCGCGCTTGTTGGTCCAGACCTCTGCAATCAGCGCTTTGCTGTCGCTCTGGAGGAGGAGCCGCTCGCCGTCACGGGTCAGCTTGAGGCGGCCATAGCGGGAGACTAGGTCGCGGATGTCCGCCAGGAGGCTCTGCGGGACCTCAAACTTGCTGTACTCGCGGAGCGCGACCTCCATCTCCTCGAACATCATCCCGGCGGCGCGCGCGTTCCAGAGCGAGAGCGGGGTCACCCGATAGGTGTGGATGTGCTCCGGGCTCTTCTCCAACTCCGCGAAGCCGGCCACCGCTTCCCGGCAGCCCTCGTAGCGCGGATTGTCCACTTCCATCAGAAGGGTGCGGTCACTCTGGACAATCAGCGGGTTCTGAGGGTTGTAATTCACGCACGCGTTCTCCGGGTGGGCCGACGGGGGAGATCGATGGCGGGAGATCCTCCCGGCCAACCGGCATGTTAACACGAGCGACCGATGGGACAAGCAGGATTGCCGAGTTCCAGGGGGATGATTCGCCCTTGCCTGCTGATTGAGCGCCGTACGAGCGAATGGAGCCGGGTTGCCCCGGCTCCATCCTGCTAGCACAAGTTCCGGACGACCGGAACTAGCGGCGGTTCATCCGGCCGCCGGTGCGGCGGAACTCCTGGCGGCTTCCGGCCACGCGCTGGAAGTACATCCCGCTCACCTCGTTGGCGGCGGCCATGGCCACCGGCTCCGGGAGGGTGAAGGTCGGGGTCTGCACGGTGGTCGTGCCGTTGTTCGTGGTGGTCGCGCCGCTCGCGTCGGAGCGGAACTCGTGGGCGATCTGGCGGAAGTAGATGTTGCCGCCGGAGTGGACATTCATCACGCGGAGGTGAACCACGGCCGCCGGCTCCAGCAGGCCGGTGATTGGGGTCTCGCCGTTGACGGCGGGAATGCCGAGGGCCAGGAGGCGCGGATAAGCAACCAGGTCAGCGCCAGCGCTGCGGCCGAAGCGGACAGCCACGCGGTCCGGGTAGTGGGTGCTGGGGCTTAAGCTCATGCTCTGCCAGGCGGACTCCGCCTTGTCCGCCGCGATGACCGTATAGCCCTGCTGCTCGTACTGCTGGGTCAGGCTACGGGTCAGGTTGGCGGCGCTGGCGGCGTCAGCCGAGAAGTACTGGGCCGGCATGATCACGATCGACGGCTTGCGCTGGGCCTCGGCTGGGGAGGTGACGAACGCGGCCAGCGCGAGGGCAGCGGCGACGATCAAGCGGGCGCCGGATTTGGAAGCGCCAGTGGGACGGGAAATCATTGTAAGCTCACTCCTCGTGGTAAGTAGTGGACGTGGCGGATGTTCGGAGCGCCCGTCCAAGACCGGAAGTGCAAGCGGGTGTTCTTGCAATCAGGCGGTAGACCAGCCGGGTTCTACCGTTGCTCATGCAATCTAAAACCCATCCAGCCCACTCATTTGCACACCTTTCGCAAAGCTGCCAGCAGAGCAAGCGCCGAACCGCTCGGAATCCAGTCGCTCCAGGCGTGAATTCAAGGCTCGCTGATGGCTCGGGACGGTCCCTACTCCGGATTCGCATCTCTGCCATTGGCCGAATCCGACCCGCAAAGCGGTTTCGCCTCAGCGGGTCGCAGTCTCTACGGTGACAGCGCGCTAGGCGGCGACACGCCAACCATGGAACGGGTCGAGCGCAGTCGATCAGCGAAGGGAGTCGGCGCTAGCGAACCGGCTGTCCGAGAAGATCTCCTGGATCCTATGGGAGAGCGTCATCGGGCTGAAGGGCTTTTGGATGAACGCCACGGACTCTGCGGCCACGCCCTGGCGGACCAGTTCATCATCCGGGTAGCCGGACATGAAGAGGACACGTAGGTTCGGTACGCTCTCCATGAGCCGCTTCGCCAGCTCTCCGCCGGAGACGCCGCCCGGCATTACAACGTCGGTCAGCAGCAGGTCCAGCTCCCCCCGATGCGAGGCCGCCAGCTCCAGTGCGTCGTGGACGGATTCCGCCACCAGCACGTGGTGCCCCTGACTCTCCAGCACCTGCTGCACCAGCACGCGCACCATCTCCTCGTCTTCCACCAGGAGCACCGTGGCACGGTTCGCCGTCGGGGCGTCGCAATCCAGGACGGAGGGCTGGACAAGCGGCTCATCCGAGGACACCGCCGGGAGGAAGAGGCGCATCGTCGTCCCCTCGCCGGACTGGCTCTCCACCGTGATCCGCCCCTCGCTCTGATTGACAATCCCGTAGACCGTGGCCAGGCCGAGGCCGGTGCCGCGGTCTCCCTTGGTACTGAAGAATGGCTCCCAGATCTGCGGAATCAGCTCTTCCGGAATGCCGCACCCGGTATCGCTGACGGAGAGAACCACCCAACCGCGATGGTGCTCGCCCCGTTCCAGCGGGAGGTTCACGGGACCAGTGTTGTCCGTGCTGACGCGAATGGTGAGCCGGCCACCGCGGGGCATGGCGTCCCGGGCATTGACCGCCAGGTTCAGCAGCACCTGCTCAAGCTGGGAAGGGTCCGCCCGGACCTGGAGCGACGCCTGCTCGTCAATCTCTAGGCAAAACTTGATGTCCTCACCGATCAGGCGAGCAAGCATGCCATGCATGCCCCGAGTGACCTCTCCCAGATCAAGGAGCCGCGGCTCCAGCACCTGCCGACGACTGAAGGCCAAGAGCTGTCGGGTAAGGCCTGCCGCCCGCTCCCCAGCGCGCAGGATCTCGTCCAGGTACCGGCGTTGATCCGGCGGCCCGACATTCATGGTCAGGAGGAGGTCACAGTAGCCGTTGATCACCGCCAGCATGTTGTTGAAGTCGTGCGCCACGCCCCCGGCGAGGCGGCCGACCGCCTCCATCTTCTGGGAGTGGACGAGCTGCCGCTCCATCTCCTTGCGCCGGGTCACGTCCTGCTGGATGCCGACGAAGTGGCTGACACGCCCGGCCTTGTCCCGGATCGGGGAGACTGAGAGCGCATTCCAGAACGAGGAGCCGTCCTTCCGGTAGTTCAGGATCTCGCACTCTATCGGCTGCATACGCTGCAGCGCGCTGCGGATCTCGGCAATGGTGGTCGGATCCGTATCGGGTCCCTGAAGCAAGCGGCAGTTCCGCCCCAGGATCTCCGCCTCCGAGTAGCCGGTCAGGATTAGGGCGGCCTGGTTCGCATAGATGATCGGGAAGTCCCGCTGGCGGGCATCCGCGATGAAGACTCCGTGAGGCGCCGCCAGTAGGGCGCTGTCACGAATGCGGATCGCAGTTTCGGCCTCGCGCCGGTCGGAGATATCTGTGAACATCCCGAGTGCACCGGCGAAGGCTCCCTCGTCATCGTAGAGCGGAGCCGTGGTGGCCAGCACCCAGAGCGCAGTGCCGTCCCGCCGGCGCAGGCGGGCCTCGCTGCGCTCACGGCGGCCTTCCTTGCGGCGCATCCAGGAGCGTTCGCCCGGGGCGCGGTCCTCGGGGAAGAGGAACTCATAGGCGGAGTGGCCTTTCATTTCGTGCCGCTGATACCCCAGCAGTTCCGCCATCCGCGGGTTCACGAAGACGATCCGGGCCGTCGGATCGAGCCGCCAGATCCCCTCGAAGGCGTTCTCCACCAGCTCCCGGTACTGTTCCTGGCTCCTCCGCAGCGCTGCTTGCCCTCCATCCCGCGCCATCACGATCCCCGCGAGGTAGCAGAAGCGGCTCAGCATCTCGTCCGTTTCCGTCGAGAGCGTCGTCAGCGTCGTTCCGATGAGGAGAAGGGTCCCCAGCACCTCTCCCCGCGCGTCACGGATGGGCCGGGACCAGCACGCGCGCACGCCGCACGCCTCGGAATGCTCACGGCATCCTTGCCAGTCCGAAGCCTCCTGGAGATCCCACTGCGTGGCCTGACTGAGATCGAAGCAGCCGGGACCGCAGGCCTCTTCTCTCCCTCGCGAGGCGATGCACTGGCGGATCCATTTCAGCGACGGGATGGGCATCGCAGGTGCCGCCATCACATCCATCGACCGACACTCCTGGCCCGCGCCGTTACCGCCTGCGCTCTCTTTACTGATGCCGAGGATGGCGCAATGGAGTTGCGGCAGTTCCGCATCAACCGACGCAGCGACCGCGTTCAAGACCACGCCGACCGGCTCACCGGTAGCGATCTGCTCCAGGATGGCGTTCTTACGGCCGCTTCGGGCCTCCACTAGCCACCGCACCTCTTCGTCAGAACTCACGGCGGCCGGCAGGACTTCGGCCGCTATCGACTGTCGCGCCAGTTGACTGGCGCGAAGCATCGCCTTCACGGTCGAGAGGCAGAGGGCTGCGGCGGCGGGATCCGTTGGGATGGGAAGGACCGCATCCGCGCCGGCTGCGTGGGCGCGGGTGATGGAAGCGGGATCAGCGGCCGAGTCCGCCAGATGGAGAATAGGTACCCATCCCGGCCGCATCAAACGGCGGATGTGCCGGATGAGGCCGCCCGCACCGGGCTGCGAGAGATCGGCGTCTAGCAGGAGCGCGTCCGCACAGAGCGCCAGGCCCGAGAAACTCCGTGAGCCGAGGGTGGCGACTTGAACCGTCAGCTCACCGGCCTCCAGCGTTGATACAAGCTCGATGGGGGCGTCGCCGCATTCACTGGCGATCAGGACCTGACAGGATAGAAACTTCATGGCTCAGCGGGATCTTTGGCGAGGAGCGTGGTACCGCATCATTGCGAGTAGAAGTCAGCGTTTCTTGACCTCAGGGAATGGCGGAAGCCCGCTGTTGGCCTAGGGTCAATCGGTCGATGATGGCGCCGATGGGATAGAGCCAGTTACCCATCGGTGGTGCGGCTTTGTGAACCGGAGCGTGGAGAGCACCTCCTCAGCGGCCTGGACTGATGCTTCGCCAGCCCGGCGCGACTTCAGCAACTGCTCCAATGCGTTAAATCGGAAGGTTGCGGGTCAAAGTGCAGGCCCGCGCGCACGTCTTGTCCCGCACGCCCCCAGATCTCCCGTTCTCCGGAACCGATCCATCACCGACTCGCGCCTACGCTCAATCCTGTAGGATGGTTTTGCGCCTGAGACGGCAAGGAAAGCTCAATGGGGCTGAGGACTCGGCTGTAACAGCGTCCCACACTCCCGCGTCATAGAGTGCATCGATCACCGCTGTCGATTCAACCCCGCCGTAACGCAGACGGTCGAACCCTTGGGGTAGCCCGGCTCACCGGACAGAGGCGGCAGTGTCAGCGTAAGGTGATCTCACCCTCCGGTCACAACTCGCCGTCGGCAGCCTGTCGCAGCCACTTTGGTCCAGGCTCGCCCGGAAGATCTCCAATCCACCATGCCTGCAGCCAAGCCTCATCGTCATCCCGCGCCAAAGCATCGGGCGAACACGCTTCGGGTTAGGGCGGCGCTCGTTTTCGGCCTCGCGCTATCTGCCGGCCTTTCCGGGGTGAGCTTCTGGGCCGCTCAGCCCGCCAGTGCGCAGCGCAATGTATCCTCGGAGTTCGTCCCCACCTTCTCCACCAGCACGCGCGTGAAGCAGCAGATGGAGCGCCTGGAGCGGCTCGCCAGCCAGAAGCTGTGGGATGAGTGGCTGACCACCTACCAGGGCCTGGTCGACGACCCCTCCGACGCGGTCATCGAGCGGGACGCGGAGTTCCTGATCGGCGTGCGCTACACCGCGCACCAGCAACTTGCCGCCATGCCGGCCGCAGTACGCACCCGCTACCGCGCCCGCTTCGACCTGGATGCCCGGAAGCTCTTCGACAAGGCATCGGCAGAGGGAGACGCGGTCAAAGTGCGGGAGGTCTACAGCCGCTACCGCTTCAGCTCCTACGGCCCGCGCGCTCTCCTCTGGATGGCGGACCGCGCGCTGGACGAGGGCCGGCCAGAGCTGGCGCGCGTGGCGTACGGCCGCATCGTCAAGGATCCGGGCGTCTCCGTCAGCACGCTGCTCCGCTACGCCCTGGCGTCCGAGGGCGCGGGCCACCCTGCGGAAGCCAGGTCCGCCCTGGAGCGGGTGAAGCGGGAGTTCGCGGCCCAGCCGGTGCAGCTTGCGGGCCAGGCCACTTCCGGCGGAGCCGCCGCCGACCGCCTCCTCAAGGAAATGCGCAAAGAGGCACTCGGAACCGGCACCGGCCCCCGATGGACCCGGTTCGGCGGCGAGGGGCAGCGGCGGATGTCCAGCAAGCTGCCTCTCACGGGTGGCCTAACCAAGCTCTGGGAGTTGCCCTACTCCACCTCTGCAGAGAGCGCCGGCACGCCGGGCCGCTTCACCGTCAACTCGCCTGGCAGCCGCACCCGCTTCTCCTTCCTCTCCTTCCCGGTCCTCGCTGAGGGGCAACTATGGCTTCAGGGGCCGCGCAGCCTCACCCGCATGGATCTGTCGGCAGGCAAGGCGATGTGGGACCGGCAAGGTGCGGACTTCGTCCTCTTGCGGGAAGAGGTGCCCACCGCCGTCGCGCAGCCCACCCGATTCGGCGGTTCCTCACGCTCATCGCTCCGCGTGATCCAGGCCGCGCCCACCCTGGACGGCAAGCGGCTGGTCACGCGGCTGCCTCTCGCCTCGCCGGAAGGCAGCGGCTTCCAGACGTTTCCCCAGGACTTCGGAATCGCCGTCCACGACGCCACCACGGGGGCGATGCTCTGGCGGCGGGTGGCGGGCGGTGATCCGCGCGGCGTCTTCTGGAACAGCCCCGCCGTGGAAGCGAACATGATCTTCACCGGCTACTGGAGCGAGAAGGGCGGCATCTGGGAATACACCGCCGTCGCGCTGGACGCCGCCACGGGCGAGACGCTCTGGTCCACCTACCTCGGCGCGGGGAGCGACCCGTTCAGCGGCACGGACGGCTCGCCCGCCGTGGTGAAGGACGGCGTCGTCTGGATCGAGAGCACGCTCTACACGCTGAACGCTCTCGACCTCCTCTCCGGCGAGGTGCGATTGATCTACCGCTACGACCCCAGTCGCCGCTCCATGCCGCGCGGCGGGGGCTTCGATTCCGGAGGGAGCCTCTCCAATGAGCCGTTCAGCTTGACCGCTGCCGGCTCCGGACCGATTGTCTTCTGCCCGCGCTGGGGGCTGGACGTGGTGGCGCTAGACCCGACCAAGGGCACGCTGCTCTGGTCATCCCCCAAGGGCTTCGGCACCCCGAACTCCGGCGTCGTCTTCGGGGTTGACGCTAAGCAGGTCTACGTGGCGGGCGAGCACCTGCAGTCGATCAGCCTGGAGAATGGCGCGCCGGGCTGGACCTGGGAGCCAAGCGGCAGTGGCAGCGCCGGGGGCATCGGTTTCCCCGCCCTGGCGGGGGACCAAATCTTCACCCTCACCGACGGCAAGCTGGTGGTCCGCAGCACGGCGGACGGCAAGGAAGTGACCTCGGTCGACCTCTCCGCCAGCCTCGGCGATCAGCCCGGCTACGCCACCCTCACCGTCTCTGAAGGCCTGCTGCTGGTCGCCACCCGAGATCGCCTAGTAGCCTTCGGCCCCAAGTAGCCGTTCATTGACCCGCTCATCGATTGCTCAAGACAATTAGTGGACGCCGAAGCCAATCCGCGCGGATTACAGGGGCAGATCTTCTCGTCTCAGTCGGCGCGTGATGACACCGCTCGAAACCTGGAATGCCTTCCCAATACCGCCTGCAATCGAGTCGCGGGCAGCCTGTCCCAGGTTCTCGATCTTGATTTCCCGGTCCCGCAGAAGCGCGATTGCGCGATCATACTCGATCTTGAGCGGTACACGCGGCACCAGGATCAGTCCCGCAAGCTCATACGCCTGCCACTCCATTGTCTCGTAGACATCTGGCCCGATGCTTTGAATTGCGGACTTCCAACTCGAGACGTCCTCTGGTTCAAGCGCCTCAATCTGATCGCGATGCAGCACATAGTGGCTCAGCTCGTGAGCGAGAGTGAAGCGATACCGAGTGGGACGATTCTCCACAGTCCACTCGTCCACCAGGATCCCGCTGAGATCCCCGGACAGGCCGCCTTCTGCGTCGGTACCCGACTTGAAGCCTCGAACGGGGATCACGTCGATGCCAAATCCAGCCTCGACGATCAGCTCTATCGGGACTGGAAGAGTGCCTTCCGGATGGTGCTCCCGCAGTATGGCCTCGGCTTGCAGGCGAAGCTCCTGGGTGGTCCTAAACGCGGGCCTTCGGATCATGCGTCCACGCCTCCCGGATCATTTCAACCACCTTGTTCACTTCATCCTCGCTGAGGGGCTCCCCCTCCAGAGTGCGGAAGACAAGAGGGAGCTTGCCTGCCAACTCCCGGTCCGAAAGGATAGCTGGCGGAATCATTCCCCTCCCCACCGCGGCCAGACGTCGTAGCTCCCGCGTCTCTGGACTGTTAGCTTCCAGCCCCAGGGCCTGCTCGTAGACCACCAGCCGATCCTCCGAGTCAGGCGGAAAGAGCAGACCGCGCTCCAGCTTGCTGTAGTTCGATGGGTCCACCTGCACCCGCTGAGCAAACTCCCGCAACCCTAGCTTCCGATCCAATCGAAGCTGCTTGACGTAGGCACCAAATGCTTCCATCGCGGCCCTCCTGTGGTATTCAGGATACCACAGGAAGCGCCGGATGTGAACGGCTGCAGGATCGACCAGAGGCGCTCCTCTCTACGCCAGCCTTCGGCAGGCATCCACAATCCCGCCCACGGTCGGCACGCACGCCTCTTCCAGGGGGGTGGACATCGGGACGGGGGTATCGGCGGCGGCTAGGAGCGTGGGCGGACCGTCCAGGTAGCTGAAGCCGGTGCGGCCGTTCTCGAACCGGTACTCCATCACCTTGCGGATGATGCTCTCGCCCACGCTGGCGCGCGGATAGCACTCCTGCACCATCACCAGTCGGCCCGTCTTCCGGACACTCTCCGCAATCGTCTTGATGTCCAGCGGGTTCAGGGTGCGCGGGTCCACCACCTCGGCGTCAATGCCGTCGCGCTCCAACTGCGCCGCAGCGGCCAGCGCGAAGTGGACCATCCGGCTGTACGCCACCAGGGTCACGTCCTTGCCGGGCCGCTTGATGTCTGCCACGCCCAGCGGGATGAGGTACTCCTCTTCCGGCACCGGCCCCAGCACCTTCGCGTACATCTCCTTGTGCTCAATGAAGAGCACCGGGTTGTCGTCCCGGATGCACGTCTTGAGTAGCCCCTTGGCGTCGTACGGGGTGCTCGGCATCACCACGTAGAGGCCGGGGATATGGACGAACCAGCTCTCCAGGCTCTCGCTGTGGGTGGCGGCGAAGGAGCGCCCCACGCCCCCCTCCGTCCGGATCACGCACGGGACCTTGATCTTCCCCCCGAACTGATACCGGTTGTAGGCGATGTTGTGGACGAGCTGGTTGCTGGCGATGGTGATGAAGTCGATGTACATGATCTCGGCGATCGGCCGGAGATCCCGCATCGCCGCGCCGCACGCCGCGCCGACTACCGCCGCCTCCGAGATGGCGGTGTCGATCACGCGCCGGTGGCCGAACTCCTGGATCAAGCCCCGCGTGGCGCCGTAGGCCCCGCCGTAGATGCCGATGTCCTCTCCCAGGAGAAAGACCCGCTCATCCCGCCGCATCTCCTCGCGGTGCGCCTCCTGCAAGGCCTCGACCATCGGGATCACGCGCATCCCGTGGGTGGCGGTGAAGCTCTCCAGGTCCGCCTTCTCCAGACGGGGCAGCACGTTCTTCGGATCGTTGCCGGTCGCCTCGCGGAAGCGGGCGTAGAATGCGCTCTCCACCGGCTTCACCGCGCCGATGACCGCCGCCTCGCTGGCCCGCAGCTCAGCTTCGACCTTCGGATCAGCCGGCACATAGACGTTGTCGAACAGCTCGCTGGTGTCGGGCAGCGGGCTTTCCTGGGCGAACTTCACGGACGCCTCGATCCGCTTCTTGCCCGTCGCCTTGATCGCGTCGACCTGCTCCTGCGTGAAGAGGCTGCTCTCGGTCAGCTTCCGGGAGAAGATCTCAATCGGGTCCCGCTCCCTCCAGTAACGCTCTTCCTCGCGGGTGCGGTAGGCGCGGGCATCGCTCAGGCTGTGCCCGTAGTAGCGGTAGGTCTTGCACTCGATGAGGGTCGGACCCTCGCCGCGCCGCGCGCGGGCCACGGCGTCCTCCACCGCGGCCCGGACCGCCAGCACATCCTGACCATCCACAATGACGCCCGGCATCGGGTAGGAGGGAGCGCGGTCGATGACGTGCTCGATCTTGCTGGCCCGTCCCGCCAGCTCCACGTCCCGCGCGTGGAACGGAACCGACATCCCGTACAGGTTGTTCTCGCAGATGTAGACCACCGGCAGCCCGTTCAGCAGGCTGGCCCCCATGTTCAGCGATTCGTGGAACGCCCCCGTATTCGTCGCCCCCTCGCCGAAGAAGCAGAGCACCACGCTGTCGGTGCCCTTCAGGTGCTCCGCCAGGGCCGCTCCCGTCGCCACCGGCAGATTCCCCGCCACGATGCCGGTCGCGCCCAGGTTTCCCCGCTCCACGTCCGCGATGTGCATGGAGCCGCCACGCCCGCGGCAGTAGCCGGTGCTCTTCCCGAACAGCTCCGCCATCATCGCGTTCCAGTGGTCCTGGCGCTCCGTGTCGGACTGCGACATCAGGTTCCCCATCGCGCCGCAGTGGCCGTGGCCGCGGTGCGTGCTCGCCAGGAAGTCGCGCTGGCTGATCGCTGCGCAGGCACCCGTGGGGACCGCTTCCTGCCCTGCGGACATGTGGGTGGCGCCCTTGAGCTGACCGGCGCGGTACAGCGTGTAAAGGCCATCCTCGAACTCGCGGATCTCCACCATGGTCAGGAGGTAGTCCGCCAGTTCCTCGCGGGTGTAGCGACCCCGCTCCACCTCCTCGGCCAGGGACTTGCCGCCGAGTGATGCGTTGCCGAGCGATGAACTGCCAAGCGATGGCGAGGGGGACTCCGTGATCATAGGTTCCTCATGAGGGCGCCGGGGACTGGGGCGGCGGTGCCCGCCGGTGGTGCACAGGCGAAAGGCGTTTCCGGGAGACGGAGAACAGTTCCTTCCCGGAAAGCCTATCCGTCAGGCAGAGGGGCCGTCAACGCGCGCCAGCCCCATTGCAGGTCACTGGCGGAATAGCCCTTACGCGGCCGTCTGGCGTGCCCGGATTCCTCGACGGCTGACCCGCGCCGAATAGAGGCCCATCAGGGGCGTCACGGAGACGCCGTGCACCACAATCGAGACGGCGACGACGGTGAGCGTAATGGATGTCAGTCGGTGCGCCAGCTCCGGCGGCAGACCGTGCTGGGTGGCATAGGCGAGGTAGTAGAGCGAGCCAACCCCCCGGATCCCGAACCAGGAGACCAGGCGGCGATGGAAGTGCGGCATCCGGCTGCCGATCACTCCCAGCGCCACCGCCACCGGCCGGATCACGAGGAAGAGAAGCGGGACGAACCAGAGCGCCTCCGTTGGGAAGTACTGCGTCGAGAGCATCGCGCCCAGGAGAACCACCACTCCCACTTCCGCGATGCGCTCCAACTGCTCATTGAAGCTCAGCACGGAAGCCGCCAGGTAGGCGGGGGCCTTCTCCTCGTGGGTCGCCATCTCCTGCGGGGAGAGGTCGCCGGATTCCTTCTGCGGATCGCCCGCCGGCGCGTCTCCCGTGGAGAGGCGCTCAATCCTGCGAAGCGCGAGGCCCGCCGCAAAGACCGCGAGAAAACCGTAGGTGTGCAGAGCCAGCGCCGCCCCATAGGAGAGGGCGATGAGGCCGAGGGCGAGGAAGTCGTCCAGGCCCACCGCCTCCTGATGCTTGCGGCGGAGGTAGAGCACCAGGTGCCCGATCATCGTACCGAAAAGGGTCCCAATCGCCAGTCCGCCCGCCGAGGCCCAGACGAGGTCCACCGCCACCCAGCGCAACCCCATCGGCCCGATCTCGTGCAGGCCCAGCAACCCCAAGCCCAGCATGACGAACGGGAAGGCCGTGCCGTCGTTCAGCCCTGCCTCCCCGGTCAGCCCGAAGCGGATGCGGTCGTTGTCGTCCGCGCTCTCCACCTGCACGTCGGAGGCCAGGACCGGGTCGGTGGGCGCAAGCACGGCGCCCAGCAGCACCGCCGCGCCCAGCGGCAGCCCCAGCCCGTAGATGCCCACCAGCGCAATCAGCGCCACGGTGAGCGTCATCGAGATGAACGCCAGTCGGACCGGCAGGTGCCATCGCTGACTGCTGAACGGCGCGCGGAGCTTCAGCCCGGCCGTGAAGAGCGAGATGAGGACCGCGACCTCCGTGAGCCGCTCCACCAGCGCCGATTGCGCCATCGGGTCGACCTGGACCCAACCATAACCCAGCGCTCCGATGGAGGTACCCACAGCCAGATACAGCATGGAGCTGGTCATCGGCAGGCGCTTCAGCACCGACCCCGCCAGCGCCATCGTCACGAACAGCAGCCCGACCAGGATCGATCCCGCGGTGAAACTCATGAACTCGCAGCCCCAATCCCCAGCTCACCGCAACGATTTCGCGGACAACATCGGGGTCCTACCCGGCAGGCATTACAAGCAATCGCTGCTCATAGTAGACCGCACCGGCAGGGCCCCACGCATCAGCCAGGGGTTCTGCTAGAATCCAGAGTGAAGCGACCTGTCACCCCCACACCACCGGGGTTTCGCAGACGCTCTACGCCAGCGGCATCTCCCCAATCCCTCCAAAAGGTTTCCTGTCCGTGCTTTCTCCGTGTCTCTGTGTCTCCGTGGTGAATTTCCCAAGAGTGCACGTCTCGTGAACAAGCGCCTGCTGATCCTGGCCGATGGCGCCCTGAGCGTCTTCGGCGCGAAGACTGCGGTCTGCCTCCTCCGATTCCGTGCGCAGGACGTGGTCGCGGTCCTCGACCGGGAGCACGCCGGCCGCCGCGCTTGCGATGTCCTGCCGGTCCCTGCGGAAGCGTCGATCGTGGCGACCGTGGACGAGGCGCTGGAGTACCGGCCGGACACCCTGGTGATTGGGATTGCGCCGCCCGGGGGGCAGCTTCCAGCGGAGTGGCGGGAGATTATCCGCCGCTGCATCCAGGCGGGCGTCCACATCGTCTCGGGACTGCACACCTTCCTCGGGGACGACCCGGAGTTCGCCCAACTCGCGGCGGCCCACGGGGTGACCCTAGCCGACCTCCGCCGGCCGCCGGAGGATCAGCCCATCGCTTCCCGCCGGGCGCGGGAGACGCGGGCCCGGCGGGTGCTAACCGTCGGGACGGACTGCAACGTCGGGAAGATGTTCGCCACCTTTGAGCTCGCGGCGGCCGCTCGGGAGCGCGGGGTTCGGCACCGGCTCGTCGCCACCGGCCAGACCGGGATGATGATCGAGGGCAGCGGACTCACCATCGACCGCATTCCCGCGGACTTCGTCGCCGGCTGGGTGGAGCGCCTCGTGCTGGAGGCCGACGCCGATCCCGCGCCGAAGCTGATCCTCGTGGAAGGGCAGGGCTCGCTGCTCCACCCTTCCTACAGCGGCGTGACGCTGGCCCTGCTCCACGGCGCGCTTCCCGATGCAATGGTGCTGGTCCACCATGCGGGCCGGGACCGGATGCGCTACGTGGACCAGCCAATCCCACCTCTGCGAGACTGGGTGCGCCGTTACGAAGAGATCCTCGCGCCGCTCCATGTCGGTAAAGTGGTTGGGATTGCCGTCAATCCGCACGGACTTTCCCCCTCCGAGGCGCGGTCGGCCATCGCGCGTATTGAAGACGAGACCGGCCTCCCAGCCGTGGACGTAGCCACTGAGGGCGCGGGTCGGCTGCTCGAAGCCGTGCTAGCTTAGCTTCGTCTACGGCATTTCCAATGAACTGGGCGGGATGCACGCACGGCTGGTTCGGGTCCCTGCGGTGCAGCGTTGCCTGGCATCTACCTGGGATTCCCTCGGACGCGAGTGGTTGGCGGCCTAGCTGGTCATCCTGTCCGGGGAATGACACGGGTTTTTTGGGTGGGCTGGCAACGGCCGGCGGCGAGGGGTGACGCTTACTTCGCGCTACGCCTAGAATGGATTGGCTTCAGGGCTGTCGGGGTGTCGCGAGCGTGTGCGGACCGTATCAGGGCAGTCTTGCCGAAGCCGCTCGGAGCGCTCTGGCCCGACCGATCTGGGATTCTTAATCCTAATCCTAACCTGGCGGAGCCAGAACCATAAGGGGTTCGGCTGCGCCGAGGAGAAGGTTACCCGCGAGCCTCTCCTCTTGGCTTCGTGGTTGGTGGCCCCGATGCAACTGCTTACCGAACGCTACGCTTCGCAAA
>JANPLG010000074.1:0-14521 GCA_031426395.1 Actinomycetes bacterium
TGGAGCTGAGGCCGGAGGGCGCGAAGCTGGTTCTCCTGCAGGGCATCCTCGGCTCCTCGCCGCAGCGCAACCGGGAAGCCGGCCTGAAGGAAGCGCTCCAGGGGAAGAGCAGCTACTCGATCATCGACTACGTCCCCTACAAGTTCCAGCGCGCGGAGGCCGTCACCGGCGTGGAGCAGATCCTCGCCAAGTTCCCCAAGGGCCAGATCGACGCCATCGTGGCGCAGAGCGACGACGGCGCCCTCGCTGCCGCAGATGTCTGTGCCCAGAAGGGCCGTACCGAGATCACCATCATCGGATTCAACGGGGAATCGGACGCCTTCAAGTACGTGGAGCAGGGCAAGATGCACGCCACCATCTTGCAGGACGCGGAAACTCAGGGCCGCGAGGCGGTGAAGGCGACCTTGGCGCACCTGAAGGGCCAGACGGTGGCCAACCCGCAGATCACGCCGCTCTACATCATCAGCAAGAAGAACCTGAAGGAGCACAAGCCCGCCTGGCAGTCCACCAGCGGCTAACCCGTCCGGTCACCAGTGGGAGAATGGGTGAGAGGGCGAGTGGGAGAAGACTTCGGCCAGGAAGTCTCCCGCTCGCCCTTTTCATCCCGCGCTATCAAGTTGATTCGCAGCGCGCAAAGGGGACCGCGCCACCGGGCGCGAAGCTAGGCTTATGAAGCTCTGCCGACCCCTTGCCCTTCCGCTCCTGCTTGCCGCCGCCGCGCTCCCAATCGGCCAAGCCGGCCGTGCGGGGCAGGCGCAGGCAGCACCGCCGCGCCTGAACGTCCTGTTCATCATGGCGGATGACCTGCGCGACTACGGCGGGGTCTTCACCCGTGGGGCGGTCAAGACGCCCAATCTCGACCGCCTCCGCCGACGGGGCGTGACCTTTGAGCGAGCCTACGCGCAGTACCCCGTCTGCAACCCCAGCCGCATCTCCATGCTGACCGGGCTGCGACCGGAGGAGACCGGGATTGTGGGCAACACGGTCCAGTTCAGGACGCGCATGCCGGAGGTCGTCACGCTTCCGCAGTTGTTCCGGCAGAACGGGTGGCACTCCGCCTCTTACGGCAAGATCTTCCACGTAGGCGAGGCGGCGGGAGAGGTGCGGGCCGGCTGGACCGACGAGGGCAAGTCCTGGGACGAGGCACGCCTCTTCCAGCCCACGCCGCTTGGGCGGAAGGGGGAGGTGCGGGACCTGGCACCCGGCAAGCTGACCTGGTGCAAAGTTGGCGAGATGGACGGCGCGGACGAGGACCAGGCCGACGGCCAGAGCGCCGCCGCCGTGGTCGCGGCCATTGAACAGCAGTCGGAAGCCGGGAAGCTCTGGTTCATCGGAGCCGGGTTCCACCGCCCCCATGACCCGTTCCTCGCACCCCGCAAGTACTACCGCGACTATCCCCGCGAGAAGCTCCAGCTCTACCGCGACCCGGAGGGTCTCTCCGCCGCCCCACCCATGGCCATTCCCAAGGGCTGGGACCAGATCTTCGCCGACTTCACGGAGACAGACCGCCGGGATTTCCTGCGCGCCTACATGGCCTCCACCACCTTCATGGACGCTCAGCTCGGCAAGCTCCTGGACATGCTGGACCGGCGCAAGCTGTGGGACCGTACGGTGGTGGTCTTCATGGGCGACCACGGCTTCCACCTGGGTGAGCGCGGCTGGTGGAACAAGAACACCCTCTTCGAGCGCAGTTGCCGGGCACCGCTCATCATCGCCGCACCGGGCACCAAGCGCGGCGAGCGATCCCTGACTCCCGTGGAGTTCCTCGACCTCTACCCGACGCTCGCGGAGCTTGCAGGACTCACCGCACCGCATCGGCTCTCCGGCAAGAGCCTGGCACCGCTCCTCGCCAGCCCCAAGGCGGGTCACAAGGACGCCGCGTTTACCCTGGTCACCCGTGGAGCGCGGTGGGGGCAGTCGGTCCGCACCCAGCGCTGGCGGTTCACCCGCTGGAGCGATGGCCGCGTGGAACTTTACGACCACGATACCGACCCGGAGGAAGTCCGCGACCTCTCGGAGAGGCCGGAGAACGCAGGGGTAGTGGCCGAGTTGACGGGGCGGTTGAAGACGCTGCCTCCGTGGCCCCAATCGCCAAGACCTCAATAGCGCGTCAAGGGTGTTCTGACAGGTTGTAAAGGGAGAGTGGGGGAATGGGAGACATCATGGACGGAGACTCTCCCGTTCACCCACTCTCCCATGCACCCTTTCCGCCGGAAAAGCACAGTTCCGTCTTGACGAACGATTAGCTCTCCAGCACGCCGAACGGTAGGCCGTCCGGCATCGGAGCGGGCCGGTCGTAGCGCGTCACCGGGGAGTAGGTTTGACCGGTCTCGCTGCTCTCGAGGAATCCCTGCATCAGGTCGAGGACGGTGAACGCCTGCTCCGCGCTGCACCGGTGCGGGCGTCCGGAGCGGAGCGCTTCGGCCATGTCCGCGAGGCCAACGCTTCGGCCGTAGCCCGTGGGAGAGGTGGGCGGCACCACCGTCCATTCCTCCTCGCCCTCCCGCCGAAGCTGCACCTCGCCGTCGAAGTGGTTGGGGTCCGGAACGCGCAGGGTGCCGTCGGTGCCGTGGAGGGTGATCGGGAGCTTGGGGTCGTGTTGAGGGAAGCGGGTGGCGAAGCTGGTGATGATCGTCCCCACGCACCCGCTCTCGAACTCCAGGAGGCCGGTCACGTGATCCGGCGTCTCCACGTGGATCTGCTTCCCCCGCTTCGGCTCGCTGCCGATGGTCCGCACCGGGATCGCGATGGACGCCATTCCAGAGATGCGCTTCACCGGCCCCAGCAGGTTGAGCAGCGCCGTCAGGTAGTAGGGGCCCATATCGAGCATCGGCCCACCACCCGGCTCGTAGTAGAACTCCGGGTTGGGATGCCAGCCTTCCGGGCCGCGCCCCATCATGAAGGCGGTGAAGGCAACCGGCTGACCGATCCTCCCCTCGTCCACCACCCGCCGGGCGGTCTGGATGCCCGCCCCCAGGACCGTGTCCGGCGCGCAGCCGACCCGCAGCCCACGCGATCCAGCCGCATCCAGGATCTGGCGCCCCTCCTCCCGCGTCAGCCCGAACGGCTTCTCGTGGTAGGTGTGCTTTCCGGCCTCCAGGATTCGCAGGGCCACGGGCGCGTGGGCCTTCGGCACGGTGAGGTTCAGGACCAGCTCGATCTCGGGGTCGGCCAGCAGCGCTTCCACCGACAGCACCTGGGGGATGCCGAACTCCGCCGCCCGGCTGCGCGCCGCATCCAGATTTAGGTCGGAGAGCGCCCGGATATCGAGAATCGGGAAGCTCCGCGCGTTCTGCAGGTAGTTCGCGCTGATCGCGCCGCACCCGATGATGCCGACCCTTACTCGGTCTGTTACCAAAGAAGAGGTCACGTTCTCACTCCTGAAGATCAGAGATGCGTCCGACAGATATTATGGACGGTTGTCGGTCAAGGAATTGCTAGCGCATTCAAGTCCGGCTGACCGAGCGCCGGTTTTCTGCCATAGATCTTGGACGGCGCTTCACGTTAGGCATCTCCCCAACCAGCGCCCTAGAGTGCAGGACCGAATTCGAGGAACCGCCGCTTGCTTAATGCTCCGCATATAGTCGTTGGGGCGCACTTGACGCCCAAGAAGCTCGGTTCCATCGAGTACCAGTTGTTCGAGGTTGCCCGGGAGGCTATCCATCGGGGCGCCAAAGTGGACTTCGTGTTCAGCGGTCCCGTTCCTTCCAAAGTTCGGGAGCATTTCAGCCTTCCGGGCCAGCCGAGTTTCGTGGCCTTGCCTCCACCCACCACTCCTGATGGTAGGAAGCAGTGGGCAGTAGAGCTAGCAAGGCTTCGCGCTGACGTCTACTGGCTTCACTTTCTGCCGGTTGTGGGTAGTGTGATCCCCACTGTCCGCCGTGATGTTCCCGCAGCACGGATTGTGCTCACTGACCATGTCTCTCGTGGCTTCGCCAAGCAGCCCCTTTGGAGGGCAACCCTTTCCCGATGGCGCGCGGCTCACTACGCAAAGTCCGTCGATCACTACATCGCGGTGAGCGACTTCATCGCGAAGCGGTTACGAGGGTTCGATCGGGTGCCAGCGGATCGTATTACTACCGTTCACAACGGGGTCGATCTCCAAAGGTTCTCAGCCGACACCGAACGAGGCGATCATTTGACCTCCGTAACCTACATGCGTCCCGAAAAGGGCACACGCGTCTTCTTGGAAGCGCTGGCAGTGCTCAAAGAGCGAGGCATGTCACCGCAGTGCTTCCTTCTGGGGGAAGGCCCCGAACTTGAGCGACACCGCCAGTATGCGAGTGAGTCAGGACTGACTCAGGTCCAGTTTCCGGGCGAACGGTTGGATGTCCCCAGTTTCTTCCGTGGAGCCCGGGCCGCCGTTGTCCCCTCCCTCTGGCCAGAAGCCTTCGGGCTTGCGGCAGCCGAAGCGCTGGCCATGGGGGTACCCGTGGTCGCCTCGCGAGTGGGGGGCCTCCAGGAGGTGGTCGAAGACGGAGTCAGCGGGTACCTGGTCCCGCCTGGGGATCACGAAGCGCTCGCAGATGCACTCGAGCGATTCATTCGTGATCCAGATCACTCCCGTCAGATGGGTCAGGCGGGCCGAAGGCGAGCGGAAGCGCTCTTCGACTTGCGTGATTGCGTGCGGCGCATCACCGACGTGCTCCTGAACTGACAAGGATTCACCGTCCAAACGCGGTGCGCGACGGGCATCCGATGGCGAAGGCACCACGATGGCTCCACCGCAGTTATCCGAGGAGTACCACGGCGAATTGCCAAAGGAAGAAGAGCGCGGAGAGGACAATCAGCACCGGCCAGTAGTAGCGCTGATGCTTGAAGACCCGGCGCTGAAACCGGCGCCCCAGAAACGGCACGCAGGCCGCGCAGTAGAGCCGGCCCTCGACCATCCGCACGCACGGACCGCAGAGGCAGCTCCCGCAGCGCTCGCACAGCCCCAGCGCCCGTTGTTCAGGATGGTCGGCGCAAGTCGCTTCCGGGAGAGGCGTGGTGGGGAACTGGGCCGCGCTCGCTCCGTCCACGTCCGGCAGATCGCCCCGCTTCGGCTGGATGATGATCGGGAAGTAGCAGCGCCTGCAGTGCATCTTGCCGCGCGGATGCAGCATGACAGCGGAGCCACACTGGTCACAGAACCAGTACCAACCGGCGGGGAGAGAGTTCGAAAGCATAGGGGCCACGGAGCGGAACACCAATAGCTTCGCACCCACTGCTTCCGATGCCTGCGTTCCCCGCCCTCAAGGATCCGGCCGGCAGAGTCCCGATGCGGGCAAGCCAACCTGTGCCGGTCAACTGTTGGCGAAAGTTGGGGCAGAACCGGGCAAGACCCCTGCCACTGCTCGTGGCGGGGGTCTCAGTAACGGACGACTGGAATGAAACTAGACTCCGAGTTCCGCTTTCAGGTCGCTCCAGGCGACGGTGCCATTGACCTCAACGTCTGCGCGAGCCGCCTGGGCTGCTTCCGTGTCAATTCTGTCCTCCATGGCTTCGAGTAGCTTCAGATCTGACAGAGGGACCAGGGCCACTAGGTCCTTGCCATATCGTTCAAGAATGATGCGCTCGCCTCGGTAGGCAACGCGGTTGAAAGTTTCAGTCATCTCGTCCCTTAAGCGGGTAGCCGCTAGTCGGGTCATTGGGTCCTCTTGCGTGTTGCCGACCAGGTTGCCCCTGGGGCTTACTTCCCCCCGGCTTCGTTAGGTGGACCGGGCACTGATGAATCAGTTCCACATTTGCCGCTGCAGCGCTGACTCCATTAAGTTAGCAGGATAGGGTTGCCAATTCCTTCCGGTCAATAAGTTTTTTGCATTCCAGCAAATTCTCTCAGTCTTCGTTACTTCAAAGACTTCAAAATCCTCGATGATCGGGTATCATAGCCGCGAGCGACTGCCGTGCTGCGTGGTATGCCCTTCCTTGATATCCTGGAGGCCAGGGTAGCGGATGGTTGGTGGCTCACAAACGGGCGACTGAGGACGGAAATGAGGCGAATGTGCCTACAAGCGGCTATACGATCGAGTTGTCCAAGGCGGCTGCCCGAGAAATGCGAAAGCTCCCTCGACAGCACAAGGTAGCAGTGGCCACTGCGATTGAGTCCCTCGCCAGCGAACCGCGCCCTGTTGGGTGCACGAAGCTGACGGACGCAGACGGATACCGGATCCGCGTGGGCGACTACCGGGTGGTCTACGACATCCACGATGAAAAACTCGTGGTGCTCGTGCTTCACGTGGGCAATCGCGACGAAATCTATCGGCTCATTCACCGTTAGCCAGCGGTCGCTGGGTCTAACTGTTGGGAGGGGATGACCTTTTTCCCAGTCGTTACTCGCTTTCGAGCCTTACCCCATCCGTCGTCGGAAGCACCCCTCTGCGGGCAAGCAGGGCGGGTTAGCAGCAGCACCCCGCAATAGGTGAATCCGGCCTCTCCAGGCACCACTATCCGGGAGGATTAGCAAAGCGGGCTGGAAGCCGACCTCGCGTCAGCATCCAGCCCGATTTCGTGCCTATGGGCGAGGTGGGACTCGAACCCACAAGCCTTGCGGCAGCAGAGTTTAAGTCTGCCGTGTATGCCATTCCACCACTCGCCCGCGCCTCGGGAATAGTAACCCGACAGGCCGTTCCCAGCAAGCCTGCCAGGATGGATCCGTGCGGAGCCGTGGAGCCACGCGAGCCATGCCGCCGGGTTGCGCGAGGTTTACTTCGCAATGCGGTTGCGCATAAGATAACGCTCGTCGCTCCGGCACCCGGGGAACCTTTGGCACCCCGGATTTCAACCCCTAGAACCTTTCTACTCCGTCACCCAAGGCCCACGCTCCGCAACCGGCGGCGTGGACGGAGAGCTTGCGCATGAAGCCCGCAACGGTCACCCATCGCGGTGAGCAGTTCGTCACCCTGCGCAGCACCACGGACCGTCCGTCGGAGATCCAGGAAGCCCTTGCGATCCGGGACGTGCAGCACGTCTTCAAGGGCGACCAGAACCAGGCGTGGGACGCCGTGCTGGCGAACCACTGCCTCTCCCGGGCGGTGGGCGATGCGGGCGCGGAGATCACCTTCTTTGTCCAGGATGAGCGGCTGGGCACCAGCGATGCCCGCCTGGGGCGCTACCTCCGGGCCGAGGGCCGCAAGTACGTCCTCACGGAGGATTACTTCCGTGGTCGCGCGGGCGCGGTCTGGGAACACCAGGACGTCTCCTACGGCCTCTTCTTCACCGAGGCGGTCACTCCGGAGCAGTACGAAGAGGCGCGCATCCCGCTCCACCGCGCCGCCGCCACCTATGAGCGGCACGCACCGGAGATCCAGGCCGACCACGCCTGGCGCAACGCAATGTCCGATCTCGGGGTCGCGCTGCCGGGAGCGGACGGCCAGCTCGCTTCCGACCCCGGCAGCCGTCTGGGACCGGCGGTCAACCAGGAAACCCTCGGCCACTTTCTGCCGGAGAATCCCCTGGCGGCGTTCTACTATGCGCTGACCAAGACGGATGGCCTCTACGGCATCGTTCCCGTGGAAAACGAGAACGTTGTCCTCTCCAGCATTTCCGCCGGAGACCCGGAAATCGCTGGTGCCGGTGCCTGGCTGCTGATCAAGGCGGCCGCCCGGGGCGCCATGCGCCTCGCCGCCACCAGGACCCACCGGCGGGTGGTCAAGGAGCGGGTGCGGGAAGTGGCCCAATGGGCCGGCGAGTGGCTCCGGGAGCACCCCGAAGGGAGCGTGGCCGACTTCCAGGCAGCGTTCGGACGCTGGCTCACGGACCAGGTCTTCCCTGCGGATCGCGTGGAGCTGGACCGCGCCAGCCGCTTCACACGGATCACGCGCGAGGACCTGCTCCGCCTCCTGGAACCCGCCGAGACCCTCCACTTCTACCTCGACCTGGCGCTCCGCTACCCCATCGCGTTCAGCGAAGCGTACAACGACGCGCTGAACCGAGTCGGATTCGGGCTGCAGCGGATGAAGTACGAGGCGGAGACGGGCCGTTACACGCCTCCGTTCTTCGTGGAGTTCGCGCCCGGCGGCGAGGGATCGCCCACGTACCGATACGGGCTGGAGATCTCGGGGCTTCACGCAAGCGTGGTGACGCTGATCAATCCGGCGGCCGGCACCGTAACCCTTGAGACCGACCGCCGCATCCAGGGCGTGCATGACCTCGCCCTCACCCTCTTCGAGGGCCTTCCCAACGTGCGGGAGTTCAGCCTCATCGGCAAGGCAGCCACCTTCGCGGCGGAGTTGCAGCGGGCGCCGCGCGGCCTTGGACTTCCACGCCAGGGCAGCAAGTATGCGCCGATGGTCGACTTCCTGGTCGCCGGCCTGCGCCAGCGTGGCGTCCTGAACCACCCGACCGGCCTGCTGATCCGCATCGGGCTGAACACGCTGGACCGCCTCTCCTCCATGGGTGACGCGGAGCTGCGGCTGCCCCGCTTCCTCTCCGAGGTCCTGGGGCCGAAGGTGAGCAGCCGGGAGCTATCGCGTCGGTGGCGTGACGTTGCCGCTGAAGCGCGACAGCAGATCGGGCTGCTCGGAGCGGTGGAGGTCGGCCAGCACGTCCATCTCTTGAAGCTCATGGCCCTGAACGCCCGCAACGCCGACCTCGACGCAGCGATAGCCGCCGACCACCGGCTGGCAAAGCTCGTGGAGCGCCTGAGCGTGGCGACGAATGGCACGGCAGCGGCAATCCGCGCCCTCGGACGGACTCTGCCGCACTCCGCGGTCTCGTGTATCGAGCGGCTCACGCAGCAGCGCGAGGCACTCCTGGCACAACGCCCCGCCATCTTCGCTGCGCGAGCCGCCGAGAAGCTTCAGACCGGAGCGAGCCGCCTTCGCGCCCTCACCCCCGCGGAGACGGCGGCGGAGCGCGAGCGCGAGCGGCTGGAGTGCCAGCTCCTCCTGCTCCACGCCGCCTGCGTCCGAAGGCTCTGGCAGCGCGCCGAGTCGCTCCCCTACGTCAACGACCGCCCCTACACCCTTGCCCTTTACCTTCTCTTTGGGCAGGACATCTTCTTCCCCATCTGCCGCGAGGTGGAGTTTGACGTAGAGTACGTCTCTCCGTGCCCGCTCTCCGCCTGCAGCCCACCCGACGGCCATTCCTCGCCAACTCACCAGCATGAGCGCTTCGAGGAGCGTTTCGACCGTGAGCGCGAGCCTGCAGTCGCCACCAGCTGACGGCGGGGATGCTGCTGGTAGTTCCTGGAGCGCCGCTCGTGCCGTTTCGCCCCGCCCGTTCGCTGAAGGCACCGCTGAGCATCACGGTGCCGATGCTCCCAACTACGCTGATCGCAGTAACCATGGCAGCCCTGACGGTGCTGGCTGCCTCTCCTTCGCAGTCGCAGCCACCGGCCAACGCGGTCAATCTGCCGATGCTCTCCGTGGCAGCAGGCCGCACATGGACCGGCAAGTGGATCTGGACGGACGGTGAGCCTTCGCCGAAGAACAGCTACGTCTACTTCCGCAAGTCCCTGGACCTCCGGAGCACGCCGAAGGAACCGAAGCTCCACCTCACTGCGGACAGCCGCTATCAGGTCTGGGTGAACGGCGAGTTCGTGGGACGCGGCCCCGCGCGCTCTGACCGGCGCTGGCTCTCCTACGACTCCTGGGATCTGGGCGAGAAGCTGAAGAAGGGCAAGAACACGGTCGCCGTTCTCGTGCACCACTTCGGCGAGTCGACCTTCCAGTACATGCACGGTCGAGGCGGACTCATTGCCGAGATCACCTCCGGCAAGGCAAGCGAAGAGCGGACCCTGGCGGGAAGCGAAGCCACCTGGAAGGCGATGCGCAGCGCCGCGTGGAGCGCCGGGCAGCCTCGGATGAGCCTCCAACTCGGCTTCAACGAGATCTACGACGCCCGCAAAGAGCCATCCGGCTGGCGAGGGGCAGGCTTCTCTGAGGAGGCGTGGCCTTCGGCGGTCGTGATTGGTCCCGCTGGAATGGAGCCGTGGCCGCAGCTGGTCCCCCGCGACATCCCCCCGATGCTGGAGGAGATCCAGTTTCCCGGCCGGGTCATGGAGACGGCGGAGGTCACGCCGGCACCGTTAGCGATCGGCGCAGTTGCTCCGCCCGCTGCGGCAGGCACAGCCGCCGCGCACATCAGCCAGGCGATGGCTGCCGGTACGCGAGGCCAGCTTCGCACCTGCACCGTTGAGAAGCCGGAAGAGTTGGTGCGGCTCTCCACGGGTGGGGTCAAGGTCCGCACCCAGGGCGCCCAGCGCGTATCGTTCCTCGTCGACCTGGGCCGCGAGACCACTGGCTATCCCACCTTCCGCGTGCGCGGCGCGAAGGGCGGCGAGACCCTCGACCTCGGTTACGGGGAAGTGCTGCAGTTGCCGGACGGCGCGTTTGTCCCGCAGACCGGAGAGCCGCCGCTCTTCGCCACGCCGGATGGCGGCCCGGCACCGATAGTGGCCGGCGGAACGAAGGGCGCGGCCCGCCTCTTTCCGGACCGGGACGGCGTCCACTACGCCGACCGCTACCTCTGCCGTCCCGGCGCACAGACGTTCCAGACCTTCGACAAGCGTGCTGGCCGCTACTTGCAGATCGACGTCAGCAACGCCCCCGAGGGGATCGTGCTGGATGGGGTGGGGCTGCTTTTCTCCACCTATCCATTGGAGTACCGCGGCGCCTTCGCCTGCAGCGACGAGCGTCTGACACGGATCTGGGAGATCGGGCGCTGGACCTGCCAGCTGAACATGGAGGACGCCTACACCGACTGCCCCTGGCGGGAACGCGGGCAGTGGTCCGGTGATGCCCGCATCGAAGCGCTGATCAACCACTACAGCTTCGGGGACACGCGCCTGAACCGGCGTGCGTTACGGCTGATCGCCCAGAGCCTGACGCCGGACGGGATCACCTGGGGCGTCTATCCCACGGATTGGGACGGCGGCAGGTTGCCCGCCTTCACGCTGATCTGGGCATCCCAACTCTGGGACACTTGCCAACACACCGGCGATGAGGAGATCCTGAAGGAACTCTTTCCACGGGTCCGCTACACGCTTGACCACTTCTTCTCGCCGAAAGTTGGGCCGCGCGGGCTTCTGAAGGATGTGCCGTACTGGGGCTTCATCGATCTGGCCCCGGTGGACGAGAAGGGCGAGCCGGGCGCACTGAACGCCTACTACTACGACGCCCTTCGCAGCGCCGCCCGTATCGCGCGCCTGATCTCAGACCCCTCCGCCGGTGAGTACGAAACCCGCGCCGCAGCCGTGCGGGCGGCGATCAACAGCCACCTCTGGGACGCAAGACAGCACGTCTACCGAGACTCGATCCGGCCGGACGGAACCCAGAGCCCCACGGTCAGCACTCAGACCAACAGCCTCTGCGTCCTCTTCGACATCGCGCCGAAGGAGGAGCATGGAAGGATCCTTGACTTCATCTATGACCCAGCGAACCTTGCGGGGAGCGCTCTGCGGGTGGTCGGATCCGGCACGCCCTACTTCGGGTTCTACCAGTTGGGCGCGCTCTACCACGCCGACCGCCCCGCGCAGGCGCTGAGCATGATGCGTGAGGAGTGGGGCCGGATGCTGGACTGGGGCGCCACCACCTGGTGGGAGAAGTGGAAGCCCGGAGGCAGCTTCGGCCACGGCGCTTCCGGCGCGCCGACCTTCTACCTGCCGGCAATGGTCACCGGCGTCCGGCCGCTGAAGCCTGGGTTCGCGGAGGTGCTGATCGCACCGCAGTGGCTTGACCTCACCCATGCCAGCGCCTCCGTGCCCACCTCCCGTGGCGAGGTGAAGGCCGCCTGGCAGCGGGACCTGAAGACGGGCGTTGCGGCCGTCCGCGTCGAGACGCCGAAGGACGTGCCTGCGGAGGTCGTGCTCCCCCCCGCGGACCAGAAGATGGAGGTGCGCATCAACCGCAAGGCCGGCCTCCCGGAAGGCGTCACCCGCACGGATCTTCCCGACGGCACCACCCGCTTCCGCCTGCTGCGCGGCGGCCCGCTGCTCCTCGAACTCACGCCTCAAGGCAAATAGGCAGCGTGTCAAGAATGTTCTTACGAGTTGAAAGGGAGAGTGGGAGAATGGGGGAAAGGGAGATATCACGGCCGGAGCCTCTCCCATTCACCCTTTCTCCCACTCTCCCATTCGTGACGAAAAGAATACGATTAAGGGACCGATAGCCTACTCACCCGCTCATCGCCTCGCCACTCACCAACATCCGATGTCCCTCACTGAACTGCGTCTGGAGAACGTCAGCAAGCGCTTCGGCACGCGCACCGTGCTGCGCAACGTCTGCGCGGAAGTGCGTACGGGGGAAGCACTGGTCGTCACGGGTCAGAACGGGAGCGGCAAGTCGACGCTTCTGACCTTGATCGCGGGGCTGGCGCGGCCGGACAGCGGCGGCATCCGCCTGCTCCAGGACGGAGCGGTGGTGGATGCCGACGCCCGCCGGACCGTCGTGGCGCTGGTGGCACCGGACCTCACGCTTTACCCGGAGTTGACGGCGCTGGAGAACCTGGAGTTCTTCGCGCGGGTCCGCAGCCTGGCCTGGGTCCCGGAAGAGGCCGCGGCGCTGCTGGAGCGGGTGGCGCTGGGCGGTCGCGGACACGATCTGGTAGGAACCTTCAGCTCCGGGATGCGGGTGCGCCTCAAGTACTGTGTGGCCCTCCAATCCCGTCCCCAGGTGCTGCTCCTGGACGAGCCGACCGCCATGCTGGACGTGGACGGCGCGGACATTGTGGACGGCATCATCGCGGAGCAGCGGCAGCGAGGGCTGCTCGTCCTCGCCACCAACGACCCCGCCGAAACCCGTCACGGCGACCTGTTCTTGGAACTTGGTTAGCTTTTGTACGTGGAATGACATCTACAAAGCCTGGCGGGGGATGGCGTGAATTGCAGCCCTTTATTCTTTCCGACCGGGCCGCTACCTCCAGGTCAAAAGGTTCCGATGGACCATCGGGTTGATGCGGACGCCAAAGTTCGTATCAGGGACCCCGTTGGTGTGAATCCCAACGGCGATGGGTTGGCCGTTCAGAACTGTGTAGATTGGAGCACCACTCTGCCCTGCAGACGTATCGATGTTGTACAAAAGCTGGGTAGGGGTGGGGCGCCCCAGGGGCTTGCTATCGATCCATTGGGTTCCAGCGGGCTTGTTGGCGGGATACCCGGAGATGTGCGCCAGAAGACCAGTGAGTCCAGCATCTGGAAACGCCGAGAAGCCGAAGGCCCCCACCTGCGGGAACATAGGTGGCACGTGGATCACGCCATAGTCCTGGCTCGGATCGCCGGTGTTGATCCATCCATCCGCGCAGATGAACGCCCGCCGGTCCACGTTGACGAAGTTGAACGGTTCCATCGAAACGCCGTTTCGCCCTGGTGACACACGGATGTTCTGGACCCATCCGTTGATGCTGGGGTTCAAGCTCCTGACGAACAGGTTGTGCCCCGCCGTCACGATGGTCCGTGGACTGATGAACCAACCGGTCCCTGAATAGATGTCGCCGCCGGCGGTGATCGTCAATGAGCAGATCGCAGAGAACGGATAGACGGTGGTGTCCAGGACGGGGATGCGGGGGCCTGTTTGGAACGCCCGCAGCCTGCGCGGTGCGCTCCTGCGCACTGGGAACGATGCCGTCCCGATGTCTGGAAAGGATGCGCCGGTTTCAGGCGCTGCGGAGAGGTGTGAGTCCGCAGGGCCAACCGGGCGGGGTGCTGTCTCCAATGGCGATTCCAGACTCGCCAACCCAGGGAGCGGCCGATCCAGCGAGTGCGACGCGGCGTGAAGCAAGCCTTCATCCAAGGCTTCATCGGAGGAGCAGCCGCCGCCTAAATCGCGCCCGGTCTCAGCTTCATGGGCGCTTCGATTGCCTTGAGAGTGAGCCATCCGAGTGTTCTCCAATAACGAGACGAGGCGGAAGGTGAACGTGAGTCGGCCCACTTGGGGATCAAAGGACCAGGAGGGCCGACTCTTGGTGCGACGAGATCAACCTGGCATCTAGAGGTTGTAGGTCAGACCGACAAACAGCCCGGTGCGGAACACGTCTGTAGTGGGCACCGTACTCCCGCCGAAGCGCTGGCCTTCACGGACGCCGTCCAGCCGTTTCACCTGCGCTCCCGAGATTCCGGCGGATAGCACCAGGCGCTGCTTCGTCCCCATGAAGAGACTGAATCCGAACATGTACTGGAGCTCTCCGTCCGCGTTCAATGCCAAGCCAAAGGTTGGACCGGCATCCATACGCAGCCCCAGGATGCGAACCGGGCCGTGACGGTGGATGGCGGCTCCCGCAGCGGGTCGGAACTCATCCCGCGTGCTGGACTGGAAGATCCGCTTGCTGGTGCGGCTGACCTTGTATTGCCGATCGCTCAGGCCTCCGAAGGTGAAGAAGAAGCCGGCGCTGCTATCCGTACGCCATCCGCCGGCACCCTGAACGTTGACCACGTAGGTGATCTCTTGAAGGTTCAACCCTCGGGAAATGCTGGCTGGAGTTTCCTTCCGCGGGGTGCAGGTGACCTCGTAGGCAGCGTCGTTGTTCTCGCCAACGTCCAGTCGGGTCCCGTAATCCGCCGTGAACGACGCCTTCTTCACGGCGGCGTGGATCTCATCCGCAGCCT
>JANPLG010000075.1:0-2964 GCA_031426395.1 Actinomycetes bacterium
CACCGGATCCTGCCCGGCATCTCCCTGGTCCCCACGGACCCCTCCATCTTCCTCACCACCGCTGGCGTGGTGCCGTTCCAGGCCATGCTGGAAGGCCGGGAGCCCGCGCCCTATCCCCGCATCGCCACCTGCCAGCGCTGCTGCCGCACCACCGATCTGGAATCCGTCGGCAAGTTCGCGCGCTACCACACCTTCTTCGAGATGCTGGGCAACTGGTCGTTCGGGGACTACTTCAAGCGCGAATCGCTTACCTGGGGCTGGGAGTTCATCTCCGAGGTGGTGGGGCTAGATAAGGAGCGCATCTGGGCGACCGTCTTCGGCAATCACCCAGAGTATCCGGACGACACCGAGGCCTACCGCATCTGGACCGAGGAGATCGGCCTTCCCAAGGAGCGGGTAGTTACCCTCGCCGACAACTGGTGGGGGCCCGTCCTGGAAACCGGCGCGTGCGGCCCGGACAGCGAGGTCTACTTCGACCTCGGCCCCGAGTTCGGCTGCGGCAGCCCGGAGTGCGCCCCCGGCTGTGACTGCGACCGCTACCTGGAGTTCTGGAACCACGTCTTCACGCAGTTCTACAAGCAGCCGGACGGCAGCTTTACGCCCCTCGCCGCCAAGAACATCGATACCGGCATGGGACTGGAGCGCCTCACCTGTGTGGTCCAGAACAAGCGCCACGTCTATGAGACCGATCTCTTCGCGCCCATCATGGCTCGCGTGGAGGAGATCCTCTCCCGCGCATCCAGTACCTCCGGCGACCCGGACGACTGGCGCAAACGCGTCATCGCGGATCACGCCCGGGCCGCCAGCTTCATGGTAATGGACGGGATCTATCCCGCAAATGTCGGCCGAGGCTATGTGCTGCGCCGCATCATCCGCCGCGCCTCCACCTTCGCCTACCTGCTTGGGGTGAAGGAACCGTTCATGCGCCAGATTGTGCCGGTCGTGGTCGAGCAGATGGGCGCGGGCTATCCGGAGCTACGCGAGAAGCAGAGCGTCATCCTCGACCAGATTGGTAAGGAGGAGGCCCAGTTCAGCCGCACCCTGGACCGAGGCGTGCCCCGCTTCATGGAGAAGGCGAAAGCGGGCGGCATCATCGACGGTGCCTTCGCCTGGGATGTCTACGCCACTTCCGGCGTGCCGTTCGAGGTGATGAAGGAGCTTGCTGAAGAGTGCGGCGCTGAGATTGACGAGCGCGGTTACGGCGAGGCCCGCGATCGCCACAGCATCGTTTCCGGCAAGGGTTCCGCAGACAAGAGCAATGCCCGCGCGCTCGATGTCGCTGCCACCGAATTCCTGGGCTACGATGCGACCCAGGCCGAAGGCGAGGTCAAGCTGCTCATCCACGCGGAAGAGGGCGGCGAAGAGACTGACGTCGACAGCCTTGAAGCGGGCGAGGTCGGGATCGTCGTCCTGGACCGCACTCCGTTCTACGGCGAAAGTGGCGGACAGGTCGGCGACCTAGGCCGACTGCTGGCGGGTGAGGGCGGCGTCTCCGGCCTCGCTACGGTCCTAGATACGACCAAGCGTAGCGGCGTCTTCCTCCACTATGTCCGCGTGGAACAGGGACGGCTCCATCCCGGAATGCGCCTCCAGGCGGAGGTCGATGCAGAGCGACGCGAGGCGATCCGCCGCGCGCACACCGCCACGCACCTGCTTCACGCCGCTCTGCGCCGGGTGCTGGGCACGCACGTGGTCCAACGTGGCTCCGTGGTGGAAGGCGACCGCTTGCGCTTCGACTTCGCCCACGGCGGTGCCGTAACGCACGAGGAGCTACGGCGGGTTGAGGAGATCATGAACGCCGAGGTGCTGCGGGATCACGCGGTGCAGATCTCCCAGCACACCCAGGACGAGGCGCGCGAGATGGGCGCGATGATGCTCTTCGGCGAGAAATACGGCGAAGTCGTCCGCGTGGTGAACGTCCCCGGCTACAGCGTGGAACTGTGCGGCGGCATCCACGTTTCGCGGACAGGTGCCATCGGTCTCATCAAGGTCACGGGAGAGGCGAGCGCCGCCGCCGGCGTCCGTCGCATCGAGTGCGTTACCGGCGCGGGTGCCGTCACCCACGTCCAGGCGCTGGAAGGCCGCCTGCGCGAAGTGGCCGGCCGCCTCGGCGGCTCCGACGCGCAGCTCTTCGACCGCCTTGACGCCCGCGACAAGCAGGTTGCCGACCTAGAACGGCAACTGGCGCAGGCACGACAGCAGCTTCTTGAAACACGGCTCTCCGGTTCCTCGGGCAGCGCCGATAGCTTCCAGCAGACAGAAGTGAACGGCGTGACCGTCATCACGGAGAACGCCGGCAACGCCGATCCCGACTTCCTCAAGACCCTGGTGGACCGCCACGCGGAGCGCTTGAGGAACGGCGTGGTCGTGGCCGGTGGCGCTGCGGACGGAAAGGGCACCTTCATCGCCAAGGTGGTGGGCGATGCCCTCGGCAAGGGCGCTCATGCCGGTAACCTGCTACGGGAGGTGGCCAAGCGCGCGGGCGGCGGCGGCGGCGGTCGCCCCGAATTCGCGCAGGCCGGTGCTAAGGATCTGTCGAAGATCGGAGAAGCGATCAGCGCCGTCCCCGAAATCCTGACCGGCCAGATTTCTCCTCAAGCATAGCCAGCAGCCTCGCGCTGCGTTCGATCACGGCGGCCGTCCTGACCTTCCACTACACTGTGCGATCCCGATTTTGACACAGAGGGATACAGAGATCACGGAGAGGACACAGATTGAAATCTCGCAGCAACTGACGGTCCGTTTCTGCAAGTCACTCTGCTCGTCACTCTCTCCGTTCCGATCCGATCCGTGTCCCTCTGTGTCAAGAATCAGTTCCTTTCGCCCAGCGAGCCAGCCAACCGAAGAGATACTCCGTTGAATGTCAACGGGGTTTTGAGAGAGGTCGTGCCTTGGATGTTGCGGCGACCTCGGCAGGCTGCGGCGAGGCTTTCGTGGAATGATTGGCTGCGGCAGCCGCGTGAC
>JANPLG010000076.1:0-3430 GCA_031426395.1 Actinomycetes bacterium
CTTCCGTCGCCATCGCCGATCCCGGTGCCAAGGGCGAACTATAGCCTGGCGATTGTCGGCACCTTCACCCTGTTGGGCGTGGGGATGTCGCTCCTTTTCGGACCGCAGGCGCTGAACCGCTTCGCGACGCACCCGGCGATCAACATCGCCCTCGGCATCCTCTTCGTGGTGATGGCGGTCAACCTCTTCGGCGGCTTCGAGATCATCTTGCCCAGCTGGCTGGTGGAGAAGACCCAGGCCGGGTCTCGCAAGGGCGGCTTCGCAGGCACCTTCCTGATGGGGGTGACTTTCACGCTCACCTCCTTCACCTGCACCGCCGCCTTCGTGGGGACCCTGCTGGCCACGGCGGCCGCCTCGCGGGAGGTGCTCTATCCCACACTGGGGATGCTCGCCTTCAGCACCGCGTTCGCCAGCCCGTTCTTCCTGCTGGCCCTCTTCCCGCAGTACCTCGCCAGGATGCCCAAGGCGGGCGGCTGGCTGGTGACGGTCAAGGCGTTCATGGGCTTCCTGGAACTGATGGCCGCGCTCAAGTTCTTCTCCAACGCGGACATCTTCTGGCAGTGGGGCTTCCTCACCCGGCCGGTCTACCTGGCGCTTTGGTTCGCGATTGCGGCCGTGGCCGGATGCTACATGCTCGGCCTGCTCCGGCTGCCCCATGATCCCGGCGGCAGGATCGGGCCGTTCCGTGGCGCTGTCGGCGCCCTGACGCTTGCGGGTGGCGTCTGGCTCCTGGCGGGCATCAATCCGGGCGTGCCGCTGGGGTGGGCCACCGCCTTCCTGCCATCGCCGGAATACGGTATGCCGAAGGGCACCCACAGCGAAGGCGAGATTCGCTGGACGGAAGACTACGACGAGGCCCTGCGGATAGCGAAGGCGGAGAACAAGCTCGTCTTCATCGACTTCACGGGCGACCAGTGCAGCAACTGCCGCGTGATGGAGCAGACGGTTTTCCCACAGCCCGCAGTTCAATTGGAGTTGAAGAGGATGGTCGCCGTGCGGCTCATCACTGACCGTGCCGGCGTGGACTCCCAGCGGTGGGCGAAGCTCCAGGCGGAGAAGTTCCAACAGGTGACGCTGCCGCTCTACGTAATCGTCACGCCTGATGGAACGAAGTTCGGCGAGTCCGGTTTCAATACCAACGTGGACCAGTTCGTGAGCTTTCTACGCGATTCCCAGAGCCGCGGTCAGGAGAAGCTCGCGCGGGGCAACTAACGCTCCGACCTGCGGCTCAAGGAGCCTCCCGCCAACCCGCAACCGCAAAGGGTTCGCGGATCGGGAGGGCGAGGCACCCTCCCAGGCCAACTCCTCTGCCCCCCTTGAGCGGGCTTCCGCAGAGATCAACGGTTTTCTCCTCGTCCGCTGTGTTCTCTGCGGTCAGTTCGTCCCCGACGGCGCGGTCGGCTCCAGGCGGCCGTCACTCGCGCAATGCTAGGGCTTCACGGCCACGGGGCCGTGATCGTCGCAGTGGCCCGCGTGAGGGTGGTGAAGGTGACCTTCCACGAGGTAGTCGACGTGGTCACCGTGCGGGATGGCTTCGTGGCCGCAGGCGGGACCGTGCTGATGGGTGGGGTCATGGGCACCGCAGTCGTGCTCCGGGGTGCATTCTGAAGGGTTAGCGTCTCCCTCTTCCAGGGTGTGCTCATCGACATGGGTGCCGTGGACGTGGTGGAGATGGCCGTCGTGGAGGTAGTCGGTGTGGCCCTGGTGCTCGATGGCCGTGTGGCCGCAGCCCGGGCCGTGCTGATGGTCGTGCTCTCCGTGCTGGTTGCAGGTGCTCATGGTTTCTCCTCTGCCGGGAGGGCCGGCAGACTCTCAGCGGGTGAACGGGCAAGTTGTGATGCAGGACTGATCCTTGCACACGGATCGGCAGCGGTCCTGCCAGGACCCGAACGCGCGAATGCCAGGCGCTTCATTCCGCCGACCGGCTCTCCATAGAATGCTCTCCAATAAGTGCTCTCCAATGAGCGCTCTCCAATAAGTGCTCTCGATTTGGATGCAAGGTGCCCACTAAGAGTGGACGCAGGTTCGGCCTGAATCCAGAGTTTGAAGAAAGCAGATAGTACTAACTTCTGCACTGAGTTCCGTTCCAATGCACCTCAAGGAAGCGGATGACGTATTGCTGTCCCCGCACTTAACCGAAGGTACCTAGTTGCAATTGTTTACTTCCCGTCTTCGCCCCGCTCCCTTTGCCGCCGCGCTGGTGGCTTCCCTCGGCTTCGTGACCCTCGCCGCGCCCTCCCAGGCCGCAGTCAGCACCAACAACCTCCGTGGGACCTGGAAGGGCCCCTACGTCCGCTCCACGGACGAAGCCACCGTGAAGTTCAAGCTGGTGGTGTTCAAGCATCAGAGGCCTCGCGGAGGCGCGGGCGTGATCGGGGCGCACGTCTCGATCGGCACCAAGACTTACAAGAACCTGATCGGCGGCTTTGAGCCGGTCACGAACATCATGTCGATCACCCAGCTCCCCAATCCGCGCAACCCGCGCGCGCCGCTGATGGTCTTCATGGGCAAGGTGACGGCGGACGGCAAGGGCTTCGAGGCCTCCGCGGCTACCCTGGCTACCCCCAACGGTGCCAATGTGATCTACACCGGCACCGCCACGCGCTAGTTCGGGAAGGCTTAGCCCAAGCACGAGACGGGGCGGTTCCTCTGGGGCCGCCCCGTCCTGTCGTCCGGCCGCTACTCCCCCAAGTAGAAACCAGGCTGCGTGGGTTGGTTGTAACCCACGTTTTGCATCGCGGCGCTAAGCCGGTAGATCGGGTCGTGCATCAGCGTCGGCAGACGGACCGTGGTGGGGTGGGGCGTCAGGTAGAGCCGCAGTTCACGGTTATCGGCGCTGCGCCAGAGCACTTCCTCACGCCAGTCGCCCAGCAGGTCCGCGCAGAGCGCGGGCGTTGCCTTGGTGCCGTTGTTGGACGCGCATCCGGCTGCCGTGAGCACCGACCGCTCCGCGCCAGCCGCTGGGTCCCACTTGCTGATGGTGGTGCCGTTCAGCAGCTCGCGGAGCCGGTCACCGTCCCACCAGACGCCGAAGTTGCATGAGCGCGGCCGGCGGGGCGCGATCACCTCGCCCCGGCAGTTGTAGAGGGCCTCCAGGCCGGGACCCGCGCCCCAGCACTCGTAGCCCCGGTGGCGCGGGTCGATGTCGAAGGCGACTCCCCGTCCTACGTCGGGGGAAGGTTTGCTCCAGAGGACCTTGCCGGTGCGGGCGTCCCGAAACTCCAGGCCGTGCTCGTGCTTCACGTTCTCATGGATGTCGAGCACTTCGAGGCCGGGACGGTCCGGGTCGAGATCGGAGAGGTGGAGGGCGTCCCCGTGGCCGAGACGGGTGGAGTAGAGCGGCGAGCCGTCGTGGTCCAGCGCCATCGCTCCGTAGACCACCTCGTCCTTGCCGTCGCCATCCACGTCGCCGATGCTCAGGTTGTGATTG
>JANPLG010000077.1:0-7356 GCA_031426395.1 Actinomycetes bacterium
ACTCGCGACCTCGGCGGGACGGGCGGGACGGACGAGCTGACGAACGCGATCATCGACAAGATGAACTCCACGGTAGGTGAGTAGTGAGTGGTGAGTGGTGAGTGGTGAGTGGTGAGTAGGGAGTGGGCGTGACTGTGAAGACCTCAAGAACGATGTCGCGGCGCAGCCTGATGGCCCTGGGTGCGGGAGCGGGAATCGCAGCCGCCGTGCGTGCCGACGAACTGCGAAAGCCGACCCGGTTCCAGGTTGCCTGCATGACCTACGTCTACCGGGACTTTCCACTGGAGCGCGCCCTACTGGGGATCGCGAAGAGCGGCTATCGCTTCGTGGCGTGGGGAATGGAGCACCGGGATGCGGACGGCAAGCGCCAGCCGGTGCTCGCGCCGGACGCATCCGCTGATGAGGCGCGCGCGCTGGCGAAGCGGTGCCGCGACCTCGGGCTGGAGCCGGTGATGATGTTCTCCAACATCTATCCGGAACGCCAGGAAGGCCTCAAGATCCTGAGGCAGCGCCTGACGCAGGCCGGTGCGGCAGGTGTTCCGCAGGTGCTCACGTTCGGGCACACGGAGAACGGCGGCCGCGCGATCTGGCTCCAGCGCTTCAAGGAACTAGGTCCCGTGGCTGCGGACCAGGGCGTGACGCTGGTAGTGAAGCAGCACGGCGGCGAGACCGGCACCGGCGAGGCCTGCGCCAAGTTCACCCGAGAACTGGACCACTCCCACGTGAAGGTGAACTATGACGCCGGCAACGTGATGGACTACCTCGACGTGGACCCCATCCCGGACCTCAAGGCCTGCGTCGACGAGGTGCGCAGCTTCTGCATCAAGGATCATCGTAATTTCCCGAAGGACGAGGACTGCGGCCCCGGCTTCGGGGAGATCGACCACTACAAGCTGCTGCACGCGGTTGCCTGGACCGGTCGCGCCCTGCCGCTCTGCTGCGAGAACATCTCCGCGCCGCTGATGCCCCCGGTAAAGCGTGCGGAAGAGGTCGACCGCCTCGCACTGCGTGCCCGAGAGTACCTGGAGTGGGTGATCCAGGGCCTTCAGCAGCCTTCCTGACCCTTACTGTCCACCGCACCCGGTAGGAACCATGCCTCCTCTCACGCATCCCGAAGCGCCTGCCGCAAGCATCACGCCTTCCACGCAAGCCGCTCTTACACCCGATGACCCCATCTGGCGCTGGGCGCTCCAGGCCATTGAGGAACGGGTCGAGGGAATGCTCACTCACGCCGATCGCGTGAGGCTGGGTGAGGATATCGAAGGGGTTCACGATATGCGGGTCGGCTCCCGCCGCCTCGTGGCCGCAATGCGCGTCTTCGGCTACTGCTTTCCGGATGGGCGGTTCAAAAAAAACACACGCGAGGCAAAGTTAGTCACACGAGAACTCGGAGCCGTGCGTGATTTCGATGTCCTGATCGACTACTTCCAGACCCAGTTGCGGTCGGCCATCCCGAGACAAGACGACCACAAGGCTCTTCTCTACCTCCTCGACCGCCTGGGACGGCAGCGCGAGCGGGCCCGGCACCCGATGCTCAAGCATCTCCGGAAGCTGGAAGAGTCCGATTTCCCCGCGCGGGTCAAGTGTTACCTCGCGGGAGACCGAGATCAGCACGTCGCATCGGAAGAGGGTGGGGCACCTGCACCCGTCTCGGTCAGCGACAGCGCGACGGTGAGCGCCCACTCCCCATTCCGGAACGCCGCCCGTGCCCTGATCCAGAACCGGATTGAAGAGTTCTACGCGTTCGCGCCGTACGCGGGGCGGCCCGAGGCCGTTGAGGAGCTTCACGCCATGCGCATCGCAGCCAAGTGGCTTCGGTACACCATGGAACTCTTCGCACCGGCCTATGCCCATGGCCTGAAGGAAAGCCTCAGCGTCATCAAACGCTTCCAGGAGAAGTTAGGCGATCTGCATGATGCGGATGTGCGCATCGATCTCCTGCAGCAAATTGCTTCCACGCCGCTCCGTGCCGGATCGCTGAACCGGATCGGGCTTATCTCGCCGGACCCTGTGAAGGCTGGACTTGAAATCCTGATCCGGCGCAATCAGGAAGTGCGTGGCACCGCCTACGCCGACTTCTATACTGAGTGGTGCAAGCAAGAAGCAAAGCAGTTCAGAACCGCGTTGCAGGACAAGATCAACCGACCAGACGGCTAGTACTGCGTCAAGCTGGGTTTGTGTTTTCCGGCATGGCCTCGGTTCGGGGGCACTTTCGCCCTTCCAGGGCTTTGGAGATTCCCGCAATGGACACCAGGGGCTTGCGCCCCCTGGCTACATGCTTTTGCCCTTCCAGGGCTGTCGGTGGCTGGACATGGCCGATGAACCCGCGAGACATCACTCCGGCCTGCACTCCTACGAAACAGACCTAGCTTGACCGACCACTAGTGGTCCGTCGAGTTAAGTCTGTGGCTTCCAAACTGACTCGGACAAGGATAGAGCCGCTCCCTTAGGAGGGTGCAGCCTCGGCCATCTGAACAGCCGAGTTACTTTCAGCCCGCAGAGCGGGGTTCTTGTGAATAGGCATCGGGTTCAGCCGATGCCGGGCGAGGCCGTTAGCAACTCGTTCGCTCTTCGACACTGCAATGCCGCCCTTTGAATCAGACCTAACTTGACCGACTAATGGTGCTTTAGTAGTGCCACGAACCCAGGTGTGAAGAAAGCCTATACCATGAATACCAGCGGCCTCGATCTTTCCGCCATTCCCGGTCTCGGTCCGGCGCGCCGTGCGGCCCTGGCGGCGGCGGGCGTGCAGGACCTCCGTGGTCTGCTTGCGATGCGGGTGGCGGAGCTGGCGGCGATCCGTGGCATCGGGATCTGGCAGGCGCGCAGGATCCGCGAGTTCCTCCGCCAGCGGGGGCTGCTTGTGGAGTTGGAGGAGGAAGACGGAAGCACCGTCATGCTGGTCCAGCCTCACACCACGGCAGAGGCGCGAGTAGTCAACGATATTGTGCATGCCCTCGAGGTCCAGGCGGAGACGGAAGCACAGCTACAGCAGGAGGTGGAGCAATTGAGTGAAGCTGTTGCATCGGTCCACGGCGACGGGACTACCCGCGATGGAAATGGGGCGACCGCCGTGAAGATTCCCGTCCATCGTGAGGGTGCGGACGCGCCTGCCGGAGACATCGCGGGCGACACAACGAGTGGCGATCCTGCTGGCACAGCGCTTCCTGAAGAGGGAGAGGCTGCGCAGCCGGAGGAGTGGACCCATCCTGAAGCCGGACCGCTAGGCGCCGCGAATCGCGACGATGATGAGGAAGATGACGAAGACGCGGACGACGAGGATGACGAGCTTCCCGCCGGGGACGTCACCGGCGCGCGCGAGGCGCTCCGTGCCCAGCGAGACCAGCTGCCGGACGTGGCCCTGGTCCTCATGGACGCTATCCGGCAAGCCGCGGTCACCAAGCAGTTGACACGGCAGATCACCCGGCTCCTGATCACCTCGGGGGAGTTCGTCTCCGCACAGCGTCCGCTGAACGCGGAAGCCTACCTCCGGGCGCAGACCCTGGTTGCGGACGCGGAGCGGCTTCTCCACCGAGCGGTAGAGAAAGCCACGTTTGACCAGGACGCCCAGAAGGAACTGGCAAGTCGGCTCCGCAAGCGTCGCAAGGAGCTGGAAGCGCTTCTGGAGAGTGGGTGAGCCTGGTGTCCACATCCGCAGTACCCGCCCACCTGGATCCCGCCGCCCCCGCTCCCGTCACATTTGTCCCTCCCTTTGCCGTCGTCGATATCGGCACCAACTCCATCCGCCTCGGGGTCGTCAAGCCTGAGCCGGGCCGCGCATACTCGCTGCTGGCACTTCACAAGGAGTCGATCCGGCTGGGCGAAGGGGAGTTTGCGACCAACCACCTGACGCCCGCCGCCATCAACCGCGGCATCCTCGTCCTCTCCAAGTTCGCGGACGTGGCGCGAGGGTACGGGGTGTCCGACATTACCGTGCTCGGCACGGCGGCCCTGCGGGAAGCGGCCAATCAGAACGAGTTCGTGGAGCGCGCCCACGACGATGCCGGGGTGGAGGTGACCGTCATCTCCGGCGCGGAAGAAGCGCGCCTCATCTTCCTGGGCGTGGCATCGGGAGTGGACCTTGGCACGCAGCGGGCGCTGGTGATGGACATCGGCGGCGGCAGTACGGAGTTGGCGGTCGGCGATGGCAGCGGCCCGGAAGTGCTGGAGAGCCTCAAGCTGGGTGCCATCCGAATGGCCGGCATCTTCACCGAAGGCGAGGCCGGTCCCATTCAGCCCCAGCTCTACCGCCGGATGCAGGACTATGTCCGGGGCGTAGCGGTGCACTCCCTTCAGCGAGTGCGCGAGAGCGGCTTCCAGACGATGTACGGAAGCTCCGGCACCATCATGAACCTCGCCGAGATCGCCATCCGAGCCCGGCTCGAAGGCAGCGAAGGCAGAAGTAGGCCAGTCCAGTTGGACGAGCTTGAAGCACAGGCGGCCCGGCTCTGCGCGCTTCCAGTCGAGTTGCGCCGAAAGGTGCCGGGAATCAACCCGGAACGCGCCGACATCATTGTTCCTGGGGCGGCCGTGCTTACGTCAATCATGCGTGAACTCGGCGTCACCGAGATCACCATCAGCGAACGGGCGCTGCGGGAAGGGATTATCGCGGACCGCCTGAACCGGATGTTCCCGCAGGCACCGGACCAGCCCCAGGACCCCATACGGCTCCGGAGCGTGCTGCAGCTTGCCCGCCGGTGCCAGTTCGAGGAGGCCCACGCCCGCGTGGTGGCCGGTCTGACCTGCGATCTCTTCGACCAATTCCGCGAGTTGAGCCTGCACGACTTCGGCACCCACGAGCGAGAACTGGCCCACTACGGTGCATTGCTCCATGACGTCGGCGGGTTCGTCTCCTACACGGACCACCATCGCCACGGGTACTACCTGGTGCGCTACAGCCCGCTCCTTGGCTTCGATAGCGCCGAGATCCAGATGATGGCCGCCATCGTTCAGCACCACCGGAAGTCGCTCCCCAAGCGCAAGTCCGAGTCAGTAGCGGACCTCAATCGCCGTCAGCGGCACGTGGTCACGGTTCTCTCCACCCTGGTCCGCCTGGCCGAGGCGATGGACCGCGGTCACCTGGCTCAGGTGCGCGGAGTGCGGGTACTCCTTGAAGACAAGGGCCGCACCCTAATGCTGGAGTTGGAAGCGGAGAGCGACTGCCAGCTAGAACTCTGGGGCCTGCGAAACCACGCCGCCGCCGTCCTTGAGGTATTCGGGAGGATCCTGCAGACGCGCCAGAAGGCAGCCTGAGCCGGAAGGCTTTGGCTGGGTCAACGCTGCCGACACTGCGCACCGAATCCCATGGAACTCCGGGAAGGCGAGGCTCCCGCCGAGCCACAGCCGCTACCGGCGAGGCACGCCCAACGCAATCGGGTGTAACCGCGTTCAGTAGGCATTCCACGTTGACAAATGGGGCATCCCGCCACGAGGTTTTCGCCCTCGCATCCGCAACCATCGTCACCCTCAATGGCGGTCGTCTCGGGCGTGGGATTCGTCCTTTTCGGGGGTCCAGCTAGACACTGACGTGCGCGTGGCGTCCTGGTGCCCGCACATAGCCGGGGGTTCGAGAATACGTGCGCCAAAGAGTCCACGGTGCCAGACGGGCGTGGCTGGACCCCCGCATTGGACGGGCCGCTTCGCAGCGGAGTTGCCGGGCGAGGGTGACGGGGTTTTCCGTATGCGGAGGGAGCTTCCTTCACATCCTCAGTCTACCTATTGAACGCGGTCACACCCAGCGCAATCAATTGGAGTGGACGCAATTGAGGCATCCAACCGCTTCGCTAGCCCATGTTGTGAGGCCCGATTGTCGCAGTTGACCGATACGGCAGAAGGGATGGTCCAGCCGGCGGTCACCTCGACTTTCCCATCCCCCCTCTCGCATCAGTTCCAGTTGCAGCGCAACCGGGTCATCCACCCCTTAGGCAGCCATGCGGGTTTCGACGCTGCTGCTGGTCATGCGCATGAACGAATCCCGTGCGCTCGGCGCGAGGAGCCGCCACACCTTTTCCGCAGCCAGCCGCTCCTCATCCTGGATGGCACGCGCCAACTGCTCGGTTTCGGTGTCGCCGGCTGCGGCAGCGGAGACGGCCAGCGTCTCGTACATCGCGATCTCACTGTTCTCCGCAGCGAACGCCACCACCAGGTTCTGCGTGTTGCGGTCTTCGTGAGCCTGCCCAATCTGCCCCAGCTTCGGCATCGCCGCAAAGAGCTGCGAGAACATGCCCTTCACCCCGGACGGCTTGCCGCCCAGCGACACCAGGCGTGCCGTGAGCCGCTGGTGCTGCAGCTTTGTCTCCTCGGCGTGCTGCAGGAACAACGCCTGTGCCTCCAATTGATCGGAGTCCTTGGCATTCGTGCGGAGCTGTGTCTCAAAGTTCTGCTCCACCGCAATGGCGTCTTCGAGGTAGCGCTTGATTGTTTCGGTCGGTGATTCGTTGGCCATACTGCTCACTCCCTGCTCTTTGTGCATCCGGTCGAGCCGGTTCAACCCGTGCAAGCATCCCTGCCCGCTCGACACTCATGCCCCATTGAGGGGTGGAGCGAAACGGAATGGATTTCATGGCCTTAATCCCCGCTGACAGGTTTCCCGCCGCCTCCTCAAGGGCAGGCTTGCTGCAATGCCCACCGAACCGACCCAATGCAGTGACTGCGCCATCATCGGCGGCGGACCCGGAGGGCTCACGGCCGCTCTCTACCTTGCCCGCTTCAACCGACAGGTGGTGCTCTTCGACGTCGGCGAGCAGCGCATGCGATGGAGTCCTCGCAACCGCAACTATCCCGGCTTTCCCGATGGGCTTTCAGGGCCTGACATTCTGAAGCGCTTCCAGGAGCAGGCCAGTCGATTTCACGTGACCGCGATCCCTTCGCGCGTGGTCTCCGTCCGACGCCGGGACGAAGGGTTCCAGGTGGAGGCAGAGGGGGTCACGGTAGATGTACGACGGTTGATCCTCGCCACCGGAATCACCGATATCTGGCCCCAGTTCCAGGGGGCCGAAGAGCTGCTCGGCACCGCTATCCGCGTCTGCCCCATCTGCGATGCCTATGAGACGAACGGGAAGCGGGTAGGCATCCTCGGGAGCGGCGACCGCGTGGCCCGCGAAGCGCTCTACCTCACCAAGTTCACCAGCCGTGTGGTGCTTTTCACGCACGGCCACCAAGAGGCTGACGCCATTTCCGACAAGCTAAAGGAGATGCTGCGTGAGGCTTCGGTCGCTGTCGTGCCCATCGAGATCCGCAGAGTGGAGCCTGGAAGCGACGCTGGCCCACCCACCATCAGTGATGAGACTGACCGAGCTATGGATGGGGAAACGGCCGGGGGCGTCACCGTCATCCTCGCGGACGGCTGCCGCGAGC
>JANPLG010000078.1:0-29413 GCA_031426395.1 Actinomycetes bacterium
ACCAAGTTCGGACAGGAGGTTGTCCTCGCGGCTCTGAAGCTGCGGGAACTCGTCCTCATCCCGGAGCTGGCTGGCCTCCAGCCTGCTTGAGCCGAATCCTGCGCGCTTTGCGCGCAAATGAAGTGAGTAGAGACTACTCTCCCACTTTCTGACGCTGGCTCCTTTTATGGAGCGCTAGCCGCCGGAGGTCTGGGTAGTAACCGGGACTTCCTCATACGGCTGCACTACAACGAAGCCGTCGCCGCGGAAGACCATCTGGAAGGTCTCGCCGCCGCCCCGGCCGATGAGGGTGCGCAGGTTGACGTCCGTCTTGAGCTCCGGGCTGAGATTGCCGGACCACGCCACCGTGGCGTTGGGATCGGTCATGATCGGGTCGGCGGCGGTGCAGCGGAGGGTGAGCGGCTGCCCGTGCGAGGTGAGGGCCACCATTCCGTTGCCGGTCAGCTTCACGGAGAAGAGGCCACCGGAGAGCATCCCTGCCACCCGCTTGTGCATCGTGATCTCGTACTTGATGGTGTCCTCAAAGGCGAGGAGGTCGTTGCCGTTGACGTTGATCGTCTCGCCTTGCAGGCGCAGGATGGTGATGTGCTTCCCCTCGTCCGCGAGGTAGACGCGGCCCTGGCCTTCCAGCTTCACCAGCGGCGTCATCTCGCCGGAGACGAAGCGCATAAGTGCCTTGCCGACCCCGCCCTCAAGCGCCCCTTCCCGGTTGAACTTGACCTGGCCCCGGTAGGCGATCATCGCGCCCAGCTTGGACCAGATCCGCCCATTGACGTGGACCTCCAGCATCCGAGTGCTTTCCAGCTCGAACACATGGCCGGGGTGATCCTTCTCCTCGGTCTGTAGGACGAAGTCGTGCAGGGTGTGGGACGGGGTGACATCCATGCTCATTGGGGAATACTCCTTGGACACCGCACAGCGGCGGCTGAGGCTCTGGCACCACGGTTAGCTGAGCGGATGCGGCTCACCTTCTTGACGGAACTCGACCTGTCACGGAACGGGGACGCGGGCAGTAACTCAGGCTGCGGCCCGCGCCCTACCGACCTCGCGAGAGAGCAGCGGGAAGACGAAGATGGCGACGAAGTAGATGGCCGCGCCGAGCAGCAGGGCGGTCCCGTAGCCCGCAAACTTGGCTATGGCCATGGTCAGCACGGAGCCAAGGATGCTGGTGACGCCGTTGACGGCCCAGAAGGCGGGAATAAGCTCCTGCATGGGGCCACGGACGGAGCGGAGGGCGGTCGGTAGCGCCATCCCCATTAGAAGTCCGGCGGGGAAGAGGAGCAGCGCAGTCGCGAGAATGCGCACCGGGAGCGGGAGCGGCAGCAGTGCCGTCAGCAGCGGCGGAAGTAGGAAACGGTAGCCGATGAGAAGCGCCACAAGCGCCGGAAGCGCGAGCCGGAGTCGAGCCGCCGCCGCCTCCGGGCTGCCGCGCTGCGTGAGCCAACTGCCCAGTGCGCCGCTGACCAGAAGCGCGAAGAGGGTGACGGTGAGCGACCGCGTGGGGAACCCGAGGAGCAGGATGAACCGCTGCATCAGCGCCAGCTCTACCAGCATGAAGCCCGTCCCGAGTAGCGCGAAGTAGAAGATGCCCGCTCCCAGCGATAGCGCCGGTGTCTTCAACCTGCGACCGAACAGCGCGGTCAAAACCGAGACGAGGCCGCTCGCGATGACGGAACCCCAGAGGAGCTGGGTGAGGAAGGGGTGCAGGCCGCGGGAGAAGTCGACGTAGAACGGGCTGTCGTCCGTCACGGGGGCGAGGTTGGCGTAGACCGGAAGGCCGTTCTCCTCGCCGATCTTGTACTGCCCCTCCAGGGCGGTGCGCGCCATTTCCAGGGAAGTGGTGGCATCGATGACTCCCCCGTTGGCACCGCCGGGGCGGATGTGCGGCAGGTAGAGCGATTCCAGCCCGTTGGTCCGGATGGCCAGATCGACGTTCGCCATCTGCTCCGGCGTGAACGCCTTCCGGGAGAGGATCAAAATGTGGCGGTAAGGTCCGAGCGGGAAGTTCTGCACCGGGACCCGCGCCGTAATCAGGTGGTTGGCCGCTTCCTGCGCGGAGATCCCTTCCAGACGCAGCGCCGCCAGCGCGGTGATTAGGAGGCGGTCGATGATGACGTTCTCCTGGGTAACAAGCGCCGTCACGCCCCCATCCGAGAGGTGACGCCAGTAGTCCCGGAAGGCCTCCACGGTGTAGAGGTGGTTGTCCAGCAGCGCGACGCCGCCGGTCTGGGTAGTGGCGGTCTTGGCGCAGGCGAAGTAGATCACGTCGTATTTGCCGACGCGCTGAAGAAAGCTTCGGCCCTCGTCCACCAGGAGACGGACGCCAGGTTCCCGGTAGACCCGGGCGTAGGTGCCGGCGAAGCGAGGGTCGGCCACCACCTTCGGGATCGAGGGGTTGATCTCGATAGCATCGACCACCTGGGCGCCGGCCGCTTTGGCCAGCAGCACATCGAGTCCACCTCCCGATCCGATGGCCATCACCCGCTCAGGGGATCGGCCCAGAAGCCGATAGGGGAGCGACCCGATGAATCCGGCATAGTCACGCCGAGCGCTGTTGTAGTCGCCGTCCCAGGCTTCCATCTGGGTGGGGACGTCGCCGTCGGTATAGACGTAGTGGACATCGCCCTCCTGGACCACGTCCGTTCGGGAGACAGAGGTCCAGTCAGTGCGGACGATCCGCGAGGCGGTGTATGGGTCGGCCAACTCGGCGTAGAGCGGCTTGGTCTGCTGGTGCCACGGGTGGCTCGGATTGTCCCGTGCTTCCGCAGGGATCCGGAGCGTGGGCAGATCGATCCAGCGTGAGGCGAGGTTGCTGCCGAAGACGACCGCCAGTGCCACGGTGACCACCAGTGCGCCAGCGATCAGCGGAGTGCGGCGGCCCCTGACGGCGAGGACCAGAGCAGCGGCCGCGCCAAGCACCGCGAGCGCGAGGGGGGTATTGATCCCGCCCATGGTGTCGAGCAGCAGCACCGCCACCGGAGCCGCCACCGCGGCGGCAGCGAGGTCGATGAAGTAGAGGAAGCCGCCGTCCTCCGCGTGACGCCGCAGGAGGAGCGAGAGCAGGACCCCACCGGCGCAGAACGTGATCATCGGCAGCAGGACCACCACCGCCGTCTCCGCCTGCGACACCAGGTCTCGGCCCCACGGGAGGGCGAAGAGCAGCAGTACCGGCAAGGCGAGGGAGACCGCATAGCCGAGGCAGAGGCCGACCGTCGAGAGGCGGTCGCTGCCGCGCCAGGACTGGACCAGCAGGCCGCCGAGTCCCAACCCGCCGATAGCTCCGGAGACGATCAGGAAGACATAGGGCGCCCGGAAGAGGACCGAGAAGATGCGTGTGATCGCCACTTCCGCCGCCAGCAGCGTGAAGGCCACCAGCGCCACCGCCAGGACCGCCTCCCACGGTGCCCGGCCGGACTTCGGGGCCGGGGTGGGGGGGAGAGCTTCAGGAGCGGTGGGCAACTCTGTCATTGGGGGACTCCGGCGCGAGGACTCTGGCACGAAGCGGAAGGTGAACCTGCGTCGGCTTGGACCGGCCCGACGGGGATGGAGAGATAGAGGGATAGAGGGACCCACGGAGCGCGGGCGTCCCGCCCGCACCCGCCTTCCGTATACCGCCAACGGCACCGGGTCTCCAGCCAACCCGCATTGCCGAATCCGTTCCTACGGACGCCGATAGAGGCAATCCCAAATCCGAAACTCGAAACCCGAAATCCGCGATTGGCCAGCTTGCTAGGGTCAATCTATCCCTTTGAGACGGCTGACATCCATCATTCCGGTGCTCCGTGGTTTTACCAGGAGGGAGCAGACGGGCCTGGTGCTGATTCACTCTCGCAGGTTGTTGCCTCACGCCCATGGATTGCCCTTGGAAGGTTGACGGCGAATGTGCTTGCTACATGCACATTCTTCGCCCAGGAGGCGCATCGTCCGGATCGCATGGGTAGCGCGCTGCCACTCACTTCATGGACGTGGCTACCGTGAGGGTAAGGGCAATTCCCGCCTCAAGACGTCATGCCTGGATCTCGGACATCAAAGGAGTTGCCCGTTGGTGGTCAGAACACTGCAATCGGGTGATCTCGCACACAGCGGCTTCTGGGTTCAGGCCCCACAATCAGGTGGTGTCTGGTTGGCGCTCCATTGCTGCGATGGACGAGCCGCCGACCCCCTGCAAACACGCCCTGTCAGCGCCTCCCATAGAGCGCGTGATGCTGAAACCGGGGACGGGAAAGAAGCCTCTTTTTGAAGCGACGCGGAGACTGAAATGAAACTTGCTTGTTCAATGATGATCGGCGCGGCACTGCTGCTGATGCCTGGGGCTGTGCTACCGGCGCAGGCGGCACCGGCCCCCCCTCGACCCGCGCAGGCCAATGCGCCGAAGCCGGCGCCGGAGATGTTCCTGGCGATTGGGCAGGGTGATGCGAAAGGCGTGAGGGCACTCCTCGACAGTGGGGTGAGCCCGAACGTCCGCGACACGTTGGGGGCAACCCCGCTAATGCTGGCCGCGGGAATTGGCAACCTTGAAATCGCCCGCATGCTGGTGGATGCCGGTGCCGAAATCAACGCGTCAAGCATGTTCGGCTCGGCGCTCTCCTTCGCCACGATGATGGGAAGCCCGGAAGCCGCCAAGTTCCTGCTGGAGAAGGGTGCTGCCGTATCCGCGAACCGTCCGGACAAGATCAGTCCGCTGATGATGGCGGCGCGCGCGGGCAACGCTGGAGTCGTCAAAGCAATCCTGGACCGGAAGGCCGGCCTGCATGCCGTTGACAACAATGGCTCGAACGCGCTTTCCCATGCCGCTCGGCACGGAAGCACAGCGGCGGCGGCGGTTTTGCTGGCCGCCGGCGCGAAGGTGGAGGTTGCAGATGCCGAAGGCTGGACGCCCTTGTTCCATGCGGCGGTGAATGGTCGCACGGAGATCGTTCAGTTGTTGCTCAAGCACCACGCCAAGGTGAATGCAGTGGACAAGACCGGTCGCTCCGCGCTGCTCCTGACCGCCAGCTACGGTGACCACCCAGCAACAATCCGTGCGCTTCTCAAAGCAGGTGCCACGCCGACTGCCCGCGACCCAAAGGGGCGAACGGCGGTGATGCTGGCCCAGGCTCGGGGCTACCAGGCTACCGCGCAACTACTGGGTGAGAAGGGTGCGAAGATCCCGGCGGCGCGGAATGGGGCAAAACGGACGCCGCGCCAGGCAGCAGCAGCAGCCTTGAAGCCGATTGAGCGGTCGATGGAGATTTTCACGAAGAGGACGGGCTGCGTCTCATGCCACCACGAGGGGATGGGGCGCTGGGCCACCGGGTTTGCCGCCGCGAAGGGTATGAAGATCAATGACGCCGTGGCTCGCGAACAGGCGAAGCGAGTTGCCGGACAATGGGCGGAGCTGAAGCCGTTCCACGACCTAGCGTTGGCGGACCCATCGAAGATCAAGGACGTGCCGTTTGTAGACTCTGGGGATATTGCGCCCTCATACGGCACAGTCCTGCTGGGGATGAAGGATCCCAAGCAAGCGTCCGACCCCGCCACCGCATCCGGAGCGGCCTTCCTGGGACGGATGCAGATGCCTGACGGAGCCTGGATCTTCGGGTTTCAGCGGGTGCCGGTTCAGTCCAGCTTCTTCTCCGCGACAGCGATGGCCGTGCGGGCGCTGCAGGCCCATGCGCCAACGAATCAGCCCGCCGAACTGAAGGCTCGGATTGGCAAGGCGAAGGAATGGCTGCTGATGACGCCCGCAGCCAGCACCGAGGACCGGGTGTTCCGGCTTCTGGGCCTGCACTGGGCGGGTGCCTCGGCGGTGGAAAGGATGAAGGCCATCGAAGAGCTGAGGATCGTGCAGCGGCCGGACGGCGGCTGGGCACAGGAAAAGGGCATGGCGAGCGACGCCTACGCCACCGGCTCCAGCATTTACGCGCTGCGAGTGGCGGGCGAAGTGCCGACGGCTGATCCGGCGGTGCGGCGAGGGGTGCGCTTCCTGACCCGAACGCAGGAAGATGACGGCACGTGGTACGTCTACAAGCGGGCCATCCCGGCGAACAACTACTTCGACACGGGGTTCCCGTATGGGCAGTCGCAGTACGTCTCCTTTGCCGCCACCTGCTGGGCGATGATGGCTCTCTGCGCGGCCGACGAGCGATCTGCGCCGCAGGTGACCGGTGCGCCTGCTCGACCGACAGTTGCCGCGAACCAGTGACGCGCTGGTAGTCGGTTGAGCTACTGCTGATGACAGCGAATGGGTGAGTGAGGATGCAACTGCGGGTTGCTACTTCATTCGCCCATTCGCTGTCATCGAAGGCCGCACCGCGGGGCGCGAGTGGGTGGATGACAGCGAGGCGGTGATTGGGTGATGGGTCAAGAACGGCTACGCGCCAACCCTAGGCGACATAGTGGCTAGGGTCCGCCACCGGGCTTGAGGCAATCATCCGCTAGGCCAAGTGGAACGCATCGCCAGCACAGGTTGGGACCTAACGGAGCACCCCACGGCTCGGCCGGGTATCATGCGCTTTCCACCCGTCTCGCTGTGCCCAGGCCGTACCTACCCATGCCGTTCCAGTTGAGCTCGAAAAGTAAGTTGGTCGCAGGCTTCGGACTGGTGATGGCGTTGCTGCTCGTCAATACGGCTGTTTCGCTTCACAATCTACGTCGCATCATTGACAACAACAAGCAGGTGACGCACACCCACCAAGTGCTCGCCGAACTGCAGGATGTGCTTTCCAACGCGCAGGACATCGAGACCGGGCAGCGTGGCTATGTCGTTACCGGAGACGAGCGTAGTCTCGAGCCGCATATCGCCGCCGACGCTCGGATGCAGGGGCATCTAGAGCGGCTTGACGCGCTGATCCTCGTTTCTGAAGTTCGAAAGCACCTGCCAGTCCTCCGACAGCAGATCTCTGAAAAGCGTGCCGACAGCAAGCGAGTGGTTAAGACGCGGAGTGATCAAGGCTTCGAAGCGGCGCGCGTCCTGATGCAGTCGGGCGATGGCAGGCGTGCGATGGATCGCGTGCGCGCCACCATCGCAACCATGACAAATGCGCAGACGGAGTTACTGCGTCTGCGGACTGCCCAGTCACAGGCCAGCGCCAATGGTTCCATGCTCAATTTTGGAATCGCTTCGCTGTTAGGCGTGGGACTCCTGTCACTGCTCTATTACATGGCCGTGCGCAGCCAGTTGGACGCGGCCGAGTGTCGGCGCACGGCTGCGGATCTCAAGGCGGTCGAAGCCTACTCCCAGAACATCGTCGACACGGTGCGCGAGCCCCTGTTGATGCTGGACACCACCTTACGCGTCCATTCCGCCAACCGCGCCTTCTACCGGACTTTTCACGTGTCCCGTGAAGAAACTGAGAACCGCCTCATTTACGAGCTGGGGAACGGTCAGTGGGACATTCCCGCACTGCGGACGCTGCTCGAAGACATTGTGCCCAAGAACTCCATCTTAAGTGACTTCGAGCTTGAACACGCATTTCCGGTCATCGGGCAGCGGGTGATGCTGCTCAACGCGCGGCAGATGAAAGCTGGCAATCACGGCGAGTTGCTGGTGCTTGCGATGGATGATGTGACGGAACGGCGGGGTGCCGAGGAGGAGGTGGCAAAGGCCATGGAAACCGCCGAAGCTGCCAATCGCACCAAGAGCCTATTCCTGGCCAATATGAGCCACGAATTGCGCACGCCGCTCAACGCCATCCTAGGATACTCGGAGATGCTGCAGGAGGATGCCGCCGATCAGGGCTTGCAGACGTTCCTGCCGGACTTGCAAAGGATTCACGTCGCCGGCAAGCATTTGCTGTCGCTCATCAACGACATCCTGGATCTTTCCAAGATTGAAGCCGGCAAGATGGAGCTTTACCTTGAGACATTCAGCGTTGCGGGACTGATCGATGAGATTGCGGGAACCATTCGCCCCCTGATTGAGGCGAACTCCAACACGCTTGCCGTGCGATGCCCCGTTGAGCTTGGCACCATGCATGCCGACGTCACCAAGGTGCGGCAGAGCCTCCTGAACCTCCTGTCCAACGCGGCCAAGTTCACCAAGGATGGCTCGATCTCGCTCGAGGTATCGCGGGAGACACTGGAAGAGCGCGAATGGATCGCGTTCCGCGTGTCTGACACCGGTATCGGCATGACTGCGGAGCAGTTGGTCAAGCTGTTCCAGACATTCAGCCAAGCGGATGCGTCCACCACGCGCAGGTTCGGTGGGTCGGGACTGGGTCTGGCACTCACACGCCGCTTCTGCCTGATGATGGGCGGTGACGTAACCGTCAAGAGCGTGCCGGGAGAGAGCAGCACGTTCACGATCATCATACCGGCGGTCGTCGTCGAGCCCGGACCCGCTGAGATCGAATCGGCAGATCCACCCGATCCCCAGACGGGGGGCTTCCCTGGGGCGCTCGTCGCGGTCGAGTCGCTTCCGGTAGTAGGCAGCAGCGTCCTGGTGATTGATGACCACGCGACCCAGCGCGACCTGATGCGTCGCTTCCTCACCGCCGAAGGCTTTGTGGTTCAGACCGCCGGCGACGGTGCAGAAGGATTGCGCCTGGCACGGCTGCTGCTGCCAGTCGCGATCACGCTGGACGTAATGATGCCCGGCATGGACGGGTGGACCGTGCTCTCGATGCTTAAGGCGGACCCGCTGGTGTGCAACATCCCCGTCATCATGCTGACTATGATGGACGATAAGAAGCGAGGCTATGCGCTGGGCGCGTCGAACTACATGACAAAGCCGATCGATCGCCGGCAGCTGGCGCAGATCCTGAAGAAGTATCACTGCCCGCATCCGCCTTGCCCGGTGCTGCTGGTCGAAGACCATGCCCCGACGCGCGAGATGATGCGCACCATGCTGGAGAAAGCCGGTTGGTCCGTTGATGAAGCCGAGAATGGGCGTGCAGCCCTAGTGCGGGTAGCTGAGAACCGGCCCACCTTGATTCTGCTTGATCTCATGATGCCGGAGATGGACGGCTTCGAGTTTGCTGCAGAGCTGCATCGGCACCCCGACTGGCGCTCGATCCCGATCGTCGTCCTCACGGCGAAGGACCTCACCGCCGACGAGGTATTGCGCCTTAACGGCAAGGTGCATACGATCCTCGACAAGGGAGGCTGCTCGCGCGACGAGCTGATGCATCAGGTGCGGGACCTGCTGGCGGAGTGGGCCGTGCCGGCAGGACTCAGCGGCCTTCCGGCCGTAGCCGAAGCGGGATAGACGACGGAGGATGCAACCTTATGGCAGCTTCCTCTGGAGGCATGTCTTCGGCACGCCGACACTATCGAAGTAGGCGCTTACCTGCTCGCTTTTCCCCCTACTCATGCATCCTTGTGTCGCGTGCTCCGCTCCTACCTCTGTCACCTACTCCGTCCAACGGGTTACCGCCCGCATCTGCCCCAACTGCACCGGCGAGTCTGACGATGACGTGGTCTACCTGCTGCATTCGCTTTCCCGTCGCAATTACACGGCTCAATCGCTCAACGCGGCTATTCGGGAGCACCTGCTGGTGAGGAAGATTGGGTAGGGGTTGGGAGTTGGGGGTGAGTCCGTTATTAGTTCGGTGGCAGTCGGCCCTGACGTAAGGCTTCGATCCAAAGATCTAGAGAGCGGCAGCGGCCCAAGCCCACTGCGTCGAACTCGTCGCTGAACAGTGCCGAGCGCGCTCCCAAACGGGCGAGGGCGCGACTGATAGCGCTCTTCCGACCGAAGGAGCGACCGGGCGGGATATTGCGCGAAGGCTGCGTGGTGTCATCTCGGAATGGGCCGAGCACGGCAGTCCCCCGCTCCCAGACCAGCGCGCACTGGCACCCCGGCGCCACCGAAGAAGTCCGCGCTCACATAGGCGACCGGCGCGTCGGCCGAGATTGTGATCGCCCGCCGAATGACGGCTTGTGTCAGTAGCGCTGGATGGTCAGGCCCTGCGAGTGGAGCGACGGCAGCTTCCGCAGACGCCACGTAGATGGCCTCGAGCTCTTCGTGCAACTCGTCGGCGAGGAGCAGCATCTCCAGCTTCTGGCGGAGCGGCACGATGTTCGCGGAAGGCAGATCCGCGATATGACGAGTCAGCACCCCCTGGTGGGTGATCAGCGCCTCCAGTGTGTATGCCAACTTTTCCTCCCTTCTGTTTTGGATCGTGGGGAATGCATTGCGGGCAGGATGGCCTCACGTGAATCTGGCGTCATGCAGGCACGGACGCCGCTTGGCTGAGGTTCCGCCCCCCCGGCCCCCAATCCTGGAGGAGAGTGCGAGCTTGTAGAGTTGCTCGTTCTTCTCAACGTTGCTTTGGTCTACGGGGGTTGCCGTGACGAGTGGCTTTTGAAGCCGGCGAGCGAATTGCGATTACTGAATGCCAACCGAGCAACTACCGCAAATCGAAGTCATCGACTCCCATACCGGGGGTGAGCCGACACGGGTCGTCATCCGTGGCGGGCCGGAGCTTGGCCCGGGACCCGTCTCGGTCCAGCTTCATCGCTTCCGGACGGAGTTCGACCACTATCGCTCGGCGGTGGTGAATGAGCCTAGGGGTTCGGATGTGCTCGTTGGGGCGCTATTGACCGAGCCGGCTGATCCCACCTGCGCGACCGGTGTGATCTTCTTCAACAACGTGGGCTATCTCGGGATGTGCGGGCACGGCGCTATCGGCGTGGTGACCACCCTTGCGCACCTCGGGCGCATCACTGCGGGCGAGCATCGGCTGGAGACGCCGGTTGGGCCGGTCGTCGTTCGGCTGCATCCAACCGGGGCTGTCTCCATCCGCAACGTCCCGAGTTATCGGCATGCCACGGGGGTAACCGTGGAAGTGCCTGGGCATGGAGCGGTGACCGGTGACGTTGCCTGGGGCGGCAACTGGTTCTTCCTCTGCCAGGACCATCGTCAAGAGCTTTCGCTGCCCCGTGTGGAAGCGCTCACCGACTTCAGCAAACGTGTCCGCCTGGGACTGGAACTCGCTGGGATCACTGGGGCGGACGGTGCGGAGATCGATCACGTGGAGCTGTTCGGGCCTCCAACTCTCCGTCACGCGCACAGCCGGAGCTTCGTCCTCTGCCCCGGCGGGGCCTACGACCGTTCCCCCTGCGGCACCGGCACCAGCGCGAAGCTGGCGTGCCTCTTCGCGGATGGCAAGCTGCAGCCGGGGGAGGTCTGGGTGCAGGAGAGCATCCTCGGCAGCACGTTCGAGGGGATCGTGGAGCCGGTGGCTGGCAGCATCCTTGGCGAGGTAGTCCCCACCATCACGGGCACCGCCCACATCACCGGCGAGTGCCGGCTGCTCTTGGACGATCGCGACCCTTACTGCTGGGGCATCCGAACTGGCGTGGTGACATGACCCACCCCTCGGTTCTGGTGATCGGCGCGGGGGTGATTGGTCTTTGCGCAGCCTACTCCCTTCAGAAGCGCGGCTTTTCCGTGACGGTGGTCGACCGCGATGAGCTGAACGGCGACGGCTGCTCCTTCGGCAACGCGGGAATGGTGGTGCCGAGTCACTTCGTTCCGCTGGCCGCGCCGGGCATGGTGGGTTATGGCCTGCGAATGCTGCTCAACCCGGAGAGCCCATTCGCCCTCCGATTGCGTCCTGATCAGGAGCTGGCGCGGTGGGCCTGGCTCTTCTCACGCTCGGCGAATGCGGCCCATGTGAAGCGGTCCGCCCCTGTCCTGCGGGACCTCGGTCTAGCCAGCCGCCTGCTGTATGAGCAGATGGCCAGCGAGTTAGGAGAGGGCTTCGGTCTGACGCAGCGCGGGCTGCTGATGTTCTGCAAGCGCCAGGAGACACTGCACGAAGAGGCGGAGGTCGCGCGGCACGCCCGGGAACTGGGACTGGCGGCGGAGGTCCTCACCCAGGAAGAGGCGCATCGGCTCGACCCTGCGCTGCAGCTTGAAGTGGCCGGGGCGGTTTACTTCCCGCAGGACTGCCATCTCGATCCCAATCGCTTGATGGCGGCCCTCGCCCGTCGCGTGGAAGCCGATGAAGGGACTTTGATCGGCAACACGCGCGTGACCGGCTGGCGGACGGGGCCGGGTGGCGTGGAGGCGCTGAAGAGCTCCGCAGGTGAGATGAAAGCTGATCATTACGTCGTCGCGGGCGGGAGCTGGTCGGCGGAACTGGTCCGGCCCCTGGGGCTGCGGCTGCCGCTCCAGGCGGGGCGTGGCTACAGCATTACCTTGCAGCAGCCGCGGGAGTTGCCGGAACTCTGTTCCATTCTCACCGAAGCGCGCATCGCGGTGACGCCGATGGGTGGAGCGTTGCGGTTTGCCGGAACGATGGAGTTGGGAGCGACCGGCAACGTGCCGGACCCTAGGCGGGTGCGTGGAATGACGCGCTCCATTCCCAGCTACTTCCCAGGATTCAACGAAGGCGATTTTGACGGGCAGCCGGTTTGGAGCGGCCTGCGACCGTGCTCGCCAGATGGCCTTCCCTACTTGGGGACGCTGCCAAGATTCGGCAACGTAGTCCTGGCGACCGGTCACGCGATGATGGGTGTCAGCCTTGCGCCGGTGACGGGAGAGCTTGTCGCCGATTTGGTGGAGGGCAAGCGGCCTGCCATCGACCTCACCCTGCTTCGGCCGGGGCGGTTTGGATAGACGCTACCAGGCCTGCAGCGGATGGGTCGAGGTGATGAGGGCGAAGTCACACCTTAAGCTCATCGCGGGGGGACAAGAGAGAGCCAGGCCCTCGTCGAAGTCCCCATCCTCGGCGAGGGCCGTTCGGCGCATCGCCGCACCCCCCCGAGCACCCTTGTAGGGCACGCTCGCCGCAGCGTGGCGCCGCTCCCGCCAACCGTTGCGTTCTTCGCGAAGCCGTCCCCGCCACTGTGGCCGACGGACCGGAACGGCGTCCGGCCCCTACCCAGACCCCCGCCATTTGCGGCCGTCGCACCCGTAGCGGCTAGTACTCGATGAGGCTGCAGATGTCGTAGCCTTCCAGGACCTCGCGGCCGTTCAGGAAGCCGAGTTCCACGAGGTAGGAGAAGCCGACCACTTCGCCGCCCAACTGCTCCGCCAGGTAGGCGGCCGCTGCGCTGGTGCCGCCGGTGGCGAGCAGGTCGTCCACGATCAGCACGCGCTGCCCCGGCGTGATGGAGTCCTTATGAATCTCGACCGTGTTGGTCCCGTACTCCAGGGCGTACTCGCGACGGAGGGTTTCTCCGGGGAGCTTCCCCAGTTTGCGCACCGGAACGAAGGAGGCGTTCAGGGCCAGGGCGACCGGCGTCCCGAAGATGAACCCGCGCGACTCGATGCCGATCACGCACGAGACATCCTTGCTGCGCGCATACCCTACGATCTTGTCGATCACTTCCTGGAACGCCAACGGGTCCTGCAGGACGGGGGTGATGTCCTTGAAGACGATTCCTTCCTTGGGGAAGTCCTTGATGTCGCGGATCAGGCGCTTGGCGAGCAGTTCCATGGGAGCGGGCCTCTGCGTGGAAGTGCGGCTGAAGCCGCGGCGAGTGGTGGAAGGGGAGCGTGGGGCTGAGAGCGCCGAGGTCTCTGCAAGGAACTTCGGCGGGCGTGCATACGCTATCGAGCCGCCCCGTTCACGTCAAGCCCGGAGCGGCGCAGCGGCACCTGATTGGTCAGCGGGGCCGAAGCTCAATCTTGCGATTGCGTAACCCGTGCTGCCACCGCGACATCCTACGCGTGGAGGCGCCACCCATGGCTCACGGACTCACCCGCATTCTCAAACTTTTCCCCCTGCGTATTCTGCTGCCGCTGCTGCCGCTCATGGCAGCGGTGCCTGTGCAGGCGCAGGGGCTGATCCTGCCGCAGCCGGTCCCGCCGATTGGCCGGCCGATCATCCGGCCGGTTCCGGTGCCGCAACCCTTGACTGTCAAGTCCCAGAAGGTGACGATGACCGTCAACAGCGGAGCGCTCAAGGTCCAGGTGGAGCAGGTCTTCGCCAACCCCAACTCCGTCCAGATGGAGGGGACTTACCTCTTCCCGCTGCCGGAAGGGGCCACCGTTTCCAACTTCCGCCTCACCGTGAACAACGAGCCGACCGAAGGGAAGCTCCTGACGGTGGAAGAGGCGCGGCGCGTCTACGAGTCGTACGTGCGCCGGAACGTGGACCCGGCAATTCTGGAATACGTGGGCCGCAATGCCTTCCAGGCGCGGGTGTTCCCGATCCCCGCCGGGGGCGAGCGCCAGATCTTCCTCACCTACAGCCAGCCGCTGGAGTTCCAGAACGGGGTCTACAAGGTCACCTACCCGCTCAACTCGGAGCGGGTGACGGGCGGCACCGCCGGGAACGTGGTGATTGACTGCACCCTGCGCAGCAACCAGCCGCTCAAGGCGATCTACAGCCCCAGCCACGAGGTGGTGGTGAAGCGCGAGAGCGACGCCCTGGCCCGCGTCACCTTTGAGGCGAGGGACCTACGGGCGAACCGCGACTTCCTTCTCTACTACAGCACCAGTGATAAGGCATTCGGGCTCAACGCGTTGTCGCACCGGCGGGCAGGCGACGACGGCTACCTGATGCTGATGCTCTCTCCCAAGCGAGAGGTGAAGGCGGCGGAGGTCCAGGCCAAGGACGTTGTCTTCGTCTTCGATAGCTCCGGCAGCATGCAGGGCGCGAAGATGGAGCAGGCCCGCAAGGCGCTGCAGACGGTCCTGGGCGCCCTGAATGACGTAGATCGCTTCAACATCATCCGCTTCAGCAGCGACGTCATGCCCTTCCGGAGCGGAGTCGTGCCGGCGAACGCGGAGAACCGCGATTCGGCACGGAAGTTTGTCGGCGAGTTCAAGGCGGTGGGCGGCACCGCCATCGATGACGCATTGCAGGCAGCCTTCGCCTCCCTCCCGAATCCGGACGACCGGAAGGGCCGGGGCGCGTTTGTGATCTTCATGACCGATGGTCTCCCCACCATCGGCCAGACGGAGCCGGATCGCATTCTGCAGAATGCCCAGAAGGCGGCCCCGGCGGACCTCCGGCTTTTCAGCTTCGGGGTGGGTCAGGATGTGAACACCTTGCTCCTGGACCGCCTGGCTAGTGACAATCGTGGAGCTGCGGATTACATCTCGGACAACGAGGACCTGGAGACGAAGATCGGCAGCTTCTACACGAAGATCGCGGACCCGGTGCTCTCCAATGTCCGGGTCACCGTGGACGGGGTCAAGGTTTCCGACGTCCAGCCGGCCCGGATCCCGGATCTCTTCGCGGGGTCGCAGTCGCTGCTTTTCGGTCGCTACCAGGGGCACGGCAAGGCAACCGTGACCCTGGCGGGGGAGATGAACGGCCAGCCGCGCAAGTTCACCTATGAGGTGACGCTTCCGGAACGAGAACCGGCGCAGGAGTTCATCCCCAACCTCTGGGCGGGCCGGAAGATCGGCCTGCTGCTGGAGACGATCCGGCTCAAGGGCGAGAACAAGGAACTGAAGGACGAAGTGATTCGGCTGAGCAAGGAGTTTGGCATCGTGACTCCTTACACAGCCTATCTGGTGGAGGAACCCGGACTTCAGCAGCCGCTTCCGCAGGTTCGCCTTGGGCTGGAAGCGCGCGGCGGATTTGGCGGAGCGACTGGCCCAGCTCCGGCCAGCCCTCAAGCTGCGGGCAAGCCAGCCCAGTCCGGGGGACTGCCCCAGGGCGGAGCGGTGCCGACGGATAGATTCTACAAGTCCGACCGACTGATGGGTCGGCAGCCTGTGGATGAAAAGAAGCTAGCGGAGGTGAGGCGGCAGCAATATGGCTTCAGCCAGACCACGGGTGCCAACGCGATTGAGTCAAGCCGCGCCGTGCGGGCGCTCAAGGAGCGGGTCACCGCTGGAGAGGATGAGATGGGCGCCACTCGACAGGCCGGTGGTCGCGCCTTCCGATACACGGAAGCGGGGTGGCTGGACGGGACCGCGCCTACCAAGCCAAAGCAGGTAGCGATCAAGTATGGATCCGATGCGTACTTCAAGCTGCTCTCGGCCAACAAGGAATGGACGCCCTACCTGGCACTGGGTCGGCGCGTCACCTTCCGGACTGGGAAGACGACCGTGGTAGTCATCGGTGAGCAGGGCAAGGAGAAGCTCACTCCGGCAGAGCTGGCAGACCTTGCCAAGTAAGCGCAATCGATAGGACCGATACGAAGGGGTCGCCTGCCGCAAGGTGGGCGGCCCCATTTCGCGCGTCATCGGCGACGGCGGGGGCGGGCGAGGAGGAGCGACGCCCCGTATCCAAGCACGGAGAGCGCGAAGACGCCGCTGATCGCAATCCCAAGCGTTGTCGCAGTTACGGGAGCGGTTGCGGGGACAGGCAAGCCGCTGTGCGATGCTTCGCCCGCACTGCTGCCGTGACCGCCTTCGGCTGATGCGCCGATATGCGATTCCGCAGTGTCGTGAGCAGGAGCGTGGCCAGTGTTCTGCGGCTCCTCCTCTGAGCTGGGCGCAACGACTTCCGGATGGCTTCCAGGAAGCACGGACGGATCCGAAGGGCTGTGGGCAGGTGCCGGCGCGGTTTCTTGAGCAATGGCGGCCTGACCAGCGGGAAGGGCCAGTGCGGCAGCTACCAGTGCGTATCGCAGAACCCGCATTGAAGGTTACCCCTAAAAGAGAGCGGGCCACCTGATGGCGGCCCGCAGATGGCTTCGAGTGATTGTTCGCGTGTCGGCTACGGGTTTCCCTGCGGGCGCCGGATGATGCCCGGTTCACCGAAGCCAAGTTGGCCCATTGGACGGCCGGTCGGGCCGGCGGGCGCTACCTGGCCGGCGGGTGTGATGGTCAAGGAGCGAATCTCGATCACGTCCGTTCCAGCGGCGGCAAGGTCGAGGCGACGCCAGGAGGCGTTCAGGTCCCGGAGCGAGGTCTCCCAGGTCAGCGTTCCGGGAACGCCGGTGGCACCCTTCTGAAGCGTGGCCTGCTCCAGGTTGGCGGTCAGGTTGGCGGGGACGCTGCCCTGAAGGGTGAAGCGCCAGTTTCCGCCCGGCAGGAAGACCCAGTACGAAACCCTCTTGAACTGAAGCGGTGCGTCCGCACCGCTGGTTACTGGCGTGCCCGCTGTGCCGGCGACTGGCTGGCTCCGCGAGGGGATGTAAGCCGCCGGCGCCACCGGGATCACCACCGGCTTCATCTCGGCGATGGCGCGCTGGAAGTAGCCGCCCAGGTTCAGCGGGCTGGGGGAGACCCATTTGCTGAAGATGTTGCGCAGCACCACCGGGCCGTGCGCCGCCTCCAGAGCCAGCATCTGCCCGATGTAGAAGTTCATCCCCTCCGGCTCCATCTTGGAGATAAGCGGGTTCTTCTGCGCGTCCTGCGCGGCCGGTCCCTCATTCAGGAAGGTGTTGCGCAACGGCACGATCTGGTTGGCCACATAGGCGTTGCCGTCAATCGGCTCGCTCCAGACGTTGGTCATGGCGTTGTCGGCCAGCATCCACTTCATGTAGAGGCGTTCTCCAAGGTAGCCGTTGGAGAACCGCTCCGGCGCGGAGTAGGGGCCGGTTGCAGGCAGGGTGAGGTGCCCGTACTCGTGGGCGATCTCGCGCACCCACTCTGCGGGCGCGCGAGGCGTGCCGATGGCGTAGAGGTAGATGTTGGTCCCGGTGGCTTCGCCGCCGGGCATCCCTTCCTTGGTGAGCCAGACATCGACGTGCGTGGCGGAGCTGGGCCGCCGCCCCAGGTAGTCCCAGCCGACCCAGTAGAGCCGGGCGAGCAGGCTGCCGACGCGCCGCGCCAGTGCCTCCTCCCCATCCGGGAAATGAACTACGAACCGGCGATCCGCAGCCGACCGGTCGCCTCCGATGGCGTCGTCGATCTTGGGCGCGTTGGGATCCTCGGTGATGCAGTCCACCTGCAGGTGATTGCGGTACTCCGCGTTGAACTTGGGGTCTCTCTGAACCAGCCGCGTGGTGCGCGCGTTGCGGGAGATGTACATTCGCCATCCGCGCGGCGGCGCGCCTGGTATGCGGCGGTCCTGGTAGGTGAAGTTCCGCTCCCGCTCGACGTTGTCCGGCCGTTCTCCCGGTGCGGGCTGCGCCTTTGCGGCGGGCTCCTGCGCCCCCACGGCTCCGCCCACCACGCTCACGCTCCCCACGGCCAGCACGGCCCAGGAGATCAGGGCGGCATTGGACGATGCGCTCCGTCGCTGTAACTTGGTCTTCAAGATTCTGGTTCCTCTCGTGCCGCCTGGAGCGCTGGGAATTGCGTCACCCGCATAGTTGGCTTTCGTCGCCGCGACACAGTGATGGCCGACACCATGATTACCGCCGCAGCGGCAGGGTCCCTTCCGCCTAATGGAATGTCTGGGGATTAGACGCGCCCCGGGGCGGATGCGGTTCCGGTTTTCCTCCAGAGATCCACCTCAATCGTGGCTAAAGGCAAGACGGCGTCCGTCCGAATATGAAATCACCAACCTGTCACGACCGGCCCGTCACGACCGGCCCGCTCCGTCGTGTGATCCCCCCGCCCCCAGGAGTTCCCCTTGCACCTCCTTCCCCTGACTCCGCGCCGCAGCATCACGCTGGGACTTCTCGCAGGCTTGTTCCTGTCCCTGGTTCCGGGCACGGTCCGCGTCGGAGCCGCCGAGGAACCCGCAAGGGTAGCCGCCTCGGGCGAGGTCGACCCATCGCATCCCACTGCGGAGGAACTCCGATTCGTTGAGCTGGCCAACCAGGAGCGGGCTCGCCGAGGGCTTGGCACGCTTACCATCGACCCCACGCTGATCGCGACGGCCCGCCTCCACAGTGCGGAGATGCGTGACAGGAACTACTTCAGCCACGATTCGCCGACTGCCGGCAGCAAGACGCCGCTGGAGCGTTACCTCAAGCAGTGCGCTTCGCGACCCGGTTACGCGTGCGTCGGCGAGAACCTCTTCTACTGCAGCGTGGTGGATGTGCAGCGGGGCCATAATGCCCTGATGAACAGCCCCAGCCACCGTGAGAACGTCCTATTCCCGCGCTTCGAGAAGATCGGTGTGGGCATTGTCAAGGACAACCGTGGCCAGTTCTGGGTCACCCAGATGTTCCTCACCAACCGGGATCCGCTGGTGGTCTCGAGCAGGATGCGCAGCGGCGGGTGAGCGGCATCGATTGCTGTGCCGTCCCCGCGCCTGACGGAAAGGCAGGAGAGTGCTTTCCCGCCGGTCAAGAGTCGCGTGGGGAGGGCTCCATGGCAACCGTCGTGCTTGAGTTTGACGAGGATATGCAGGTCGCGATGGCGCGGGCGCTGGTTGAGGCGCCCCAGAGCGCGCTGGTGGCCGTGGCCCATCCAGAGACCCGCGAGGGCCATCTGGTGATGGCGGACAGCTACCAGGAAGCCGTTGAGTACGCGCAGTCGCACATCGCCCTTGGCTGGCGGGCGGTGGTGTACGAAGTCCCGAACCGTCGTTAGGCCCGTCTGATGGGAAGAGGCGCTTCGATGCTGCGAAACCATTGGCTCACCGGGCTTCCCTTGCTAGCGGCCCCTTTGTTGATCGCCGGATGCGGGGGTGAGTCAGCGCCCCAGGGGCCGCCATCCGTGCCCTTCATTTCGATCGAGCAGGCCACGACGCCGGTGACGATTGAGGGAATCCTTGAGCCGGGCACTCTGCGCCGGCAGACCGGCAGGCCGTCCGAGTTCGAGCTGAAGGAAGAGGCTTCCGCCAAGAAGCTGATCGTGATGGCGCCCGACTCGCAGGTGCCTTCGAACATCACGACCTCGCTCTACGTGACCGCCGTGGGCATCTACGACGCCACCGAGAAGAAGTTCGTGGCGACCGAAGTGCGCACGCGCGTGCCAAACCGGTCCCAGCAGAATAATCAGTAGGCTGACGTCGGGCGTGGCGGTGCCGTGGAGCGACGGGTTTGCTAGAGGCATCGCCCGGCATCGGCTGAACCCGATGCCTATCCATGCCAACCCCGCTCTGCGGGCTAAATGAAGTTCGGATTTCCGGTGGCCGAAGGAGCGCCACCGTGTCAGAGCCGCTCTGACCTTACTGGCCTGGATGGGATTCGCCCGTCCAAGTAGACCATCAGTCGGCCTCTAGATCCACGATCTCGCGGTCGAGGAGGCTGAGGCGGTCGCGCAGGACCTTCACCTGGTCGGAGACCTTGGCTACGCGGCGGTCGTCTTCGGGACGCGGACCGCGCGCTGATGCGACCCCCACCCACGCCAGGCCGACCCCTCCGGCAATGACCGCCGGTACAACGGTTGCCACAGACGCCGCCCCTAGCCCGACGTGGAGCACGACGGACGCCACTCCAGCTGCGCTCAGCGCCAGTCCGCTGTGTGGCCGCCATTGCCACGGACGGCTCTCCGCGCCCATGCTCTTCTTGCGCGCCGCAAGGAGCGTCCCCGTCTGGCGGACCTGTCGCTCTAGTTCCGAGCGCTGCGTGCGACGGTCACGGAGCAGCCTGGCCCGGGACTGCCATAGCACGCACAGCACGCCGAAGAGAGCCGCGTGCCCAGGACCACGCGCTGACATCCGGGGCACGAACCGTCCGTCGGCACCCGGCACGGGCAGCGGCAGCGGCGTGTGTTCCACGGCTTGTGCCAGGGAGCGGCAACCTGCGGACTGCTGGAGCATCGCATCCAGGACCGCCTGCCAGCGAAGCCGTTCCACATCCTCTCCCAGGCCGAACTCCATCAGAGATCCGTCGGGAAGCTCCGGGCGCGGGGCGTGGGGGTTGTCCCAGGCGTTGTGCGCCCACCGCAGGACCTCGCGCCGCTGCATCGGTGAGGCGGCTTCCCAGGCCTGCCGGAAGTAGTAGCCGAAGATCGCCCGCTCCCGGATCGCGAGGGGCCGGACGCCCTGCTGCAACGGCGGCATCCCCAGTCGGCGGCCGAGCTGATCGAGGAGCGCTTCCGGGGTGCTGGCGGGGAAGATTCCGAAGGTGTAGACGCCGGAAAGGCGGGAGAGCGTCCGCAGCACCTCTTCCGGCAACGCGTCCTGGCGGCAGCCGCAATGCTGCGCCACGCGTCGGCGTTCGTCCGGTGTCAGTTGTCGCAGCACCCCGATCAAGCTGTTCTCCCCGCTACTCATCAACGCCCGGTACGGCAGGGCCGTTACGCCGCTCCGGCCCCTGGTCCCGCAGCGCCTTTGGGGCTTTCCGTCGCCAGGCTGCCTCCAGCAACTCCTTGACCGACTCCGGGTCAGCCGCAGCCAGGCGGACTCGGACGCCGCAGAGCGACTTGCCCCACCACAACTCCTCGAATGCCTCGGGGTCCTCCGCGACCCACGAGCGGATGGCGTGCTCGTCCACGAAGATGTGGAGATGCGCGCCGTCATCCGGCACGGTGGCGAAGATCTTCCCTCGCACCCGGAACGAGGCTTTCTCGAAGTGGGGTGCTTCCGTCGCTTCCGGAAGGGAGAGGGCGAAGGCTTGGGCACCATCCATGCCAAATGGGTCCGTGGACACCCCGGCTATACCACTTCTGGACGCTGTTCAAGGGACTTGCGGATGATGCCCAGGACCTCGTCGCGCTCTGCTCCGGCAAGGGGGAGGCGGGGCGCGCGGACCCACTCAGTCCCCAGGCCGACTTCCTGCAGCGCCAGCTTGATCTTCTGGACGAAGTGCGGGCCGATGTCGAGGTGCATCAGCGGCATCAGCCACCGGTAGAGGGAACGGGCCTCTTCCCACTGCCCTGCCTGTGCCAGGTTCCAGAGCCGCTGCCCCTCCCGCGGGAAAGCAAGAGTCGCGCCGGCGATCCACCCTTCCGCGCCGAGCATGAAGCTCTCGAGGGCCAGGTCGTCCACCCCGGTGAAAATGGTGTAACGGTCCGCCACCGTGTTGATGAGGTCGGTGATCCGGCGGGTGTCGGCAGAGGACTCCTTGATCGCCACGAGGTTGGGGACATCCGCAAGCTGGGCGAACATCTCGGGGTTGATGTCGACGCCATAGCCCACGGGGTTGTTGTAGACGATGATCGGCAGCCCGGTGGCGGCGGCCACGGTGCGGAAATGGGCCATTGTCTCGCGCGCGTCCGACTTGTAGACCATCGCGGGGAGGAGCATCAGCCCCTGCGCACCGAGCGACTCCATATCGCGCGCATAGCGGCAGGCAGCGGCGGTGCTGTTCTCCGCAACGCCGCTCAGCACCGGCACGCGCCCCGCAACCGCCTCGATGGCCGCCTTCATCACGGCGCGCTTCTCATCCGGCTCCAACGCCTGGTTTTCGCCCAGGGAGCCGCACATGATGAGGCCCTGTACACCGGCTGAAATCAGCTCCTCAATGTGCGTGGCGGTGGCGTCCAGGTTGAGGGACTGGTCCTGGCGGAGTTGCGTGGTGACGGCGGGGTAGACGCCTTTCCATTTCGGAGTCATGTTGGGTCCTGTTCGTCTGAGAGCATCAGAGGGGCGGCTCTTGCACCGAGATGCCTACTGTAGGGAAGCGTTGATCGTAGGTGTAAACAATGGAGGCTGAGCCAGAAGCAGCGGCTCACGCCCAGATCAGGGCGTCAGGGATGGAGATCCGACCGGATGCCCGGCAGAACTCCAGGCCTTCCAACACTCGCTCGGCTCCCGATGGATGGGGAATGATGCCATCATCCCGGATCATCGCCTGGAGCAAGTTGATGACATTTGTTCGGTCCACGCCGTAGACCGAGCGCAGGACGTGTGCCGATTCGGCCAGGGAGGTCTCCGTGATGTAGAGGGGACTTCTGCTGGCGATCAAGCGCGCCGCCCGTTCTGATTGCTCCGGTGGATCATTCGTCAGATATCGAACGACAACGGATGTCTCAATGAACTCCATGGAAGCTAGCTCGCCTCGCTGAGGAGCCAGTCTTCAGCCACGGCCTGTGCAACCAACTCATCCCAGTCATCGCCCGCAGCCGGTCGCCGCGTGATGAAGGGCACGGCTGCCCCACACAGTCCGCCCGCCTTCCTGACCGGCGCGGCACTGGGAAGTCCATTCAAAAGCGTTGTCCGGTGCTGCGGATAAAGCAGAGGAACGTAATCGAAGCGCACGCGGCTTTCAGGTGCCGTAAAGCGGCTTTGAACCCAGGCTATCCGGTCCTGGATCACCACTTCACGGGACGCCCCCTCAAATAGCTCTCGCCAATCGAAGGCGTCGAACCAGACGAATGCGCCCGACCCCAGCCGACCGGCTTTGATACGCGTCACCAGTCGATCGAACTGCACCTCGATGCCCCGAACGGGGGGTCTCTTATAGCTGAAGTACTTCCCTTCAACGGAAATGAAAGGAAGTGCTTTCCGACGATCCACCATTCCTGAAAGGGCTGGGATGACGCTCAAGTCGGGGCGAGCCCGCTCTGAAAACCCTGCCGTGGCGAGTTCGAGCCGGACCTCGACCTCGTCCGCCGGAACTCGGTTCCAGAGTTCTGCGGCCAGATCGGCCATTACATCATCTTCGTTGAAGTAGCGCCTGAAGCCGAATCGGAACGCTTTGACCACCACTGCTTCGAGAGCGTCAGCGAAGGCCTCGTCTACTCTTAGGTCGCGGAGCTGGCTGTCTTTAAATGAGGCAATCGATTCCCGCGCGACCAGCCAGACCCCGGTTGCTCGCGAACCGGCCAATTGTCCAGACTCCAACCATCGGAGAACAGTCTGCCGGCTGGTACCTAGCTGGATCGCGGCACTCGCAACGGTGATTGCGTCCATCTCGTCCTACCTTCTCATTGGATCCTGGGAAACTTCGCTCGTCCGTGGCTAACGCATAGCTCCTTTGGCCGTGGCGGGGAGCACGATCAGGCAGGGTTCAAATGGGTTCCGGGAGGGCAACACTTCCTCGCCCATGACGGGCACAGCCCGGAATGACGGCGCTGGGTGCCGGATAGGAGGCACTTCGCACCGAAGGCTGGCGTTTCCGAGCGACGGTTTCATCGATGTGGGTGCTGCGAAGGCATGAGAGATTCCCGGGATGAGGATCATTCAAAGTCACTTCCGCGGCTCAACGCCGAGCAGGTGGCGCACGAAGAAGTCTTGCATTCGGCGCGCGCCATACACTCCACCCATGCCGTGCCCCGCGCCTGGGACCACCAGCAGGTCAAAGTCCTTGTCGGCCTTCACCAGCGCATTCACTACCTGCATGGTGCTGGCTGGGTCCACATTGGTGTCCATCTCCCCGACTATCAGGAGCAGCTTGCCCTGGAGCTTGTGCGCCTGGGTGACGTTCGACTGCTCGTCGTAGTGGGGGCCGATGGGCCAGCCCATCCAGAGCTCGTTCCACCAGATCTTGTCCATGCGGTTGTCGTGGCAACCGCAACCGGAGACGGCCGCCTTGTAGAACTCGGGGTGCGCCAGCAGTGCGCGGAGGGAGTTCTGCCCGCCGGCCGACCCGCCAAAGATCCCGACGCGATCCAGGTCCATGTAGGAGTACTTCGCTGCCGCCGCCTTCATCCAGAGGATGCGGTCCGGGAAACCAGCATCACCCAGGTTCTTCCAGCAGACATCGTGGAACGCCTTGGAGCGGTTGGACGTGCCCATGCCATCGATCTTCACCACGATGAAGCCGAGTTCCGCCAACGCCTGCTGGGAGTGGGTGGCGAGGAAGCCCTTGGGGACGAACGAGCTCTGCGGACCTGCGTAGATGTCCTCGAGGACGGGATACTTACGCGCCGGATCGAGTTGCGTCGGGCGGAAGATGACGCCGTGGATGTCCGTCACGCCGTCGCGGGCCTTTGACACGAACCGCTCTGGCGCACGCCAGCCCGCTGCCGTCAGTGCGGTGAGGTCGCCCTTCTCCAGGACAGTGACGAGGCTCCCGTCCTCCGTACGGCGCAGTTCCGTCACCGGTGCCATGTCGACCCGCGAGTACGTGTCGGTGAGGTACTTGCCGTCGGGGGAGTACTCCACGGCGTGGGTGCCGTCTCCGGCGGTCAGCTTGACGAGGCCGGTGCCATCGAAGTTGATGCGGCAGAAGTGGACGTAGTAGGGGTCCTGGTCCGGGTAGATGCCGCCGGCTCGGAACCAGATCTGACGCTTCTCCTCGTCCACGCGATCCACCGCGCGGACCACCCAGGGGCCGCGGGTGATCTGGGATTTCACCGCGCCCGACTTTGCATCGTACCTCGCATCGTACAAATAGAGGTGATTCCAGCCGTCGCGCTCTGACATCCAGAGGATCTCGGACGTGCGGGGGAGGGGTCGCCAGTAGCCCTTGTCGGCGTAGTCGATGAACGTCTTGCTCTGCTCATCCACAATGGCCCGCGCTGCCCCGGTCTCCGCGTCCACGGCGATCACGCGCAGCACCTGGTGGCCACGCTGGTTGTAGTGGAAGGAGAATCGGCGCGAATCCGCATCCCATCGCACGCCGTTAAGGCTCCACGGGGTGGGGAAGAGCGTGTCCGGAACCTCGATCTCCTTTCGAGTCGCGAGGTCGAAGAGGTGCGGCCTGGGGTGGGCGATCTGGTCGCCTGGCTTCAGGTAGTCGAGGGTGTGGAGCTTCGGCTGGAGCTGGTCGCGGGGGGAGGATTCCACAATGTGGACCTTGTGCTCCTGAGCCCGCTTCGTCCGAAGCGCCACCAGCCTGCGCGAATCCGGCGACCAGTAAAGCTCACCCGCCGAATAGCCGTCGGCAGCGGTCCCTTCGGTCGTAAGGGGCGTCTCCTTGCCGCCGGGGTTCTCCCGGATGACCAAATTGTTCTCGCGGACGAGGATGGTCAGCTTGCCGTCGGGGGAAGTCCCGCCACGCGCCTGGGGTTCCCCTCCGTTGGGGCGGTTAGGCCGGTTCGGTCGCCCAGCCTCCGCAGGTCGGCCGGCAGGGGGCGCTTCGCCCGTGATGACGGCAGGACGTGAACCCGGCTCGGCGATGAAGGCGACCAGCGGTGTTCCGTCCGCGCGGGTGATCAGCCATGCATGGCCAGCAAAGGTGTGCTGCGCCCGCTCCGCTCCCGGAGCGACAATCCCATACTCGCGTCGCTCTCCGGCAGCGTCCAGCCAGAAGAGCTTCACGGGAGCATTGGTGCGGTTTCGGAAGACGATCTCCGTCTCCTCGCCGTTGGCACCTGAACGGACACCCGCCGGGGATCGTGGGGTCAGACCCGCACCTGCCGCCGCACCGGGAACCGCTCCGGTGTGAGGGGTCTTTGCCCCGGTTCGGGCATCCACCAGCCAGGCTTCGCGCTTGCCGCCGGGGAGGTCGACGGAATACCAGAGCCGGTCGGCGTCCAGCCAACGCGGCACGATCCGGTCCCGCACAACCTTCCCCCGGAAGCGCGCGGCGAGGCCGGCGGCGCGGTCGTAGTCAGCGCGCGTTCCCTGGGCGCCTGCCGGAAGCACGGCGCCTGCGGCCAATGAGAGGCATAGAAGGGCAGAGGGGAGGGAGGGTCGAGAGGGCATGGATCGCTCCGGTGAGAAGCAACAAAATTGGCGCAGCTATACGCAGTCGCGGGGATTTTGGGTCGGAAGAGAGTTTAGCGTAGGAGGAGGGCCAGCAGGATCAGCGCTCCACCCATGAGAGAGTGTAGCGCGTTGGACGCCCTTCGATGAGGAAGTGGACCCGGATCGGATCGAGAGGCGGCCCCACCGGGCATACGTCAGGTACATCGCTACTTCAACGATGCACCCGCTTCAACGGTGAGTGATCGTGTCCTCCCACCACTCGAATAGCGGGTGGCGCGGACCTGGTCTATACCGGGCACAGAGTTCGACACGCCGAAGAACCTCGGCGGCGTCTAGCCTACCAACGGCCTGCTGGACCACCCATTGCTTGAGCCATTCGGGCGTCGTCAACGGCGGTACGGGCGGCGAGAGCTGGGACATCAGCCGAAGTGCGGGGCGATCATCGGTGGCGATGCGCATGCTTCGATGATGGGCCAATGCAATGGTCCGCGCCTCGCCGTCGTCGACACGCAGTGCGAAGTGGACAAAGCTCAGCAGTTCACTCGGCTCAAGGGTTACCTTACTCAATTGACCCGTTGCCAACTGCGGTTCAAAGCTGAATGCCTGGAGGTCTTGTGAGAGGCTTTCCGGCAATGGGCGAAGGTGGAGCACCTCGCGGTCCAGGGTCTCGGACACTACCCAAGACGTGCAAGCGAGAGACTCAAGGATCTCTTCCGCACGCCCAGTCGCGGCCAGGTTGAGGAGTGCGCAGGCATCCCAGGCGATGGGGAGAATCGCCACAGGTCAAGCCTCTCGTGAATGGGCGGCGCTCAACACCAGTTCCAGTGGAAGCGTGAGCTGATACTCGTCACCCGTTTCCTGATCGAAGTCGCTCGTATTACCAAGCCGTTCAATCAACTCACGTGCCTCAACGCGACTGCACCGCAAGTAGCGCATGAGCTCGCTCTCCCCAATCAGCTCAAGTTCAAACGCACGCGCCGCAGTGTTGACGTAACGCGTAGGTAACTGGAGGTGTGACTTGTGCGCCGGAGCGAGGCCTAACTCTTTACGCACTTTGCTGCTACCGAGTTGACTGCTCGAGAGGCGCAACCAAGCACCGCGTCCGAGACAACCCAAGCCCTCAAGTCGACGCGCCATCGCCTCCACCGAGACGAGGTAGTGATCGGCCATCCAGCAAAGATCGGCCACGGTGAAGTCGCCACGCTCACGGACCACGGAGTTGAACCCCTGCCGCAGACCGGCCGAAGGCATCAGGAAGTTGGCGGCGAAGCAATCGGCAAACTGTTCAGCCGGTGGCTTCTTCCCGCCTTCGGGAAGCATGGTCACCTCGCTGCTGTAGCGGTCCACCAGAAAGTGGCCAAGCTCATGGGCGGCAGTCCAGTACTGGCGAGTGCGCGGATGGCTCCCATTGACTAGAACGCATCCTCCGAGCGGCTCAACGTACTGGAACATGCCGGCAATGCGAAACTCGCGGAGCGGCATGACAAACACCGTGAGGCCCAAGTCCTTCTCAAGCAGCCGGAATAGGTCAGCGACGGGACGCTGACCCAGCGCCAGCCGGCCTCGCTCGAGGTCGGCGATCTCCTCGGCCGCAACGGTTGGCGGAAGGCCGAGGATGGAGTACTGCTCTGGATAACGTGGAGGGTCGCGACGGCCGCCCGCCAGTTCCAGTAGCGTGATGAAAGCCTCGCACACGCCTTGAAAGTCCGCGATGCTACCGGAGAGATTCTCCTGGTTGATACCGGGTGCGCTGGTGAGGCGGCAGAGCGGGGCGAACGTGGGCAGTGAGACGCCGGGCTTGGCAAAGTCATGGACAGAGCAGCCGTAGAGCATCGCGAGGTCAAGCAACTCATCAGGAGTCGCCGGCCTCGTGCCCTTCTCAATGGCGATGAAGGTGGGTCGCGACAACTCAAGGCGCTTCGCAGCCACCTCCTGCGAGATCCCGCGTGACTTGCGAAGGTCGGAAAGGCGCTTGCCGAGCACCGTCGGATCTATGCTTGGGTTTCCGCGCATCAATTGGCCCCCGTTCCCGCAGAAGACGTTGCCTTTACACAACGTCTCCAAGCCTAATCAATCGGCTTGACAATGTCAATAATGTGGGGTGAGGCACAACATTGAAGGTCGTAGCTAGCCCTGCCTGTCAGCGGGTCACTTTCCGCACTCTGAAGAGCGTGTAGCGGAGGAGGAGGGCCAGCAGGATCAGCGCGCCGCCAATGAGAGTGTAGTCCGTGGGCCGCTCTCCGATGAGAAAGACGACCCAAATCGGATTCAGGAGCGGCTCCACCAGGGCCAGCAGGCCGGCTTCCGTGCCGTTGACCTTGCGGAGTCCCCAGGTGAGGAGCACGTACGGGAGGGCGATCTGCACGGCTCCCACCAGCAGGAGCATGCCGAGGGCCGGCAGGATGGCCGTCTCCCCGGCCAGGGCGCGTGGAATGGCGGTGAGTTCTCCCGGCTGAAGCACGGCCAGCGCGAAAGCGCCGAGGACGGCAACCCCAAAGTTGTTGATCACGGTGACGGAGATAGGGTCCGTGCCGCGCAGCCGGCGGAGCCAGAGGAGGAAGATGCCGAAGAAGAGGCCGCTCCCCAGGCCCATGACCAACGGAATCTTCTCGCCGCCCTGGAAATTGCCCCCGAAGATCACCGCCATGCCGGCCATAGCGATCACAAGGGCGAAGGCATCCTCCCGCTGAAAGCGCTCGCGGAAGAAGAGAGGGCCGAGGATCAGGGCCCAGAGCGGCGCGGTGTACTGCAGCAGGATGGCGTTGGCGGCGCTGGTGCCCTGGTTCGCAGCGACATAGGTGACCAGCAGCACGAAGTAGATGACGATGGAGACCAGGGATTCCCGGAGAGGCGGCAGCTTGCGTCCCCAGAGTAGCGGCAGCAGCACCAACGCCGCGAAGAAGGAGCGATAGCTGGTGATGGCCAGGGCCGACGCGTGCCAGGCGGGATTGGCGCTCAGGGTCTTGATGAAGAAGCCGCCGGTGCTCCAGAGCACGCCGGCAAGCACCACCGCCAGCCGATGCTGCCCCAGTGAGGGGCCATCGGCGTGGGGCATGGGGCGGGGGGCTTCAGGCATCGGGACCGGTCACTCGATTGCGGAATGCGGAGTGCGGAATGCGGAATGCGGAGTGCGGAATGCGGAATGCGGAATGCGGAATGCGGAGTGCGGAATGCGGAGTGCGGAATGCGGAGTGCGGAATGCGGAGTGCGGAATGCGGAATGCGGACTTGGGTGCGGGGTGGCTGGGGAACCGA
>JANPLG010000079.1:0-2738 GCA_031426395.1 Actinomycetes bacterium
CTTTGTTGCACCGGTCGGAGCGGGGACGGAGAAGGCCCAAAAGTAGCGCGTCGTAGTCGATCTGCTGCTGGCTACTGGCTCAGTCTGGGCATTGCAAGGCAATTCTGTGTGATTGCTGCGATTCGCAGAGGAGTCTCCACCCACCTGCTGGTAACTAACGGAAACGCCTGGGCCACAGTTGACCCAAGGCGGGAAGCCCGTGGATTCACTTGAACGGGCACCGTGCGGAAGCACGAGGAGAAGCATCATGGCGAGGCTCACGCGAAGAGAGCTGCTTGAAGATTCATTGTTCGCCACCACCGTGGCGGCCACCGCCGGCCTTTCGGGGTCACGCGCCTGGGCGGCGGAGCCGCAGCGCACCGGCCGCGTGATCGGGCCGAACGACCAGATCCGCATCGCGGTGATTGGCGTGCGGGGTCGGGGCAAGGACCACATCTCCGGCTATGCGAAGATGAACGACGTCACGATCGCGGCTCTCTGCGATTGCGACATGAACGCCATCCCCGGTGCTGCCAAGATCGTCACCGACCTCGGGAAGCCGGCACCCAAGGCAATCCAGGACCTGCGCCGGATCATTGATGACCCGGAAATCGACGCTGTCTCCATCGCGACCCCCAATCACTGGCACTCCCTCGCCGCCATCTGGGCGATGCAGGCGGGCAAGGATGTCTACGTGGAGAAGCCGGTCAGCCACAACGTCCACGAGGGACGCGTGATGGTCGATACGGCGCGGAAATACGGTCGGATGTGTCAGGCCGGAACGCAGATCCGCTCCACTAAGGGCACCCGGGACGCCATCGAGTATGTCCAGTCCGGCAAGCTCGGCAAGGTGATCGTGGCGCGCGGTCTTTGCTACAAGCCGCGCACCAGCATCGGCAAGCTCGCTTCGGGTGCCGTGCCGGCTGGAGTTGATTTCAATCTCTGGCTCGGACCCGCGCCGGAGCGGCCATTCCACCAGAACAAGTTCCATTACAACTGGCACTGGCAGTGGGATACGGGCAACGGCGACCTCGGCAATCAAGGGATCCACCAGGTAGACGTGGCCCGCTGGGGCCTCGGCAAGAACGAGATGCCGAAGTCGGTGGTCGGCCTGGGTGGCCGCCTGGGCTACGAGGACGATGGCGAGACCCCCAACACCCACGTTGCGGTGATGGACTACGGTGACAGCCTGCTCATCTTCGAGACCCGTGGCCTCAAGACGAACGACTATCGTGGTGCGAAGGTCGGCAACATCTTCCACTGCGAGAACGGCTACGTCGTGCTGACCGGATACAGCGCCGGCGCGGCATACGACAAGAGCGGCACGATGCTCCAGACCTTCAGCGGCAACGGGGATCACTATCGTAACTTCATCGACTGCATGCGCAGCCGAAAGCGAGACGACCTGAAGGGAGAGATCTACGAAGGCCACCTCTCCAGCGCGCTCTGCCACCTCGGCAACATCTCCTACCTGCGCGGCGAGCAGGCGGGCTTCAACGAGACCCCGAAAGTCGTCGCGGAGAACGAGCACGCAGCGGAGACGTTCGACCGCATGAAGCAGCACCTCTCGGAGAATGGTGTGGATCTCTCCCGTGACCAGTACCGCCTGGGACCGAAACTGGATCTGAACGTGAAGAAGGAGACCTTCAAGGACAAGAAGGCCAACAAGCACCTCACACGCGAATATCGCAAGGGCTTCGAGGTTCCGGACAAGGCGTAGACCGAACCCTTCGGGTTGGTTCGTCGTTGAACAAGGGCAGGGCTTGCCGAAAGGCGGGCCCTGCCTTTTCCCGTCTGGAGAGACGTAGCGATGCCAGTGTCCGAACGGAAGTCAGGTGGTGGTGGAACGATCCTTGCCGTGGGATGCGCGATCGTTGCGGCGCTGGTCATCCTCGTTGCGCTGCTAGGCGTGTTTGGGCTGGTGGGTTACCGCCGGATGGTTACCACCACCATCGGACCGATGCCTCCCATTCGCCCCGGTTCCGGCTCTGGTTCGTCAGGCACATCCATCGGCATGGACATGGCCATCCCGGATAATAGGTCAAAGCCAGCCGAGCATGTCTTCGACATTCAGGACGGCGGATCGCCAGGTGCCACCATCCGGGCTGCCAAGCTGGACCTCGAGATCGACCATCCGCGCCCGGAGGACCTGGAGATCAAGCTCCGGCACCCGGACGGCACGGTGGTCGTGCTGCGTCGTGCGGGCACCGGCGGAAGGGCGTCTGCGAAGTACCCCGAAGACACCCCGCCGGCGGAGAGCCTGGTGCAGCTCCAGGGCAAACCCACGGCCGGCAAATGGAAGCTCACGGTCACCGACAAGCGCGTTGCGAAGACCGGGCGGCTGAAGAGCGCTGGCTTGGACCTTGATTACGTGTTCTAAACCTGGTCGGTACCAGCCCTGGACGCTGGGACGGAGGCGGGTAGGAAGGCCTATCCGCCCTCTGACCGGTCGGCTGCCTTCGGTGCAGCATTGCCTGGGATACAACCGGGATTCCTCAGCCCCGGAAGCTAACCGCGCAGGCTGCGTGCCCGGCTAGGGAATGTTGAGAGGTCTGCGGTGTGTGACCGGTTCACGCCGAATCGAGCAAGTGACGTCGGAAGAAGCTGCTCACCCGGCGCGGGTATTCATCGCGTGCAATCACCCTGCCGCATGTATGGTGTGCGCCGGGGACGATCCAGGTCTCAGCACTGCCAGCAGCCTGGGCGAGGCGCTTAGCATGATCGCTTGGGATCAAGACGTCGGCACCGCCGTGGATAAG
>JANPLG010000080.1:0-10673 GCA_031426395.1 Actinomycetes bacterium
ACCGTTCACCACGAAGGGCGGGTCCTTGTACCACTTGGCGTGACCGTCGCAGAAGACCCAGTTTCGGCCCTCGGCGTGCCGCAGGCCCTTGGGCCACCGCCCATTGCCAGTGGCGTTGTTGCCGTATCCAGGAGCAATGTACCAGCCGGCGAAAGCGTTGCCTGCGGTCACCTGGCTGCCTACGTCAGCGGCGTAGAAGACCTGGGCTGGGTTGCGGATGTCCGCAAGTCCCGCCATTTGCACCGCCGTGCCTCGTCCCAGGTAGACCTTGTTGAGGAAGTAATTGCCCGCGTAGGAGAGCGGGAACGACTTCGTCATTGCGTTCGGCGTGCTCATCATCCCAGTGAAGGAGCCCGGCATGTTCACGGCCAGCAACTGCGCCTCAAAGCAGTAGGAGCCCTGCTTACCCCAACCGCCCTTGTCTGGATCAGAGGGACAGGCGAAGATGGCCCAGTTCTTGATGTACGGCGCGGCCGCCATCGGAAAGGCGAAGGTGCCGCTGAAGTACTGGTCACCGGCCTGTGCGGCGTTGGCCGGGTTGGTGCAGGGGCCCTGCCAGCCCGTCTGCGGCAAGATCTCATCATAGTCCTGCGTGTACATCATCACCGCCGTTCCGATCTGCTTCAGGTTGGAGATGCAGGCGGTCTTGCGGGCGGCTTCCCGTGCCTGTGCGAAGACGGGAAAGAGGATGGCGGCAAGAATTGCGATGATGGCAATGACCACCAGTAACTCGATTAGGGTGAAGGCGCGTCTCTGTTTCATGGACCACTCCGGGCAAGTGTGGACCCGTTAGAGGCCCGACCTCAGCTTCGTCTACGCAGCATTAACGGCACCCGAGGACGAAGTTAACTTTCGTTTAAAGGGTGGGCTGCCCGTGTCTTTGGTCGAGCCGCCCAGGTGGGAAGGGTGCAGATGCTGCCATCGGGCCATCGGGCCATCGGGCCATCGTGCAACCGAGGTGCATTCAGACCCGTACGGGGGTTCGCGTGGGTAGGCATCGGATTCAGCCGATGCCGGACGGTGCCGCTCGCCACGCTATCGCTCATCGGCACCGCCATTCTGCGCAGCGATTGCCACACGCCTGTCTTGATCGGTCACCAATCCGGCCAGTGGCGTTCCCCACGGCGCACAGATTCTTGCTGGTTTACCCGCCAACGCTCGAAACTGAAGGCTGGCCTTCATCCGAAGCGTATGCGTTAGGCCAGGATGCCCTTCACGACGTTCCCGTACACGTCCGTGAGCCGCTCATCGCGACCCTGGTGGAAGTAGGTCAGCCGGGTGTGGTCCATGCCCATGAGATGCAGGATGGTGGCGTGCAGGTCGTGCAGGTGGACTTTGTCCACTGCGGCCGCGAAGCCGAACTCGTCCGTCTCTCCGTAAGTGATGCCGCCCTTCACGCCCGCTCCGGCCAGCCACATGCTGAACCCGTACGGGTTGTGATTACGACCGGGCGCACCCGCTCCTTCCGCAAAAGGCATCCGCCCGAACTCGCCGCCCCAGACCACCAACGTGTCTTCCAGCATCCCCCGGCGCTCCAGGTCGGTGAGGAGAGCCGCAATCGGCTGGTCGACCTCCGCGCCGTGGCGGCCGTGGTTCTTCTCGATGCTCTCGTGGGCGTCCCACGTCTCCTCCAAGTGACCGCCGCCCGAGTAAAGCTGCACGAAGCGGACCCCGCGCTCCACCAGCCGTCGCGCGATCAGGCAGTTGCGGCCAAACTCGTTCATCGGCTGCTTCCCAACGCCGTACAGGTCCAGCGTCCTCGGGCTTTCGCTGGCCAGGTCGACCGCCTCCGGCACCTCGCTCTGCATCCGAAAGGCGAGCTCGTAGGTCTGGATACGTGACGCCAGCTCCCGCCCACCCGGCCGCGCGTCCAGGTGGCGCTGGTTCAGCTCCGCGAGGAGGTCAAGCTGCTTGCGCTGCGGCTTTCCCTCCACCGGGCCGCGAAGGTCCAGCACGGGGTCGCCGCTGGGGCGGAAGAGCGTGCCCTGGAAAACTGAAGGCAGATACCCGGAGCCCCAGTTCGGCTGGCCGCTGATTGGGCCGCCGCGCTGGTCGAGGATGCAGACATAGCCGGGGAGGTTCTGGTTGGGCGTCCCGAGCCCATAGGCGCACCAACTCCCGAGGGATGGCTTCCCGATCAGCGTGCTCCCGGTGTTCATCGCCACCAGCGCTGACCCATGCGCGTGGCTATCCGTGTGGCACGACCGGACGATGGCCAACTTGTCCGCGTGCTCACGCACCTTGGGGAAGTAATCGCTGATCATCAGGCCGCTCTTGCCGCCCGGGCGGAACGGCCGCCAGGAGGGCGTGAGGAAGCCCTTCTTACGGTCGCCGGAATTGGTGAACTTGAAGCTGGCGGGTAACTCCTGGCCGGCGTACTTCGCCAGTGCCGGCTTGTAGTCGAATGTGTCGATGTGGCTGGGTGCACCGTTCATCATCAGGAAGATGACGCTCTTGGCTCCCCCCTTGAAGTGCGGCTTTCGGGGAAGCAGCGGACCTTCGGGAGTGGCCTCGCGGATGGGGGCATCCGCATAGGCGAAGCCATCCGCCGAGAGGAGGCTCGTCAGCGCCAGGCCGACAAACCCGCCGCCCATCTCCCAGACGAACTCCCGCCGCGTCCGTCCGCAAGGGAACAGCGGTGAACCATTGCTGACGATTTCGTCGGTTGACATCGCAGTTACTCCCTACGGTCGGGCCAGCCCGTTCGGAATGGAACGCGGATGACGCGGATTTGTTGATACACGCGGATCAGAGGCGACGAGGTGTGAAGGGTGTCCAAGCCTGCAGTGCGGTTCACGGTCAGTCGATGAAGAGAAACTCGTTGGTGTTGAGCAGGACGTGGGCGAGTGATGCCAGGGCGAGTTGTCGGGGAGACAGGGGCGTGGGCGGAACGTCGATGCCGTATCTCGCCGAAAGGTAGTCCCAGAGTCCCTCGCGCTCCTGGGCCGCAAGCTCGCGGTTGAAGACAATCAGCTCTGCGATGTCGCCGTTCCAATACTCGCCGCCGATGTTTCCCTGCTGGCCGATGACGTACGGCGCATCCAGCTTGCGGGCTGGCAGCGGCTCCGCGCGTTGCGCCAGCAGTCGGCGATCCTGAAAGACCTTCGCTCCCGCCGCGCCGTTTGAAGCCGTGAGGATCAGCGGCTCCTCCGGCGCGGTCAGCGACCCTGCCGGAGAGAAGGCGTCGCTGAACCGGATCGCCCCGTGCCCTGTCGTGCCGAGGAAGAGGGATCCGAAGATGTTGCTCTCCCGCCGCCAGTTAGAGAAGATCTCCCGCAGCCCTTCCTTACCTCGATCCGAAACCACTGCCACGATGGTGTAGCCCGGAGCAGTGATCGGCTGTCCGGCCAGATCAAGCCATCGGCCCAGACCGTCGAAGCGGAGGGCCGGTAAACCCTTGGGAGCGGCGGCTGCGGTGAACTTGAATCCGTCTGCGGTCAAGGTTGGGCGGGCAGCCGCCGCGGCCTGCGAGGCATGGTGTCCCCTGCCTGAACCGTCCGCCCACTTCTCAACGCGGCCATTGGCGTCAAGCTGGACGCCTCGGTCGGCGCGTAGCCAGAGCTGGAGCTCGGCGAGTCCATCCGGCAATTGCGGGGCCGGACGCCGAGCGGTGCTCTCCGGCGCAACGTGTGTCTGCAAGTGGGTCAAGGCCGAGGCGCGCTCACCGGCAGTGGGAACACGCCCGAAGGCCACCCGCCAGAGCTGATCAATCTGTTTTCGCGGATCGTCGCCCACCTGGGCCGTCACTCGCCGGGCCAAGGCCTGACTCTGCTCGTGGCTGAAGGCATTGTTCATCAGCGCCAACGCCTGCGGAGCGACGACACCGGTGGAACGCTGCTCCAACGGCTGCGTGGTGTCGCCAAAGTCGAAGGCGGTCAGGAACGGCATCAGCAAGGCGCGCTTCAGGAACATGTAGACGGTGCGCCGCCGCTGCTCCGCAGGTGGCGACGCCTGCCACTCCGCTCCCTTGCGGCTCAGGCCCTCCAACGCCTCACGGCTGACCGTCGGCGTGAAGCCGCGACCGCCCATCGCCGGGTTGAGTTCAGCGCTGACGGAGAGCATCGCATCGCGAAGCGCGTCGGCGTCGAGGCGGCGGCGGTTGAAGCGCCACCAGCGCTCGTTGGCGTAGTCGCGCTGCTCGTACTCCGCCTGCCGGGGATGGACCGACGCCATCCGGTAGGTCGCCGATGTCACGATGACGCGATGGAGCGACTTGATCGACCACGGGTCCGGTTTCTGGTTTCTGGTTGCTGGTTTCTGGTTAGTCGTCGGTCGAGAGGCGGAACTGGGGGCTCCGGCGAACCCGGCTGCGAGCCAGTCCAGGAGTTCCGGGTGCGTGGGCGGGCTGCCCTTCCGGCCGAAGTTGTTCGGGGTCCGCACCAGCCCTTCGCCGAAGTGGTGCTGCCAGATGCGGTTGACCAGCACGCGCGGGGTGAGCGGGTTGCGCGGATCGGTGATCCACCGGGCGAGTTGGAGCCGCCGATGGGTCGTTGCGGTCCCCTGAGGCGGGGTCGCGACTTTGCCAGTCAGCGAGGTAACGGAAGTTAGGAAGCCTGGGCCAACCACCTCCGTGGCTCGACGAGGGTCACCGTTGACCAGGAGCTTGAGGGGAGGCGCATCGGCGCTGCGGTCGGTGAAGCCGAGGACGGTCTCACCCAGGCGCTGGGGCGGAGGCCCGCCAGCCAGCTTCCGATCCGCCGGTTCCAGGTACCCGCCCCAGAAGGCGGCACCGATGGCGTAGTAGTCCTTCTGCGGGATCGGATCGAACTTGTGGTCGTGGCAGCGCGCGCAGCGGATCGTCAGCCCCAGGAAGGCCGTTCCCGTGGAGTGGACCAGATCGTCGAGGCGCTCATACTGATACTCGACCGGGTCGTTCGGCTCGTCGTCCCAGGTGCCGAGACGCAGGAAGCCAGTGGCGACCCGCGTCTCCTCGGTCGCTCCGGGCAACTCGTCGCCCGCAAGCTGCTCCGTTACGAAGCGATCGTACGGTTTGTCGGCGTTCAGGCTACGGATCACGTAATCGCGGTACCGCCATGAATACGGCTTCTCGGCATCCCGCTCGTAGCCGTTGGTATCCGCATAGCGGGCGACGTCCAGCCAGTAGCGTGCCCACCGCTCCCCGTAGTGCGGGCTGGCGAGGAGACGGTCGACTAGCCGCTCATAGGCGTCGGGACGTGCATCGGCAAGGAACGCATCCACCTCTGCAGGCGTGGGCGGAAGGCCGATGAGGTCGAAGGTGAGGCGGCGGATCAGCGTGCGGCGGTCCGCTTCCGCAGCGGGCACCATCCGCTCCCGTTCCAGACGCTGGAGGATGAACGCATCGACCGGGTTCCGCACCCACGCCGCGTTCCTGACGCGAGGAACGGCGGGACTCTTGACCGGCTGCATGGACCAGAGTGGGCCATCCTTGGTAGCGACAGCCGCTGGCCACGGCGCTCCGGCCTGCACCCACGCGCGCAGCACCTCAACCTCCGCCGGAGGCAACAGCGCGGAAGGAGGCATCGCGGGGACGCCCGGCGCGTGCCGCACCACCTTCAAGAGCAGGCTTTCGGCGGGGCGTTTCAGTAGGATCGCCGGACCGCGGGTGCCGCCCTTGAGCAGCGACTCCCTCTTCATTACGTCCAACTTGCCGGCAGGCTTCACCGTTCCATGGCAACTTCCGCAGCGGCGGGAGAGCAACGGTCGCACGCGGGTCTCGAAGAACTCTTCTGTGGCGGCCGGATCCGCTGCCGGCGCGGCACCCTGAGGGGTGGCGGGTACCGGAGCCGCAGTGGAAGCAGCGCCAAAAGTCAGGCCGGCGACCGCGCCGAACATCGCAAGGCAGAGGGTAACTGGAAGAGCACGCCGCATCGAGTGCCTTTGCATCGAACCTGGGGACCAACTGAACGCGCCGGTCCGTCCACGCCGTAGAGCGTCGCGTGCACTATGCTTTCGACCCACTTCGCCCACGACAGTTTCGCCTTGCCGGTCCCACCGGCCTACTTGGAGCTGCGATCCTACTGAGAGCTGCGATCAGCGATCTCCGCGCGAGGGTCGGTGGCCTCCCGCCCATCGCACCTGCCTTGTTCGAATGGGTTGCCCGGCCGCCGCCCTTCCGCGCGCAGTTAGGTCGACGCGCCAGAATCGAGTTGCCAGCGTCCTGGTGGTGGCAAATTGTTGCAGGGAATGAACTCGCCGCTGGTCAATCTGGTGTCGCCCAGCTCCTTCCGATCAAGCCCGACCTCGCTATGACACTGAGCCTCGCAGAGACGAACGCGGAAATCCTGGACGCCCTCCCGGTGCAAGTCTGGAAGGCGTCCCCGGACGGCGCGCTGACGTTCGTCAACCGGTTCGTCAGTGACTACTTCGGGCTGACCGCAGAGCGGATTGTGGGCGAGGGGTGGCAGGACCGCGTTCATCCAGCCGACCTCCCCGAAGTGGTCCGCCGCTGGTCCCACGCGCTCCAGTCTGGAACGCCCTACTCAGCGGAATTCCGGCTGCTGCGTGGTGCCGACCACCAATTTCGATGGCATGAGGTCCGGGCGAAGCCGCTCCGTGGGTCGAGTGGCATCACCACCTGGGTCGGGACCAACATCGACGTGGACGCCGTGAAGCGCGCAGCCGAGGTGCATGCCGCCGCGCTCTCACAGGTTCGTCTTGAACGGGAGAAGGTGCGTCGCGTGTTCAACGAGGTACCGGTGGCGCTGAGCGTGCTGACCGGGCCGGATCACCGCATCGAGCAGATGAATGAGCGGGCCCGCCAGATGCTGGGGGGACGCAACTTGGAAGGACTGACGGTGCGGAAAGCCCTGCCGGAGCTGGCCGGTCAGGGCCACTTCGAGCGGCTGGACGCGGTCTATGCCTCCGGTGAGACGTGGGAGAGCCGGGAGGTGGCGGTGCGCTTTGACCGCTTCGGGACCGGCGAGATGGAGGACGGCTGGTTCGACATCACGTACCACCCGCTGGAGGACGAGAGCGACCAGGTCTACGGCCTGATCAGCGTGAGCGTGGAAGTCAGCGGGCATGTTCGGGCACGCCGTGAAGTCCAGCGCCTGGTGGCAGAGCGCGAAACGGTCCTTTCCCAGCTAAGCGATGGGATCATCATCGCGGATGGCGACGGCCGGATCACCTTCCTGAACGACACGGCGAAGTCCCTTCACGGCGTCATTCACCTGAACGTCCCGCCGAACGATTACAGCGACGCCTATCAGCTTCTCACGATGGACGAGCGGCCTCACCCGTTCCACGAACTGCCGCTCGCCCGCGCGGTGCTCCAGGGCGAGGACGTCCCCACAACCCAGTGGAAAGTCCGGCGACCGGACGGCGCGGTCGTAGTCCTGGAGGGTGAGGCGCGGCCGATCCAGAACGCTCACGGTCAGTCCATTGGCGCGGTCCTGATGCACCGCCCCGCCCGCAACGCGGATGCGTGATCCGGGCGATCTTCGCGTCAACGGGTGCTGGCGCTGATAGTAAACACCCGTCTCTGTACGACCCGGGTGGCTTCCTAGCAAGTCAATCCATCCAATGTTCAATAGTTGCGGCGGCGGATCGCGGTCAACCGGCCTGAGGATGAGCAGTAAGGCTGGGACGGCGTGGCGCCTGCGATCGCGGACCACGAGAATCCGGGGAGACGTAGACCACGCCGACTGGGAGACCCGGCGTGGTCCATGCTAGCAGGTGGATGCTGTTACTTGCTGTCGTTCCTCCGGTGGTTGTCGCTGTTCCCTCGGAAGCCGAGCAGGTCAGGGGAGTTGTCGAAAAGGCAGTTGTCCTGCAGGCTCACCTGGCCGGAACTGCTCTTGAACACACCCGCAGCAGTGTTGCCGACAATGGTGGAGCGGCAGACCATACCGCTGGACTGTTCCGTGAACGCAATGCCGTGGCCTGGTGCCGGGTTGTTGTCCGGCGCACCCCCCAGCCGGACGCCCGCGGCAAGCACGGAGGTATCAACCACCGCCAGGCGAGAACTCCCGCTGGCCATGATGTTGGCGCTCAGGTTGCTATCAAAGCGGCACTTCTCCACCGTTACGCGGGCGGCTCCCGTCACCAGGAGGCCGACGCGGAAGTTGCGGATCTCCAGGTTGCGGAGAATGACGCGCCGCTGGTCCGGGGTGGGAGCCACATTGACCGTAATGCCCACGCCACCCTGCCGCGCCACGCTGCCCGGATCGCCCGCGAGCACTGCGTCCAGGTCAGCTTCTACCCCCGGGGCCGCTTCGATGACCACGACGCGATTGGGGGTGATCGTCAATTGCTCCGCGAAGCGGCCACTGGTGACGATGATGATCTTTCCGTTATTGTTCGCGCCGCCGTTGGCCGCTCCCAGCGCAGCGGCCAGGGTGCCGAACACCCGGTCGGTTGAGTTGTCCGTGTCCTCGGCCACGCCAACCAGCCCATCGCCATCGTAGTCGCCCCCAGTGCCGGGCGGAACCGTGGTGGTGCCGGGAGCTCCATCTGCAGCGTTGTTGCCTTCTACCAGCACGGGATGATTGGCGGAGGCTGGGGAGGGGAGGACGGCGGCGCAAAGGCCAAGTGCGAGCGCCAGCACGGAGAGAGAAGAGTGAGATTTCAGCATCGGGGATCGCCTCCTCGGCGACCGGTGACGACGGCAGAACGTACTATCATTGCAATCGATCAGACGGATGTCATCGAAGGACCATAAACCGGGGTTCGTGATCTGATCCGAAGACGATCTGTCTCTACCCCGCAGCAACGGACGTGTAACGTTTTAGTCATGTATTGCTTTACCGATGCGTGAGACGCGCTCATTGCGTGTGCTGGTGCATACCCTGCAAGCCGAACGGAGGTGATGATCTTCTGAGATCCGTGAACGCCGGGTGGAGATGCATCCCCTTCAATGGTTGGTGCGCAATCTGGCTTCACGTTTCATCACGTCGGTTACCACTCACATGGATGCAGCGCTCGCCTCCGAGGCCTCATGGACCCTTCGCTAACACAGTAATTCCAGAGCTCATCAGCTTGCTCTTCAAGCCCTGACCGAGCGTATGACTAAACGGGTTTACGGCAGTGTATCGAACAGTTGCAGTGTTCGATTTTGCAAATTAAATCGTCTTTCCCGAGCAATCACGGGGTAAGTGATGTATATGTACGTGTCTCCGCCCACAACAGGGCAAACCTGTGGCGCACGTCAGGTTATGGGTCAGTCGAAGAGAAGCACCCCCAGCAATCAGCCAATGAGGGGTGGATTTCGACCCAAACGATCCATCTTCCGGTGTACACGCCAGCAATTAACTTCAGAGCAATTGGAAAGGACCAGCAACCGTGAAACGCTTCATTCCTCGAACTATGTTCGGGGCGGTTTTTGCATCGGCGGTCTTGATGACTGCATCGCCCGCGTCCGCGCAGGTGACTTTCAGTGGCGGCGGTGGCGGCAATCCTGATGAGAATGTTCTCTTTCAGGGTGCCACCACCGGGACCAACATCTTCGGCGTGACCAACAACACGGGCGCTCAAGTGCGGTTCGATACCAATGGCACCGGCCAGGTGATCAGTGGGGCGAATTCGTCCGGGCAGGCGCGCATCACGCCGGTGGGCACCAGCACCTTCAGCGCGCTCAACATCAGCCTGGCGGACGCGACCTTCGATGCCTTCAACGACCTGAAGTTCGGCGTCGACGCCGCAACCGACGGCTTCATCATGCTCACGGCCTTCGGGTCATTCGGGCAGCAATCGACTACTCTGGCCCTGGGCGGGAACGGCTCAAACGTGTTCCGCGTGCAGGCCACTGGCACGAACACGCTGACCCGCGTGCTATTGCAATCCGTCAATCCAACGGCGAACTTCGTGGATGTGGCGCAGGTGCGGATCGGCGGGGTGGTGGACAACGTAGGGACAGCGGAACTGACGCCGGAACCGGGAGCCCTGGAGCTCTCCGCCGGCGGGCTGCTGCCGCTGGCAGGCCTGCTCTGGACCGGGCGCAAGCGGAGCAAGGGCAAGTAGCGGACGCCAGCCCTGAAAGGGGTTTTGGCTATCGGACCCGAACCCATAGAGGTATGGATCTCAAACAAGGACAGGTCGGCAATCGACAGGGGGAGGGAGCTTGGAGCTCCTTCCCCCTGCACGCTTTCTGCGACGGCCGCGGGCATTGCCTGCAGAAAGCGAACGGCCACTATCTGATCTATCGAGACGCCAATTGTTTACGCACCAATCCATCCGGGGCACACTTCTTGTCTCTGAAGAGTAGGAGGATACGGATGGAGCGTTCCAGAGGCGATGCATCCAGCTGTGCCGCGTGTACGAGCGCAGAGGTGGGCGTCTGTGCTGCCTGCGCCCGCGCGGCGGTCACTTTGCGGCGGCGGGAATTGCTGCTCTTCCTGCAGCAGGTGGGCGAACAGGACCGGGGGCGGCAACGGTACGAGTGGGTGCAGGCTCAGCGCGGACACCTGGCGCCCGCTCGGCGAATGACGGAAAGAAGGAGAGCAGGTACCGGCCTTCAAGCGGTGGAAGAGTAGCGGCTTGAAACCCGATACGCATCGCACCCCGCTCCAGCACGGTGGAATACGCATCCGCTCTTCCGCTGCCGTTCACCTCGCGAAGAGCCTTGAAGTCCCTTTTGCGGGGTAAGGGTGAGCCGGTTCGGCAGTGGCTTGTATCGATCCGATCGATGCTGCAAGAGCCGCCGACGTGACGGAAGGCTTTGCCACGTGCCGATCAAAGTCGATTAGCGAATGGGC
>JANPLG010000081.1:0-1353 GCA_031426395.1 Actinomycetes bacterium
CCCAAGCCAGTGTCGGCACACCCACGCGGCGGGGGGCCCCCCCCCGCCCCCGCCGCCTTTCTGCGTGGCAAGTCAACCGATTGCGGAATGCGGAATGCGGAATGCGGAATGCCGGGAGGCGGGACGCCATCTCGGCGCTCCATCGCTCCATCGCTCCATCGCTCCATCTCGAACTGACTGGTCTGTCAATTCCCTACTGGGATGCAGGCTGGGTGCTGGGGGTCGTTTCCGGCGAGCGGTTGGCCGGTGTGGGGAACGGCAACCTTGAAGTCTCTCCATCCGTCCATCTCTCTATCTCTCAATCCCAACCGGACCCGTCGGCCAGAGTTCCCTTAGAAAAACTAACAAGCAACGGAGGGCTAGGACTAGAAGGTGTAGAACGGTTCACTTGGCAACGAGCTACCGACCCCGCTCTTTGCCCCCCATTGAAGTAGCAGGTGATCGGACCGTCCTTTCGCGGACGAGCGTTTCGTCTCCCCAGACGTTCTGTCCCGGCCCGGTGCCTTGGAGATGCCCTAATGCCCACTAACTCATTGCGCCGCGCCGTTGTCCGATGGCGCCCTCTACTGGTCCTCGCGGGAGCAAGTGCTGCCGCAGGCGCTACGGTGGCCGCCCACGGAGCCTCCCGTGCCGGTGCAACTGCCACCACTAATCCCATTCAGGATGCGAAGAAGGCGATCAGCGCCAACTTCGCACGCGTGCCGCTGAGCTTTGAACCCAATCGGGGGCAAGTGGGCAAGGGGGTGGACTTCATCTCCCGTGGACCCGGCTATACCCTCTACCTTGCGCCTGACCGGTCGGCAATGACGCTGCTCAAGGCAGGATCGCCGAAGGACAAGCGATCCCAGAGGACACAAGGGGCCGCTGTGGGGATGCGTCTGCTGGGTTCCAATCCCAACGCGAAGGGTTCGACCCTTGGTGCGCAGCCAGGGCGCAGCAACTACTTCTTGGGTAAGGACACTAGTAAGTGGGCCAAGGATGTTCCGCACTTCGACCGTGTCAAGTACGAGGCGGTTTATCCTGGCATTGACCTGGTCTACTACGGCACCCAGCGACAGCTTGAGTACGATTTCGTGGTCAAGCCGGGGGCAGATGAAAGCAAGATCCGCTTCATGGTGGCGGGGCCGGCCCAGCCCCGGCTGGACAAGAACGGGGACCTCGTCATGCCCATCGCCGGTGGCGGTGAGGTGCGACAGCAGCGGCCCATCGCCTATCAGGTGATTGATGGGAAGCAGGTTCCGGTGGCGGCCCAGTACCGGCTCAAGGGGCGAAACGTCGAGTTTGCCCTCGGTCGGTTCGACAAAACCCGCGAGTTGGTGATCGATCCGGTTCTCACCTACTCCACCTACATCG
>JANPLG010000082.1:0-5135 GCA_031426395.1 Actinomycetes bacterium
GAGTGGCCGCAGATGATGATGTCCTTGACCCCGAGGGCGGCTACGGCGAACTCGATGGTCGCTGCCTCGCCTCCGTTGCCCGCACCGTGCGGCGGGACGATGTTCCCGGCGTTGCGAAGGATGAAGAGATCGCCGGGCTGGGCCCTGGTCAGCAGGGTCGGGTCGATGCGGGAGTCGGAACAGGTAATGAAGAGGGTGTCCGGGCTCTGCCCCTTCGCCAGCTCCTCGAACAGCCCTTGCAGTGGCCGGAAGCTGTTTTCTTGAAACTGGTGAATTCCTTGGATTAGCTTTTGCATGTTGTTACGTTACCTTCCACGGGTCCCACGGGACGCGATGAACTAGGAACTTTCACGGTACTGCCCAATCCTGACGGGTCTTATCAATCGCTTCCCGCAACTCCTCCACTGCGGCTCCTAGCTCAAGGAACCGGGTCGCTTCCAGCAACCAGCTGGCGATCTCAGGCTGGCGTAGGTGGTAGAAAACGTGGCGCCCCTGCCGCCGTTCGGAAACGAGCCGGTTCGCACGGAGCAGCATCAGGTGCTGCGATACGCCGGAGTGGCGGATGCCGAGTGCTTCCTGCAGCGTGTTCACATCACGTTCCCCAGCCCGCAACTCTTCGATGATGCGAATGCGGTGCGGATGCGACAGAACCCCCAAGAACTCCGCAAGTTCCTTCGCCACTAACGCACGGTGGGGCATAGCACGGTCTCTCAAGCTCTAATGTTCAAATGTTTGAATAGGATTGATGCTAGCATACAGAAATGGGGCTGTCAAGGCGATCCCGGCGGATTGGCTTGGAGTCGGTGGTCGTCTATGCCTGGTCTTGCGTGGTCTTCGATTTGTCATTGAAGAAGGACCTATCGCAAGAACAGATGGCCTCCCTTGAAGGTCGAGAACCGTGGTCAGCGGTCGCCGGGACTGGCAGCGCGGCGGCGGAACCCGACAAATCGGTCGCTTGGCACCCTCGGATCCTGCCGGCCCAACCGCCGGTGTGCCAAACGAAAGCAGGCCGGATACTGGCCGACCAGCACCTGGGTGAGTCACAGGCCCCCGGCGACTCGCCTTGGTGCTCGAAACGGTTCTACGATGCACTAGTGGGTCACTTGTCAAGTCACCGCTGTTCCCAACAGTGCGTCTGGAAGGGCGGTGATCGATAGGTCCAGTGAACCGCCACTTATCTATCGGCGTGCCCGTGCCGGTGGTGGATGTCCGGGAAGTGCGGGTGAGAGTGGATCAGCGGCTGGTGGCGATGCCGATGGGTATGAGGCTCGCCCGACGGCTCCGTTCCGTCGTGCTCATGCTGATGGTGGGCGTCGTGGTGGTGGCGGTGGGTGTGCTCCATCGGTTCATGGGTGTGCTCATGCTCGTGGTGCTCGGTCAGGTGCAGCCACACCCCCGCCCCCATAAGGACGACCGCTACCAGGAAGAGCGGCCCAACCGCTTCCCGGACCAGGAGCAGCGAGACCCCGGCTCCGACAAATGGTGCCAGGGAGAAGTAGGCCCCGGTGCGGGCGGTGCCGATCTGGCGCAGGGCGAGGACGAACAGCACCAGGCTGCACCCGTACCCCAGCAGCCCCACGACCATAGCCATCGCGGCCAGGGGCAAGGATGGCATTCGGCTTCCGAGTAGAGCGGCGATCCCCAGGTTCACGACCCCCGCGACCATGCCTTTCACCGCGGTCACCTGCACCGGGTCGCCGGCGGAGACCTTCTGGGTCAGGTTGTTGTCGATCCCCCAGCAGAGGCACGCCCCGATCACCGCCAGTGAGCCGATGGGCACGCCCGTCCCGCCGCTCCCCTGCCAGGAGAGGGCGGCACCGCCCGCCACGATGAACAGCATTCCGAGGAAAATGCGGCGGTCGAAATTCTCCTTGAAGGCGAACCAGGCCAGCAGCGCGGTGAACACCCCCTCCAGGTTGAGCAGGAGCGAGGCCGTGGAGGCGGAGGTGGTGGATAGGCCCACCATCAGCAGGACCGGGCCGAGTACACCTCCGAAGAGGGTCGCGCCGCCAAGCCAGGGGAGGTCGGCCCGGGTCAGCGGGGCCTCCCTCGCCTGGCGTCGACGGATCAGGAAGAGCAGCGTGAGGCCTACGCCGGACCCCAGGTAGAGCAGTCCCGCCAGCAGCACCGCCGGCAACTGGCCCAGCAGCAGCTTAGCCAGGGGTGTGCTGGCACCGAACAAGGCCGCCGCGCCCACCGCCACTCCGACGCCAGCGGGGGCCGTCCACTTGACCCTATGAGCGTCCATCTTCCTCTCCTTCGGCCGTCAGACGCTCCAGGGCCGGGCGGACCATATCGCACGCCTCCGCGATGATCGGCTCCGAGAGCCGATAGAAGATTCGCAGCCCCTCCTTGCGGACCCGAACAAGCCGCTGCGCCTGGACACAGACATGTGCTGGGAGAGCAGCACCCGCGAGATCTCAAGAGTCTCCCGCAGCTCACCCGCCGAGCGTTCGCCCGTGCTCAACTCGTGTAGCAGACGCAGGCGCGTGGCGTTCGCGAGAGCGCGGCATAGCTTGGCCTGCTGTTCGAAGGGGTCGATCTGCTCCACATCCGCCATTCTTGAACCTGTGTTTAGCTCGTCCTTAACATAGGAAGAGTGCGGGTGTCGATCTACTGCCCAGTCTATTGTACCCGCCCTTGCGGATTCCAACGGCGGCCGATGGTCCTGAAGATGATTTGGAGCGAGGGGTTAGCGCACCTCTCATCACGTCTCTCTTCGCGAGATCCATCGCGTTCATCGCGCTGATGGGCGCGCTGGACTCCCTGGCCCTTGGCGTGCTCATGATGATTGCCGATGTGATCCCGCTGGTGGGCCCGCTGCTCGGCACCGTTCCTGCGGTCCTGATGGCCTTGAGTGGCGGACCTGCAATGCTGGAATCGTGCTGGCGGCGTAACTGGTGTAGTTTCAGGTGGGAGGGGAGCTTTATCGTGCCCCGCGTCTACGGCAACGCGCTCAAACTCTCACCGTTCATCTTCCTGGTTGCGTTTCTCATCGCCACCACTCTCATGGGGATGCCGGGAGCGGTACTGGCGCTGCCGGTGGCTGCGGCCATCCCCATCATCGCGCGCTACATTTCGGCGTGGCGAGTGCGTCTGGATGCGGGGACATCAGTCCGGACCGGATTGACGCCGGCTCACTTCAGCCCGACGCAGTAAAGCGCACGGTCGGATCGGATCAGTAGTCTCCCGCCCGCGACGGCTGGACTGGCGTTGAACGCGCTCCGGTCGCCCAGGTCGTTCGAGGCGAGAAGATCGAAGCGCGGTGCCGCGGGCAGGACCAGGGTTCGTCCGCCCCGGGTGACATAGTAAATCTTACCGTCGGCTGCCACAGGGGACGCGTAAACCTGACCGGCGCCCGCCACCCGCTCCTCGTAAACTAGCCTGCCGGTCCGCGCTTCCACGCAGCAGGCAACGCCCAGGTTCTCGTGGATCCAGTAGAGATGCTCGCCGATCAGAACCGGAGACGTGACGTTCGATCCCTTGCGGACGGTCCATAACCGGTGGGTTGCCGTGACATCGCCCCGGCCCCCCGCTCGAATTGCCAGACCGCCTGCCGTCCGGCCTCCGATGCCGTAAACCACGCCCTGGCTTGCCACGAAGCTGGGCACCATGTACCAGGCGATGTCGGTGTTGCAAGACCACAGCGCGGCTCCAGTGGCAGGGTCGAAGCCCAGGACCTTGCCCAGGATGGCGACCACTAGTTCCGTCTTGCCTCCGGGCAGCGTCACCAGCACGGGGGTGTTCCAGGACTCCTTGATGCCCCCGGCCCGCCACACTTCCTTGCCGGTCTTACGATCGAGCGCGACGAGCGACTCGCTCTCGACGCTCGCGTTCACGATCACCAGGTTGCCGAACAAAAGCGGCGAAGCGGCCGAGCCCCAGCCGTTGAGGCGGTCGCCGACGCTTGCCTTCCAAAGCTGCTGGCCCTGGAGGTCGAACGAAAAGACCCCTGCCTTACCGAAGAAGACGTACAGCCGCTCGCCGTCGGAAACCGGCGTGCTCGAAGCGTAGCCATGCTCCTCACGGATGCGCTCCTGTTCCGGTCCCGCCGCCGCCACTTCCCGCTTCCACAGGATCTTGCCGCCTTGGCGGTCCAGGCAAACGAGGTGGCGCTTTAGCTGGTCCGTGCCGGAACCCGGCTGGCCCGGGATCCCGAACCCGCTGTAGCATGCGACGTAGATCCGGTCCCCCAGCACCACCGGACTCGACGTGCCCGCGCCGGGCAAATCGGTCTTCCAGAGCAGGTTCTGCGCCGCGCTCCAGGTCACGGGCAGGCCCTTGTCCGCGCTGACGCCCTGTCCCCCTGGACCCCGGAATTGCGCCCACGGCCCAACAGCCCGCTGTGCCGAAGCCGGTAGTAGCAGCGTCAGAGCGAGCGGTAGAACAGAGAGTAGCGCGCGCGGCATGGAGTTCCTCCGGCCATGGCCGCACTTTTTAGCTTGTGGGAGGGCGGCACCCAACGGTTTCTCACCCGGCTCAGGAACTCCTGCGGGGAGCCAGTTTCCGGGGCTGCGGCGAGACGTGTGCGTCTACCTGGTTGGGCTTACATCAAGGGAGGCGTTTAGCCAGTCTTCCCAATGGAGGACGCCCTCTGATGTGAGCGTCTGGTACCGATTCTAATGTCCCGCATAGAAGCCGGAGCGCCACCATGCTCGCTTCCCAATCGCGGGCGACCCGCATTGAGAACTCTTGCAATTGACTGCGCCTGTGTCGTTTCGCCTGCGCGCTTGAAGGAAGGCCGCTTGATCCGCGGTTTCGATCCGCTGTTCGTCCAGCTCTTCCGGCAGGCGAATGGGATCGAGATGAACGTTGAGCGATTGAACGACGGCGTTCGGGTGGTGGAGACATCCCGTGACGCTTACGCCGTGAAGCTGATCCAAGCCCACGCGGAGGCAGTGAGCGGGTTCGTGAAAGATGAATGGCAGCGGTGCACCGTACTCACGCGGTCCCCCGCCGCCCGTAGCGGGCGGCGGGTAGCCCGTAGAGGGCTGAAGGAAGCCGGAGACCTCCCAAGGGCCTCCGGCTTTCGCTCGTTGGCCCGTGCCAATTCCCTTGGCTTCCGTCGTGACCGTCTGCGGCAGGCCCGTGGCCTTTGCACGCCACGCTAGACCAGTCGGCGGCGTCGGCGGCGG
>JANPLG010000083.1:0-6675 GCA_031426395.1 Actinomycetes bacterium
AACTGCTGCACCACCGCGTCCGTCCCAAGCCGATCGACCTCACCCACTGGCGCGGCAAACACCGCAAGGGCGCTCGTTCCGCCGCTGCCCGCGGCCCTGACGGAGCGCTCAGGGCGACCACGGTTTAATGGGGTGCTACCCTAGGTTACGAGCAGCTTCCGCTGCACCTGCTGATCACAGCCTATGAACTCAAAGAGCTTGGCATTGACCCCTACTACTTTACGCTTCACATTACGGTCGATAACGCCGACAGTGGTCATGCTAAAAGGGCCGTCCAAGCAGTTTTCGAGGCGATGCCCCGCGTTGGGGACTCCCAGATCTTTTATCGCCGAGTGCGTAACGGCTACAATCTGAACTTGCTCGGCGCCAGTAGCGAGTCTGTGGTTGAATCCTTCGATCTGGATCAGGAGATGGTGGCTGTATTCGCCCGAAAAGCGATGATCGGTAAGTATGTTCACTCTGATTACCGGCAGGTAGGCGGACGCACGGTTAACGACTGGCTTTCCGATCCGGGGCAAACCGCAGACTTCGTGGCGGCTATGGAAGAATCCGGATGGTTCCAGCGTCATCAAGACCCTCAGAATAGCCGGTTCTGGAAGTTGATCCAGGGTGAGAAGGCCAAGATGTTCGGCGTATTCAGCGCATACGAGCAACAGGTCATCCACGATTGGATTGTGGGCGACGCGGCGGACCGTTTGTCGGGTGACTTGAAGCCCGTCCGCAAATCTCGACTCTCAAGTGATGTTAAGCAGCATCTCCGCGCAGAGATGACTCATTCTGCCGCGCCGAGTGACGATGATTTTGACGCCGAAGTCCTTGGTCTAGAGGAATCTCTTTCCACCGATCGAGAGGCCGTGATGGCAACGCTCATTGGCCTAATGAGTCCAGCCTTGCACCATAGCGCCTCCGGTCTGGCAGCGACCCGAATGTTTTACGATATCATGAACTAACGCATGGAATCGCAGGCGGGCGGTGCGCTAACCACTCGCCGATTGAGTCGCGGTCGGACCGCTGCGGCAAGGTTACTGTCTCGTGGCTGTGAGCACAACTGCGGCGATGCGGTCCACAGTCGCATAAGCACCACCCGCCAGTTCCTCACCAAACAGATCAGGGTCCACCTCGCGGTAAGACCAGGCGATGCTTCGTGAGGTGGTGAGCCGCTCTTCTATGGCGGCACGGAACGGATCGAAACCATCCACAATGGCCGCGCCGGTGTACAGCAGAAGGGTTCCTCCGGGGGCAAGTCGCTCGGTGGCGGCCTCCACAATCGCCAGCGATAAGCCTGCGCCGAGCGGTCCGCCGCCGTGCCGGTACGCCCGCTCCGCTGGATCCGCAAGATATGGAGGATTTGAAACGATCAGATCGAACTCGCCGTCCACGTTGGTGAGCAGGTTGCTAAAGTGTGGCTGGACGTTCAGCGCGCCAGCAAGGGCCGCGTTCACCCGTGCAAAGTACAAGGCGAGATCATTGATGTCCACCGCCAGCACGGCTGCCTCAGGCCGAGCAAGCGCTGTCAGAATCGCCCCTGGTCCCGCCCCGCACCCGATGTCCACCGCTCGAGTTACCTCTCGCGACCCGCTGCCGTTGGAGGCAAAGTAGTTGTGGATCGCGGCAGCAAAGCGATAGGTGTCCGGCCCGAAGAACACGGCATCGGCATCCGCGGTCGGGTACGCGGAGTGTAGAAAGAGCTGTCCATCCAAGGTCGACAGTCGTACCAAGCTGCGCCAGCCATTGTCGTGAGGTGTTACGACATCGGCAGCACGCATCTGGGCGACAAGATCGGAAGGCAGGAGATCCTTGTGGAACGGGCGGCTCCAGCCAAATACACCCCGAAGACTACGCGCCCATTCGTTGCCGGGTCGGCGGTTGACCCGCTCGTGGGTCGCTGGGGTCACGGTTGTAAAGTGATAGCCGGTCGCCTGGATCGTGCGCGCAAGCTGCAGCAGCGCATTCTCCGCTTGGAATGATGGGGTCATCGAAGTCATAGAACTGAGTACTCCCCGGTTGCCGCTACGGCAAAGCGTAGAACCACCGATCCTATATGCGGAGTCACACGGTGACAGAACTCGACTCGGCGCGCTCATCCTAACCCGGTGACGCGTTCAATGCCTCACGGATCGCTCGGACCAGTTGCTCCCCAAAGCGGAGCCGTTCAGCGATGCCGGGAAGGCGACCAGTACCCGCGTGGCGGGAGATCCGCTGCTCCATGAGGAAGGCCGGCAGTCCCTTGGTCTGGGAGAGATACTGCGCCACCGTGGCGCGGCCCGGTGCGGGCGCTGGGGTGGCGGCAATGACCTGCGGCTTCTCACCGGGAGCGAAGTCGGTCTTCCGCAGCGCGTTATTGAAGGCGTCTGCTATGGCACCGGTGGGGCCTTCCAGATACTCGCCGGTCTCGGTGTTGTGGAGGGAGAGGAAGAGGTCGACCCTTCTCCCGCGTGCCACCCACTGCTCGATGGCGCCGCGCTGGGCGTGGATCTCCGGCATCCGCACGGGGTCCCGCACGTCCCAGTTGCGGTTCAGGTCGAAGCCGCGCGCGTTGAACCGGACCCCGCCCCGTGCCACCCCATCCGGGTCGCACAGCGGCAGCACCTTGAAGACGGTCTCCCGCCGAAGCCTCCGTGCGCCGTCGTGGTCGGAGAGCAGGTGCCGGACTGCTCCTTCGCCAACCCAGGAGGACCCCGTTTCCCAGCTATGCTGCCGAAACATCAGCCATGCGCACTTCTTACCCGCGTCCGGCACGGATGGATCGGTGATGGTCCAGAGCGCCAGTTCCCGTCCGCCGAGGCTCTTTCCAATCTTCTCCGAGCGGAAGTGGGGGTGACGCGAGACGGACTCCCTGAGCCGCCGGAGGTGCTCGTTAGTGTACGGAGGGACGTGCGCAATCCAGACCCGATTTCCCTTGGGGGTGATCCGCAGCCGCAGCCTTGGTTCTGCAGCGTCATACTCCGTGGCCGCGAAGTGGGTCCAGTTGCGGTTGTCCTCGCTGAAAACCGGCACGGTGTCCGCCGTCACCGCGCCCCGGTTCGGGCGAAAGTTGTACTCCCCCGGAAGATTGACCAGGTCGAGCGTCAACTCCCGGCCGGCCGCGCCGTCGACGCGGAAGTAGTACCAGTTCGCCTGCCGGTTCCGGCCCTCCTGATCCGATTCTCCCGCCACGGCGCACCGGAAGTGGGTGGCAGTCACCTGCTCGATCTTGCCCAATCGGCCGCCTTCGAATCGCGTGGAAATGGAGATGCTCTGCGCTAAGGAGAGCAGCACGAGGGCTAGGGAGGCAGGCAGCGCCATCGGCAACCTCAGAATGAGCGGAAAAGATCAGCGGAGTCAGTGTAGCTCCGCTGCGCGGCCCGCTGAGACCTTCGTTCGAGTTAAGCAATCGCGGACGTGATTCGGTGCGGTCCCATCTTCGGTGGGCTGGATCGTGATGTGCCCGCGCGCTCCGGTGACCCGGATTGGTCACGGTGGGGGGCCGATGATAAACCTAGGGGTAGGTCTTGAGCGGCTAGCTTCCCCGCATCCCCAGAGCCCCGCAGCGTGGAAGCTAGCCAATGGGTGCTCCCCCACCCTGACTGCTCGACCAGACACTGTTCTCAATTGCTGCTCTCGCCGCGTCTGGTTGACGAGGGTTGGCTCATTTCCGGTTTTCCCTGCCCACCCACCAGGCAGGGTTCAGGTGGTTCCCGCGTGACCGATAACACTCGCTACATCTTCATCTCCGGCGGCGTAGTCTCTGGCCTGGGGAAGGGCATCACCGCCGCCTCCCTTGGGCTGCTGCTGAAGGCTCGCGGCTTCACCGTCTCTCCGATCAAGTGCGACATGTATGTCAACCTTGACGCCGGCACGATGAACCCCACCATCCACGGGGAGGTCTTCGTTACCGATGATGGGCTGGAGGCGGACCAGGACCTGGGCCACTACGAGCGGTACCTCAACCAGGACATGACGCGGGACAACTACGTCACCACCGGACAGATCTACTATTCGATCATCCAGAAGGAGCGTTCGCTCCACTACGAAGGCAAGTGCGTGGAGGTGGTACCCCACATCCCCGAGGAGATCATCACGCGCATCCAGCAGGCAGGGAACGGCGCGGAGTTTGTCCTGGTGGAGCTGGGCGGCACGGTGGGCGAGTACCAGAGCGAGGTCTTCGTGGAGGCCACCCGCATCCTGGCAAAGCGGATGCCGGGACGCACGGCGCACGTCCATGTCTCCTATTTCCCGTACCTGGACAATCTGGGCGAGCTGAAGTCGAAGCCGACCCAGCTCTCCATCCGGAAGCTGAACGAGTGCGGCGTGACGCCAGATTTCGTGGTGGCCCGTTCCGCCCGGGCGGTCGACACCCCGCGCTTCACCACGCTCTGCCAGAACTCCAACCTGGAGCCGGACCAGATCATTTTCTCCCCCGACCTGGCTTCCGTCTACGCGGTGCCGATGAAGCTGGAAGAGCAGCAGTTCGCCCAGAAGCTGCTGAAGCGGCTCGGGGTGGAGGTGATGCCGCGGCCCCGGCTCACTGAGTGGGAAGAGCGGATCGCCCGGCTGCTGAATCCCACCAACGGCGAAATGCGCATTGGGATCGTCGCGAAGTACCACGCTGTGGGCGACTACTCCCTCTCCGACGCCTACGTGAGCGTGGTCGAGGCGCTCCACCATGTGGAGGCGGCCGAGGGCGTGCGGATCAAGATCGAGTGGATCGACGCGGAGGGAATCACCAACGCGGCGGAAGCGAAGAAGGCGTTCGAGGGGCTGGACGGGGTCATCATCCCGCAGGGCTGGGGAAGCCGCGGCGCGGAGGGCAAGATCCTCGCGATCCAGTACGCCCGCGAGAACAAAGTCCCTTACTTCGGGCTCTGCTACGGCATGCAGATGGCCGCCATCGAGTTCGGGCGGAACGTGGTCGGCTTGCGCGGTGCCAACAGCGAGGAAGTGGACGCCGATGCCAAGCACCCGGTCATTCACGTCATGCCGGACCAGGCCGAGGTGATTCGCCAGAAGCGGTTCGGAGGAAGCATCCGCGTGGGGGCCTACCCGTGCAAGACGGCGGAAGGCAGCCGCCTCCAGGAAGTCTACGGAAGCGACCTTATCAGCGAGCGTCATCGCCATCGCTACGAGTTCAACAACGACTACCGGCAGAAGTACGAGGAAGCGGGGCTGGTTTTCAGCGGCGTCTCGCCGGACGGGAAGCTGGTAGAGGCGATCGAGATCAAAGACCATCCGTTCTTCGTCGGTGTGCAGTACCATCCGGAGTACAAGAGCCGCGTGGAGGCCCCGCATCCGCTCTTCCTCGCCTTCGCAAAGGCGTGCTGGGAACGGCAGAAGGCCGGCGGGTAGTCTCCGGATGGAAGCGGGAGACGCCTGGATTGACGTGACCCGGCCGGTAAGCGAGGCGCTGCCCGTCTGGCCCGGCGATACCCCCTACGTCTTTGAGCTGGCGTGGAGCCAGGGCGATGGAGCGAGCGTGAACGTGGGAGCCATCCGTTCCACGGTTCACCTGGGGACGCACGTGGATGCGCCCTTCCACTTCACTCCGGGCGGTGCGACGGTCGACGCACTCCCGCTGGCCGCCTTCTGCGGTGAAGCCTGGGTAGTTGATGCGCGGGGGAAGTCGCTAATTGGCGTGGATGCCGTCGCGCACCTACCTCCCGAGGCGGTTGCGGCGGCACCCCGGCTACTGCTGAGGACGGATGGCTGGCCGGAGGGCGACCCGTTCCCAGCGCAAGTGCCGGTCGTGACACCCGAACTGGTCGACTGGATGGCACGTCTTGGCGTGGTGCTACTGGGCGTTGACGTGCCTTCCGTGGACCTGATCGAGAGCACCACCCTCGACAACCACCGCCGGCTGGACGCAGCGGGAATCCAGATTCTGGAGGGACTGAATCTGCATAGCATCCAGTCCGGCCGATACTTACTACAGGCGCTTCCGCTGCGACTGGTGGGCGCTGACGCTTCCCCCGTGCGCGCACTTCTCCGCCCGTCCCAGGCGTGTGATGCGTTAGCCTAACGACGCCAGCCTCAACGCGGCACGGCGGTCTGACTCAAGTCGAACGTGATAAGAACAGCCTTGGGTTTGCTTGCCGCACCACGCCGAGAGCCGTGCGTCGGACCTCGGCAGATCCGACCGACTGCTTGCTCGTCCCGCAGGTTGGCGATTGCCCTGTGCTTCTCTAATCGCGCTGTTCGTGGAGTTCCCTGAATGGCAATGGAAATCATGCGCGATCCGCGCATCCGTTCGGTCCAGTGGAAGGACCTTCTCTCGCTGTCCAGGTGGGACGTCGCCAAAGAAGTCATTCTCTACATTCCCTGGCTAACGGCTTCGCTGATCCTCGCGCATCATCAAATCTGGATCCTCGCGCTGGGATGCTCGTTCATCTTCTTCCTGTGCGGACTCCGCGTGGTCCACAACGCGTACCACTACGCAATGGGAATCAGCCGCCCGGCGACCGAATGGGTCATGTTCACGCTCAGCGTCCTGATGCTGAGCTCGATGCACGCCCTTCAGCAGACCCATCTGCATCATCACAAGCACTGCATGGGGGATGACGACGTCGAGGCGGCGAGCGCCAAGATGCACGGCGCCAAGGCGATCCTCTTCGGACCGGCGTTCTACTACATGATCCACAAGAAGGGGCTGGAGCTTGCGAACCCCCGCCAGCGGCGCTGGATCATTGCGGAACTGGTTGT
>JANPLG010000084.1:0-14908 GCA_031426395.1 Actinomycetes bacterium
CCGTCTACCGCCCCGCGCAGACCGTCTTCTACCGCGAGATCGTCATGCGGCGGGAGGGTGGGGAGTACCGTCCAGCCACCGGTCAGTCCGTGAAGGTGGTTGTCCGCGACGCCCGCGGTCAGGCGGTCCACGAAGCCAGCCAGGCCGCCAACGAGTTCGGCAGCGTCAGCGGCAGCTTCAGCCTCTCTCCAGATGTGCCGCTGGGGGAATACACGGTCCAGACCACTCTCCCCGGCATTGCAAATGCACCCGTCATTGATGGTGGCAACCGGTTCCGAGTGGAGGAGTACAAGAAGCCGGAGTTCGCGGTCGAGGTGAAACCGGGCGCGGACCGCGTGCGGCTGGGCCAGCCCGCCACGGCGATGGTCAACGTCAGCTACTACTTCGGCGGCCCGGTCCCGAACGCGAAGGTTACCTACCGCATCCACCGCTCACCCTTCCGCCAATGGTATCGTTTCCCGCGCCCGTTCGACTTCCTCTACCAGTGGTACAACGACGGCGACTACGACACCTCGCACCGGAACAGCCCCGTGGTGAAGCAGGGAGAGACCCAGACCGACGCCAAAGGCATCGCCGAAATCTCTTTCCCCACGGAGATCATCGGTGAGCAGGACTTCCGCTACACCATCGACGCCGACGTCCAGGACGCCAGCCGACGCACCATCAGCGGCAGCGGCAGCGTGAAGGCCACGCGGCGGGATGTCGCCGCCTTCCTCGACTTCCCCCGAGGCTACGCCACCAAGGGCGACACCCTCGACATCGAGATCGCGACCGTAAACCCGTCCGACGTCCCGGTTTCCGTGAACGGCAGCGCGAAGGTCTTCCGCTACCCGGACACGCCGGACGGCAAGGAGCAGGAGTTCCACCAGGAAGCGCTCAACACCGACGCGAAGGGACGGAGCTACCTCCACTGGAAGGCCGAGACGGCGGGTCGATACCGCGTCCAGTACGAGACGCGGGACACCGCCGGCGAGCTGGTGGTGGGGAGCATCGACGTCTGGGTGAGCGGCCCGGAACTGGAACGGAGCCGCTTTGTCTTCCGCGAACTGCTGCTCCGCACCCGCAACCTCTACTACGAGCAGGGTCAGACCGCGCGCGTGCTGCTGGTCACCCCGGAGCCGGGCTGCAGTGTCCTCGTCACGCGCGAGATGGACAACGAGATTGTGGAGCGGCGGCTGGTGAAGGTCGCCGGCCGCAGCATGGAACTGAACTTCCCACTCACCGGGAAGGACGTGCCGAACATGTACATCTCCGCTGTCATGGTGCGGGATCGGCAGATGTTCGCCGCGGTCCAGGAGATCTTCGTTCCGCCGGTGCGCCAGTTCGCCGAAGTGACGGTCCAGGCCGACCGCGAGCGCTACCAGCCGGGAGAGAAGGCGCGCCTGACGCTCAAGGCGCATGACTGGCAGGGCAGGCCGCTGCGGACGGAGCTCTCCGTCTCCGTCACCGATGCCTCCCTCGACTACATCCAGAAAGGCATGTCGCCCGACCTCCGCGTCTTCTACTACGGCGACCGGCGCAGCCACAGCATTCCCGCCAACGGTTCCGGCGGCTTCACCTACGAGGGCCTCCACGAGGACAGCCAGCCCAGTAAGGAGTACCAGACCCATGAGTGGGTTCTCCCCGAAGGAATGGGGATGCTGCCGGACTGGCCGGGGGACACGAATGGCTTCTCGTTCCGCGGCTACCCCGGTGGCTACGGTGGCCGTTTCGCGGGGGTTGGCGGTGGCATGGGCGGGATGGGCGGGGGTGGTTTCCACAACCGCAAGAAGGATATGAACTTCCCAGCCGCTCCGGGACCCGCCGGACCCGCCGGTATGAAGAGCGAGATCGCCAAGGAAGCGCGGATGAGCGACAGCCTAGCGGCGATGCCAAGGCAGAGCGACGCCGTGAGCCTTGCCCTGAAACCTCAAGGCCGTGCAGGAGAGGCGGAGGGGACGCGGACCAATTTCGCGGACACCGCATTCTGGACGCCCTCCGTCATCACCAACGCCCGCGGTGAGGCCACGGTCGAAGTCACCTGGCCGGACAACCTGACCGAGTGGAACGCCACGGCGCTCGGGACCACCACCTCGGCGCAGGTCGGCTCCGGCGATACGCAGGTGACGGTTCGCAAGGACCTCCTGGTGCGCCTGCAGGCACCGCGCTTCTTCGTGGAGCGGGACGTGGTGGCGCTTTCCGCTAACGTCCACAACTACACGGGCTCGTCCCGCACCGTGAAGGTCAACCTGGGCCTGGGAGAAGACTACGCCGAAATCATCCGCGACCTTGGAGCTGTGACTCTACTTGCTGGCAATGCGGCGGAAGCCAAGGCGGCCGAAGTCACCATGGCCAGCGGCCCCGAAGTCTCTGTGGAGATCCCCAGCCAGGGCGAGCGGCGGGTCGATTGGTTCATCCGGGTGAACCGGGAGGGAACCCTCTCCGTGCGGATGAGCGCGGCAAGCGGCACCCTGCATGACGCCACGCAGCTCAGCTTTCCGGTGCTGGTCCACGGCGCTGAGCGGCAAGTGGCCCAGGGCGGCGTCCTTCGGGGAGGCAGCGGCAAGCACGAACTCGCCATCAATCTGCCTTCAGCCCGCAAGGCCGGCAGCAGTGAACTGGTGGTTCAGCTCAACCCGTCGCTCTCCGCGACCATGCTGGACGCCCTCCCGTACCTCGCGGACTACCCGTACGGCTGCATCGAGCAGACCCTCTCCCGCTTCGTGCCGGCGGTCGTGGTGGCGAAGACCCTCCAGGAATCCGGCTACAACCTCTCCGACCTCCGCAAGCGAGCCGCCATCCTGGCGGAAAAGGAGCGGGCGGGCGACGACGCACGACCCGGTGGCAAGACCGTGGAGAACAGCCCCTACAGCTACCCCAAGGGACGGCCGGGAACGATCCGAGTGAGCGCGCTCTCCCGCAACACCACCCGGCATGGCAATCCGGTCTTTGATCAGCAGGAGCTGGCGGGGATGATCCAGGAGGGGATGGCCCGCATCACCCGCGCGCAGAACAGCGATGGTGGATGGGGCTGGTGGCCAGGGAACAGCAGTGATCCCTACATGACCGCCTACGTCCTCTACGGCCTCCAACTGGCGCGGAATGCGGATTTGAAGGTCGACCCTGCGATGCTGGAGCGCGGCCTCAGCCATCTGCAGAAGTGCTACCTGGAGGACGACAACTTCCACCGAATGGCGTTCGCCGCCCGCGTGCTGGCGATGGACCCGCGTCACCGGGAGCCGATCAAGGCGCTGGCAACGGGTCGCATCTACGACAACCGGGAACGCCTCTCGCCCTATAGCAAGGCGCTGCTCGCCACTGCCCTCCATCTGTTGGGTGACGCTCCCAAAGCCGAGACGCTCCTGCGCAACGTGGAGACCACCGCCGTGGTGGATGACGCCAACGGCACCGCAAGCTGGGACACCGGCGCGCGCGGCTGGTGGTACTGGCACCAGAACAAGATCGAGACGAACGCGGCCGTGCTCCAGGCCTACACGCAGATCCGCCCCGCTGCGAAGCTTGCCCCGATGCTGGTCAAGTGGCTGGTTAACAACCGCCGCGCCAACTCCTGGGACAGCACCAAGTCGACGGCGATGGCGGTCTACGCCCTGGCGGACTACACCCGCGTCAACAAGGAGCTCGCCGCCAACTATACGCTGACCATGGACCTCGGCGGCAAAGTCAAGCGGACCTACTCCGTCACGCCGGAGAACGCGCTGTTCTTCGACAACCAGTTCATCGTTCCGGACGAGTTGCTGGAGACGGGAGACCAGAAGCTCACGCTTTCAAAGGAAGGGGAAGGGGCGCTGTACTACACCGCCTACACCACCTACTTCAGCCAGGAAGAGCCGATCAAGAGCACCGGCAACGAGATCTTCGTCAAGCGGCGCTACTTCCGCCTGATTCCCGGCACGGCCGCCGGTGCCCCCAGATTCGTGCCGCTGGATGTGAAGCGTCCCAACCCGTTCCTCACTCGCCGCTATGAGCTGCTGACCGATGGCGGGGTGCATGTCATCTCCGGCGACACCCAGGCCGGCCCGCGCTACCAGCGGGTGGAACTGATGGACGGCAGCCTCATCACCAGCGGGGACCTGATCGAGGTGGAGCTCCACATCGAGAGCAAGAACGACTACGAGTACCTCGCCTTCGAGGACCTGAAGCCGGCCGGATGCGAGGCCGTGGAGCAGCGGAGCGGCGGCAACTACGGCGGCGGCCTCTACAGCAACGTGGAGTACCGGGACCAGAAGGTCGCCTTCTTCGTGAACTGGCTGCCGCAGGGGAACCGGATGCTGACCTACCGCCTGCGGGCGGAGATCCCTGGCCGCTTCCACGTCCTGCCCGCGCACGGCTATGCGATGTATGCTCCGGACATCCGTGGGCTGTCCAATGAGATGAGTTTGTCGGTGAAGGACGGTTGAGCCTGGGGCCACGCCCGCCAAGGCGTGGCCCAGTCCTAATCTTAATCTTACTCATAATCCTACTCAATTAACTCTCGGGAGAGCTCCAAGTCCCGCTTGACCCGGAAGCCACCTGCGGTCAGTCAAGTTAGGAGTGCTTCAGAGAACGCGCGCCATAGAGCTGCCGAGGTGCGACGGAGTTGCGAGCGGCCTCGCCCGGCATCGGCTGAACCCGATGCCTATTCGTGAGAACCCCGCTCTGCGGGCTGAAGACAGGACTGCATCTGTCGGTGATGTCTCTGTTCGCGGACATTCCCGCCCCGGCGGGGCACTGGCGCATGGTTGCGTCGATCGACGAACTCTACAAACCGCAGCCGCAACCGGAGCCTGGCACCTTCGGACGCGGCTCGGCGGAGCCTCGCCCTCCCGGGGTGCCTCGACCCAGAAGCGGCTCTTTCAATTGCGGGCCGGCGGGAGCGTCCCGCCATGCTGGTGCGGGAGGCGAAGGCTTTGCCCTTCGCCCGTGACGGGGTACAATGGCGTGGTTGGTCGCTCCCATCCACGCCTCCGTCTCACGTTCAGAACGGTCCCCTCAAGGTTGCCCCACCATGAATCGCCGCGCCCTCCTGGCTTCCCCCCTCCTGCTGGCACTCGCCGGATGCACCGGCTCCGACGCACCAACCGCAAACGGCAACCCTGCCCCGGCCACCGGCGGCACCGGGAGCGGGTTCAAGGTCGGCTTGATGCTCACCGGGCCGGTGAGCGACAGCGGCTGGAACCAGCTTGCCGGCCAGGGGCTGGACCAGATGAGGGCCGACCTCGGCGCGGAAGTCAGCCAGCAGGTTGCCAGCACCGCCCAGGCGGAGGAAACCCTCCGCGGCATGGCGCGGGACGGCTGCACGCTCATCTTCGCCCACGGCAGCGAGTACGGGGATGCTTGCGCGGCCATCGCCAAGGAGTATCCCAAGACCACGTTCGTGGTGAGCAGCGGCGAGGTGGAAGGGGAGAACCTCGCCTCCCTGCGCTTCGACCTCGGTGAAGCGGCCTACCTTGCGGGGATGGCCGCAGCCTCGCTCTCCAAGAGCGGCAAGGCCGGGCAGATCGGCGGCCAGGACTTCCCCCCGGTCAAGCAGGCGTTCGAGCTCTTCGAGAAGGGCGGCCAGGCAATCAACCCCCGCTTCACCGCTCCCATCACCTACCTCAATAGCTGGACTGACGCCAACACCGGCAAGGAGAAGGCGCTCGCCTTCATCAAGGACGGCGCGGATGTCCTCTTCCAGAATGCGGACGCCGCCGGTCTCGGTGTCTTCCAGGCCGCCGAAGAGAGCAAGGGCGTGCTGGTGGTCGGCAGCAACGCCAACCAGAACGACATCAAGCCGGAGATCACCATCGCCAGCGCCGTCCTCGATGTGCCGAAGACCTTCCTCTCCGTGGCCCGCGATGTGAAGGACGGCAAGTTTCAGGGCGGCGTCTACCGCGAGGACCTGAAGAGCGAAAACGTCTACCTCGCCATCAACAGCAAGTTCGAGGGAAGGATCCCTGCGGACGTGAAGAAGAAGATCGAGCAGGCGAAGGCTGACATTCTCTCTGGCAAGCTCAAGCTAGTCACGAAGTGACGCTTGTCGATTGCAGTTTGCAATTTGCACTTTTCAATTTGCAATCTCTGGGTCTGCTGAGGTTCCCCCGGAGTACTTGGCTTAGAGAGCACCACACCCTTCGTCACCCTTGCAAGGCAATCCAGGGGCGTGAGCCACCTGCACTGCGAGGCTCCAGAGAACCAGGCTTTGAACGTCGAATACGAGGTGGATGGCAGCGCGTGCAGTTCGGGTTCAAATGGGTTCCGGGAGGGCAACACCATCTGTGCCAACAAAATGGGCGATAACTAAGTACTTTCGAAGCGTGTCACGCATACACCCGCGAGGCCCGGGCGGTTCGGGGCGACGCCCGGCCGTGAACGGACCGGGCTGAATGGTTGGGAAAGGCCGCTGAAGCGGCCTGATGGTGCGGGCAGGTGCCATTGGGCGTTGAGGTTGGTGCCCCAATCCGTAGAGAACTGTGGGTAATTACCCTGACGTGTTGCTTAGTGAGATCGCATTTTGTTGGTACAGCTGGGGCAACACTCCTTCGCCCGTGACAGGTACAGCCCGGAATGACGGCATTGGGGAGCGGATGACTACCCGGTGGTTCCGGCATCAGCACGCTGGAACTCTTCCCAATGCTCTGGAACCCACCTTGCGAAGCCTTGCATTCTGAATTCTGCATTCTGAATTGAACCGGTCCAGGACTCCCCCCAATGGCTGAAACCCCCGCCGTAATGATGCGCGGCATCGTCAAGCGCTTCGGAGAAGTGATCGCGCTGAGTAGCGTTGACTTCGACCTCCAACCGGGCGAGATCCATGCGCTACTGGGTGAGAACGGCGCGGGCAAATCGACACTGATGCACGTGCTCTCGGGCCTTTACCAGCCGGAGGGCGGAGTCGTGGAGGTGGCCGGGCAACCGGTGCGGATGAAGTCGGCGCGGGATGCGGCGCGACTTGGGATCGGGATGGTCCATCAGCACTTCACGCTGGTGGAGAACTTCACCGTGGCGGAGAATCTCGCCCTGGCGCTTCCCACGCAGACGCCCTGGCTGCTGCCGCGACGCAACCTCGCGGGGGAGGCGCTGGCGCTGGCGGAGCGGCTTGGGTGGAAGCTGGAGCCGAACACCCCGGTCTGGCAGCTTCCGGTCGGCGTCCAGCAGCGGCTCGAGATCGTCAAGGTGCTGGCGCTCAACCCGCGCATCCTGATCTTCGATGAGCCGACCGCCGTGCTCGCCCCGGTGGAGTTGGAGGAACTGTTCAGCGTTCTCCGTCAGCTTCGGGACGAGGGGAGATCGCTCGTCTTCATCAGCCACAAGCTGAACGAGGTGATGGCGCTCTGCGACCGTGTCACGGTCCTTCGTCGCGGGCGCAACGCCGGTGCGGTGCGGATCGCCGACACCGACCCAACCGACCTCGCGCGTCGGATGGTCGGCGAGGCTGGCGAGGCGCAGCACGAAGTGCTGGCACCGGATGCTCGTCAGCCTCGGCCGGTACCGTCAGGAGTGCCTGCGCTGCGGGTCAGCGGACTGCGAGTGAAGGATCAGCGCGGTCTGGAGGCCGTGCGCGGACTCTCGCTGCAAGTCCGTCCCGGAGAGATCCTAGGTGTGGCCGGGGTCGACGGCAACGGCCAGAGCGAACTAGCCGAGGCTCTAGTCGGTCTCCGTCCCGTGGTGTCCGGCGAGATTGCCCTGGAGGGACCGAGCGTGGTACGCGGAGGAAGCCGCCGCGAGATCGGCTACGTGCCGCAGGACCGGAAGCGGAGCGGCATCGTCCAGGGGATGACCGTGCGGGACAACCTGGTGTTGGAGCTGCACCAGGAGCCCCGAGCGTCCACGGGTCCCCTGCTGAGATGGGGCTTTCTGAACACCGAAGCCGGCCAGATGATGACCGACTACGATGTTCGCGCATCCGGCCTGGACCAGAAGATCGAAACCCTTTCCGGCGGCAATCAGCAGAAGGTCGTCATCGCCCGCGCACTGCACAAGAACCCGCGACTCATCCTCGCGCTCAACCCGACGCGCGGCGTCGACGTCGGGGCTACCGCGTACGTCCATGAGCGACTGCGGGACCAGCGCGACCGGGGTGCCGCCATCCTGCTGATCTCCACGGAACTGGACGAGGTCCTGGCGCTCTCCGACCGGGTCGGCGTGCTCTACGAGGGTGAGCTGATGGGCGTTGTGGCCCCGGACACTCCGCGGGATGTGCTTGGCCTGATGATGGGCGGCAAGCGCGCCGCCGAAGCGGGTGCCCGCGAGGTCACTCCAGCCGGCGAGTCTTCGCCGCCGGCTGCGGCAGGCGCCGCTTCCCGATGAGTGCGGTGGGAAAGCTGGCCCGTACGGCTGGATGGGCGCTTCTTGCGGCAGTCGGCACCACCTTGCTGACCGTCATCCTCATCGCCCTCGTGGTCGTCCTGCTCGGCGGTGACGCTCGCGCTGCGCTTGCCGCTATCTACAAAGGATCCATCGGCTCACCGGACGCGGTGACGGAGACGCTGATCCGCGCCACGCCGCTGGTCTTCACCGGCCTATCGGTCGCCGTAGCGTTCCGGTGCGGCATCTTCAACATCGGCGCGGAAGGGCAGTTCGTGGCCGGGATGCTGGGCGCGACCGTCACCGCCCTGGCGCTACCGCCGCTGCCCCAGGGGGTCGCCGTTGCCCTGACGCTCCTCGGCGGCGCGCTCTTCGGCCTGCTCTGGGCGCTGCCGCCGGCGCTCCTCAAGCTGCGGCGCTCCGTGCCGGAAGTGATCAGCACCATCATGCTGAACTTCCTTGCAGTCTACTTGGTGCAATACCTCGTCCGCGGACCTATGCGTGATCCTCAGAGCGTCGACGACTGGAGCCGCCGGTTGCCGCCGTTCACGCGGCTGCCTCGGCTGGGGGAGTTCCTGACCGTCTCGCCGGAATACGCGCGGCTCCATATCGGAATCGCGCTGGCGCTGCTGGCTGCCGTACTGGTGGGCGTCTGGCTCTTCCGCACCGGCTCCGGGTTTCGTCTTAGAGCGGTCGGCCTGAGCGCTGAAGCAGCCGCCTCCGCTGGAATTCCAGTGGCCCGAACAGTGCTGGTCTCATTCATCGTGAGCGGGGCTCTTGCTGGCTTCGGCGGTGCTGTGGAGCAGATGTCGGTCATCGCCCGCCTCCACCGCTACGGCGCCGGCGAACCGGGATACGGCTTCTCCGGGATTGCTGTCGCCCTGCTCGGCCAGCTTCACCCGGCGGGCGTCCTTCTCTCGGGCATCTTCTTCGGCGCGCTCGCTGCGGGTTCGAAGCAGATGGAGCGTTCCGCGTCCGTGAGCTATCACGTGGCCTACATCATCCAGGCGGTGGTGGTTCTGATGCTGATCAGTCTGCCGGCCAACCTGCGGAGCTTCCGATTCCCGTGGACCGTGAAACTGGCTGCTGTCACGAAGACTCAAGCGGTTGCCAACGAAACAGTGGGCACCGACGAGAGGAATGGCGGGTCGTAGAAGCGAACGCCACAGGGAACTTGCGCACCGGCTTCCCAGCGTAACAGCTCTGACCTTGAACCGGTCACCGGGCTGAAGGAAGCGCGCAACCCGGTGTTCGGTGATTATCTGGCTTCGGATCGCACCGTTCGGCCAGTGATTGCCAACCAGTTAGCCTGTTGTTGATGGAGGATCGATCCGTGATTACTATGAGCCACCGCGTCCTGATCGGCGCGCTTGCAGCGGGCTTCCTGTCCCTGCCCCTGCTCACCGGCGCCCTGGCCGCTCCCAAGAAGCCCGCTCCCAAGAAGCCTGCCAAGCCCGCCCCCAAGAAGGCGGACGCCAAGGCCGGCAAGGAAGCGTTTGCCGCTGAGGGCTGCACCGGCTGCCATAAGTCGAAGGACTTCCCGAGCGCGGGCGCTGTCGGCCCGGACCTCAGCGAAGTTGGGAAGGGGCACGACGCCGCCTTCATCTCCGGCTACACCAAGAAGCCGAAGGCCGGAAGCGTGATGCCGGCCTTCAAGGGACCGCAGGCCACCCTGGACAACATGACCGCCTACCTGCTCACGCAGAAATAAGCGGATGCTCACCGCATTGCCGGTGAGTTTGCCACGTGAAGAGCCAGTGCCTCGCGGTGCTGGCTCTTCTTGCGATACATCCCAACGGAGCGCCCGCCTTCATTCTTGCAGTCTGGCGGGTGTGACCGCGCTTTGTAGGTAGCGGGGAACCAGAGCGCTAAGAGGTGCGCGGTATCGTCTGACGTAATCTCGCTAGGTTTCAGGCACGCGGGATAGGGCATTCGTTTCCGCGCACCCCTTAGCCCTCTCGCAATGACGGACTCGTCTCCGCCTTCGGGGCCGTCGTCACCCTCGACGGCGGTCGTAAGGGGCGTGGAAACCGTCTCCTTCGGGGGTCCTGCTGTAACCGGTCTTTGCGTGGAGCTCGCTCCGTCAGGTGGTGGACGGTCGCTGGGGTCGCTACCCCGGTGCGGGACGAGCGTGCCTGGACCCCCGCAAAGCATGGGCATCTTCGCAGTAAGGTTTCCTGGCGAAGGTGACGGCGTTGTCGAGAGCCGAAACCTTTTCCTTCTGACCGGGACTTCTTCACCTGCCTTCGGCGTTCGCACCCCAGTCTGGCATCGCGGGACGCTTCGGCGGATACTCTCTGTGAGCGCCCCGCCAACCGTCCTGCATTCGGAGGTGCTGCTCGGAGAAGTCCCATGCCGGATGACGCCATGCCTGCGGAAGATGTCACCCTCGGCGGCATCCCCCGATTCCGCAGTGCCCGCGGTCCCGATGCCAATGGAGAGACAGCGGCGCTTCCGTATGAGGAGGTGTCGCGGCGCTATCAGGCGCTGGGCGAAGAGATTCGCTCCCGCTTTGAACGCGAGGTCACTGTCATCTCTGTGGATGTCGTTCATTCGACCGCCCTCAAGCACGGAATCGATCCGCTCGACGCGCAGATCACCTTCGATGAGTACCACCGTTGGGTGGGCGCGTGTCTCGCAGCGCGGGGCTGTCCCAGCGAGGACATTCACTGGTCCGGCGACGGAATGGTGGCTATCTTCAACGACGCGCCGGCCGCCTATGAGGCGACGCGCGCCCTGCTGGAAGGTCTGCCTGCCTTCAACCACCGCCGCAACCGCCTGAGTCGGGAGGTGCAGATTCGGGTCGGCGTCCACTCTGGATCGATTATGACCGGGGCGGCTGAGTCCCTTGGGAAGCTCGCGAGTCCGACCCTGGACAGGGCGGCGCTCCTACAGAAGTCCGCCGGCTCGAACCAGTCGCTCTTTTCGGAGACGACTTACTCGTTGCTCCACCTGGAGATGACAGGAAGCACCACGGTTCAGAATGACTTCCTGCCGGTACGGCGCTACCTGCCGCAGCCGACAGTCTGCTATGCCTTCCCGCCCCACTCGGAAACGATCTCGGATGCGACGGTCCTGCCGCCGGATCGGAGTGTCGCGCCCTCTTACCCCGTGCCCAGCCACGACGGAGTCGCTGAAGAGCTGACGCTTGCCCCTCCGCCCGCAGCCGTGGCGGCTCGCTCTTCACGCTGGGTCTGGATCGCCGCTGCCATCGGTGGCACGATCCTCGGCGGGGGTGTCCTCGCAACGGCGATGATGCCGAAACGACCCGCGGGTGGCGCTGGGATTCCGCTGCCGGCCCCCGTGACCTACCAGGGCTTGAAGTCAGACGGCACGCCGAATGAGCCGGGGACAGTCGGCAATGCACCGGCACCCGTCACCGGCGGTAACGAGCCAGCCGCGCCCGTCAAGCCGCCGCCGTCGCCTCCCTCCGCACCGGGACTCTCGCGGGAAGCTTGGACCTCGCCGGACGCCACCAGCGGCATCCCGCCGACCTTCATCCCCGCGCCGCCGGAGCGGAAATGGCTCCTCTCGATCGGCGTCTCCCGCTATCGCAGCCAGGCCTACTCCGTTCCCGGCGCTCAGCTCTCCGCCCAAACCGCTGCCGCTCTCCTGCAGCAGAGCGCGGGCGTTCTCTCAGGTCATACCCGCGTCATCACCGACGAAGGCGCCACCCGGGAGAGCATCGCGGAGGCCTTTCAGTGGCTGCAGCAGAACGCCGGATCCGGCAAGGACACCGTCTTCCTCTACCTCGCGGGCACCGGCGTCCTCGCGCCGAACCGCCCGGACATCCGCCAGTCGGGCGGCAATGGCTATGCCTTCGTGCCGCACGACGGTGATCCAGACGATCTCCCCGCCACTGCCGTGTTCGGTGCCGACATCGCCGCGTGGCTGGCCGCGACCCGCTGTCAGACTGTTGTGCTGATCCTGGACACGGACGGCGCTGCCGGGATGGACCTGCCCTCGCAGAGCGACCCGGGGCGCCAGATGGTGCTCTTCGCCGCCAGCGGGGCGCAGGCCACCCTGCGGCGCAGCACCGGGATTTCCGCGCTGGTCACCGGGCTTGCCGAAGGTCTTCAGGGCTCAGCAGACCGCAACGGCGACCAGTTCGTGAGCACCGCCGAGTTGCTGAGCTACCTCACGCAGCGCGTCACGGAGCGGACCGGTGGGGCGCAGGTGCCGGAAGCGCGCACCGGTTTCGCGGGGGCGCTACCGGAACTGCAGCTTCTCGTACGGCGCTGACGGCGAGCGGGATCGCGTTAGAAGAACCGCTTCGCAAGTCCTAGGATGCCTTGCTTCCACGGTACCCGGTGCGAAACGCCGGAAGCGTTCTCGAACTGGCTCAGGTGGTCGAGGTACCACTGGTAGTTCCGAATCAGCGCCTGCTTGTTCGAGAACTGCGGCTTGTAACCAAGGATCCGTTCCGCCTTCTCAATGGAGACGAACGAGTCTTTCGAGGCCGTCTCGTAGACCCACTTGTAGAGCGGAGAGAGCTTCATCGCCTCCAGAATGCGAAGGATGACGATTATGGGTCCCGCCGGGGTGCCGACCACCTTCTTCTTGAACCCGGCGTAGTCGAGAACCGCCTGGTAATCCTCGCCCATGGTGGTGAACTCTTTCGCGCCGATGTTGAATACATCGTTCACGGTGGTGTCATCCAGGGTGAGCGAGAGCCAGATGGCCTGGCAAAGGTCCCCAACGTCCAGGAGTTGGTACCGGTTCTTGCCATTGCCAATCATCGGGAAGCCGCGCGCGTCCTTCGCCCAGTCGTAGAAGAGCGCGAAGACGCCCAGGCGCTCCGGTCCGATGAACGACTTCGGCCGGATGATCGGAACAACCAGGCCGCGCTTGCGGGCCTTGAGGCACTCTTCCTCGGCTTCGATCTTGGCGATGCCATAGGGTCCCACACCATCTAGCTTGTCCGTCTCCAGAAGCGGGTGGTGGTCCGGAATGCCGTAGACCGCCGTCGAGGAGATGTGGACGACCCGCTTGATCCCGTTCGCCTCGGCCGCTTCCAGGACGTTCCGCGTCCCGTCGATATCGGTCGTGTGGATATCCTGCGGCGTGTAGAGCGGCAGCGCGGCGGCGGTGTGAACCACGAAATCGGCGCCTGCCATGGCCTGGGTGAGGGTGGCCTTGTCCCGGATGTCCCCTGTGATCGACTTCACCCGGTCCCGTTCCGGGTAGTCGAAGGGGGCTAGGTCATAGGTGACCGGAGTCCAGCCCCGCTCCAACAGGTGCCGGCAGAGATTGATCCCCAGGAAGCCGGCTCCGCCGGTGATGAAAACCGATGCGCTCTGCTCTGCCATGGTGCTCCCGCCCCGCTGCGCCGTATCCACCCCAGAGAACGGAGCGGGCCGCGAAAGTTTAGCCCTTCACTGCATGGTATTCAAGCGGCGGTATTCAAGCGGCGGGATTCAAGCGGCGGGATTCAAGCGGCTTCTCGGTGGCCGGCTCTTCGCTGCCCGCCAGGTAGGCCTGCGCCAGCCTCGCCAGCTCTGCTTCCTCGCAGCGGGAGACCGCGCCGATCTCCAGCTTGAGCTGCATCTTCTGGATCAGCGAAGCGCACTGGGTAATGAAGATCAGGAACTGAGTGCCGCCGCGCAGCTCTTCCTGCGTCAGTGACTCCAGCGCTTCAAGCTTGATGCGCGTGACTTCCTCCAGGAACGGGATGAGCCGCTCCCGCTCCCAGACGCCCATCTGCGCCCGCTCGATCTGCACGGTGGCATTGAGGTAGCGGTCGAGTCGTTCCTTGGCTGCGCTCAGCTCCTGGCCCACGGCTCTGTCACGGATGCGCCGCAACCGCTCCCAGATCAGGTAGCACCCGGCGAAGATCGCCACCAGCAGTTCCTTTCCGGAGTCCAACGACTGAACGACACTTGCCAGGGAATCGAACCCCTTGAGTGGCTCGAAGTAGGAGCGGGCCGCTGGATGGATGGGAAGCTGCGTCCAGAGGCGCGCCTCGGACAGCGGGATCAGGAGCGGAATCTCGACGAGGCCGCCTTCTTCGTAGAGCGCCTTCAAAGCGCCGGTGACCAGTTCTGCGCCGGCATCCTTGCGAGCCACTAGCACGGCGGTGGCGGCGACCGTCTCCACGCGCTCGGCGGGTAGTGGCGGATTGGCGCGGAACATACCCCGAGGGATGGTGTAAGGCTGCAGGTGCGGGTGCCTCAGGCAAAGCGCCTCCGCCTCGCGTAGCGGCACCACCTGAAAGCTGCCGGTGGAGAGCATCCCCTGGAGGTCGGCATTGAGAACACCGGTGGTGATGACAGCGGCCTGAAGACCAGGATCACTGAGCAGTTCCGTGAAGTAGCTGGAGCGGAACTCCGAGGCGTCGGCCGCGAAGCCGTACTGACCGAGGATCTCCACGGCCACCCGGCGCATTCCCGATCCGGGCAGCCCAACGGCGATCGGACGACCGCGAAGGTCGGCCGGCGAACTAATCCGCAACTCCTTGCGAGCGACAACCACCACCACGTCCGGATAGAGAGGAGCAAGCGCGGCGACGTCCTTGGGGAGCGGACCGCCGGTCTGGATGATGGCGAGCTCGGCGCTGCGGTTCTTCAGCCGTTCCAGGTTCTCCGTAGTGCCATCCGTTGGAATGACCGTGCCGCGGTGGCCCTTGCGCTGGTCGAAGTGCGCC
>JANPLG010000085.1:0-9784 GCA_031426395.1 Actinomycetes bacterium
AGGTACGACCGGATCGGCTCGCGGATGTTCTTCTTCGCTTCAGTTTCGGTCTCACCTTGTGACCAACATCCAGGAAGGGCGGGACAGGCTACACTAAATCCCTCTTCCGACTCACGCAGAACCACCGTGAAACTCACGATCACCTCGTCTTTGGCGGGCTTGATTGCTGACCGACACTACCGGATCAACGAGGTGTGGCGGTCACGCGGGCGGCGATCTCTTCGAGGGAGAGGTCGCCGAGGCGGAGGAGCATGTCATGGAGGGCGTCGGGGTGGCGGGCGTGGCGTTCCGGGGTGAGGTGCTGCAGGCTTAGCTCCAGCTCCTCCAACGCGTCCGGGTCCAGCAGCTCCCGGAGACCCTCCTCTCCCAGGAGTTCCCGGAGCTGGTTCTGGTCGACACTCAGCGCGAGGGCGCGGCGCTGGGAGATCGACTCGTCGTACTCATACATGAAGTTGGCGACGTAGTTGAAGAGCAGGGTCGCCGCGAAGGGGGAAGGGGTGCGGGTGGTCACCGCCACGGTGCGGACCGTTCGCCGGCGCACCTCGCGCAGCAGCTCCACGAGCGCGGGCATATCGAAGACGTCCCGTAGGCACTCCCGATAGGCTTCCAGGATGATGGGGAAGCTGCCGTATTGCCCGGCTGCCTGCAGGAGGTCCGCAGCCTTGCGCCGCTGCTGCCAGAGCGGCGTCCGCTGGCCGGGATAGCGGCGAGGGAATAGCAGGGCGCGACCGGCGGCTTCACGGAACCGACCGCCAAAGAGGGCGCTCCCCCCTAGCTGACGGACCACCAACTCCTCCACTTCGTCCGGGTCCGGCAGGACCAGCTCGATGGGCGGCGGATCGTCGGCTTCCGGGAACCGGACCACGATACCGTCATCGGTCCAGAGGAGGTCGACCTCCACATCCGACTCTCGCCGCAGCATCGCTTCAATGGCCATGGCCCACGGCGCGTGCACTTTGCTTCCGAAGTGGCTGAGAATACAGACGCGCCAGTCGCCCATCTCGTCCATGTAACGCTCGACCACGATGGTCCGGTCATCCGGGACTACCCCAACCGCCTCCACCTGGTCATCCAGGTACTGGAGCAGGTTGATCGCCGCGCGTTCCGTGAGGCTGTGCTTCTGGATCAGAAGCTGCATCGCCTCATTGCGGGGCATTTCCCGCAGCGTCCGGCAGAGCGCTCCGATGGCGCGGCCGTACTCCAGGGGCCGGCCGGGGCTATCGCCCTTCCAGAACGGCATCTTGCCGACCTCGCCCGGCGCGGGGGAGACGATGACGCGGTCGTGCGTGATCTGCTCGATGCGCTAGGCGCTGGCACCGAGCACGAACACCTCGCCGACGCGGCTTTCGTGGACATGCTCCTCGTCCAACTCGCCCACGCGCGCGGAGGTGCGGGTATCGCCCTCGCCGGCCTGGAGGAAGACGCCGTAGAGGCCGCGGTCCGGGATGGTGCCGCCATTGCTGATCGCCACCCGGCGGGATCCTTCACGAGAGCGGAGCGTGCCCGCCAGGCGGTCCCAGGTCAGCCTCGGTCGCAGCTCGGCGAAATCATCCGATGGGTAGCGGCCGGAGAGCATGTCGAGGACGCCCTCCAGCGCGGTGCGCCCCAGTTCCGCGAAGGGCGCGGCCCGGCGCACCAGCCGCTCCAGATCCGCCACCGACCAGTCGTCCATCCCGACCATCGAAACGATCTGCTGGGCGAGGACATCGAGCGGATTGCGCGGGTAGTGAAGCGGCTCCACCAGGCCCTGACGCATCCGGTCGGTCAGCGCGGCGCAGGCGAGGAGGTCGCCCCGGAACTTGGGCAGGATGATCCCCTTGCTGGAGAGGCCGACCTGGTGACCGGCACGCCCAATCCTCTGAATCCCACTGGCCACGCTGGGCGGCGCTTCCACTTGCACCACCAAATCGATGGCACCCATGTCGATGCCGAGTTCCAGGGAGGAGGTCGCCACGAGGGCGGGAAGGCGACCGCCCTTCAGGTCGTCCTCGATCTGCTGCCGCTGCTCCCGCGCCACGGAGCCGTGGTGCGCCCGCACGATCTCCACGAGGGGCGGCGGCTCCAGTCCGGCCTCTTCCGCCGCGAGCAGGGCCTCCTGATGCGCCTGCTCGTTCAGAGCTGCCGCGAGCCGTTCCGCCAGCCGACGGCTGTTCACAAAGATGAGGGTGGAGCGGTGCTGCCGGATCAGGTTCAGGATGAGCGGGTAGATGGACGGCCAGATGCTGCGACGTTTCTCACCGGAACTGGCGGGGCCACTGGGGATCGACTCCATCTCGCCCAGCCGCGCCATGTCCTCGACCGGCACCTCCACCGTGAGGTCCAGCTCTTTGCATTGCCCCGCATCCAGGATGGTCACGGGGCGGGGAACGGGGCCACCTGATTCCTCTCCATTGCCCTCCAAAAGCTGGTCGATTGCATCCGCTTCCGATGCACCTTCCTCGCCTTCTGGTGCGGCTGCCTTCCAGCTCCCAACCCCCAACTGCTGACCCCCATCCACGAACCCACCAAGGAACCGGGCGGCTTCCAACGGAGGCCGCACCGTGGCGCTTAGTCCAACCCGCTGGATGGGTCGCTCCACCAGTTCCTCAAGCCGCTCTAGCGATAGCGCGAGGTGGGCACCGCGCTTGGTGCTCACCATCGCGTGGATCTCATCGACGATGACCGTTTCCACGGATCGAAGGGCTTCTCGGGCGTTACTGGTCAGCAGCAGGTAGAGCGACTCCGGTGTGGTGATGAGAATGTCGGCGGGGCGGCGCTGGAACTGCGCTCGCTCTCGGGAGGGCGTGTCACCCGTGCGGACCGCAATCTCCGGGAGGTGGAACCCCTCGCCCGTCCGCTCCGCGTACCGAGCCACGCCCACCAGCGGGGCTCGTAGGTTGCGCTCCACGTCGATGGCCAGCGCCTTCAGGGGCGACAGGTAAAGTACCCGGCAGCGGCGCTTGACGTCCGGCACGGGCGAAAACATGAGTTGATCGATGGCGGCCAGGAAGGCGGAGAGCGTCTTGCCGGAGCCAGTGGGCGCTTGCAGCAGGACATGCTGCCCGCTGGCAATGGCCGGCCAGGCCAGTTCCTGGGCGCGGGTCGGCTCCTGGAACGAGGCGGCGAACCAGGCACGGGTTGGAAGGTGGAAGCCCTGGAGCGCAGCGTGTCCGGCTCGCTCGAGGACCGGTGCCGGGATGTCGTGGGTGGGAGATCGCATGGGATAGGTGGTTCTATCCACAGAGCGCGGCGGCTTCACGCTACAATTCAAGGAGTAGCATTCTGACGCCTATTCGGGAGACGATTGTGTCTAATCGAAGAGCTGCTGCGTTCAGTCATCCATTCGCAGAGTTGGGTCGGTCGCTGTCGGGGCCGTGGAACCTCTGGGGGCGGCGTTTATGAGTTACCAGGATTACATCTCGATCGAGACGGACAAACGAGGCGGACGGCCGTGCATCCGCGACCTGCGCATCACAGTGTATGACGTTCTCGATTACCTGGCATCAGGCCTGACCGAAGCAGCGTTGCTAGCCGACTTCCCGGACCTGACTGCACCGGACATCCGAGCGTGACTCGCCTTCCTTGCTGACAGGGAGCGCAAACTGTTCACGGTCCCTGCGTGAACCTTCTCTTTGACCAGACCTCAAGGTAAACTCGCGTGCCTCAGCCTTCTCTCACCTCCACGCCGACGCTAGAAGATGCGGTAATGCTGGTCAGCAGCCTCTCACCTACTGACTATGATCGGCTCCGCACCATCATGGGGGACGTTCCGAGGCCCCACAGCATCATGGCCAAGCTCTCTGATTCAGAGTTGGAAGGGTTGGCTCTAGCACCGCTCCCTACTTGGCTAGCAGATCGAGTTCGCGAGCTTCAGGCTGCGATGACCGAAGAACGATTGAGCGCGAGCGAGCGAGAAGAACAGTTGCGCTTGCTTGACACGGTGCAGCACTTTGAGGCCGACCGAGTTGAGTTCATTGCCGAACTTGCGCGGCGCCGAGGGTCCTCACTGCGTGAGGTGATGAATCAACTTGGGATTCGGTCCGCCGCCCGTGGGTGAGTCGTCCAGCATCACGCGGCTTCGGGAGGAACTGGCTCGTCGTGCGCGGGGCCGCTGCGAGTACTGCCTGGCCACCGATGCCTACTCCGCCACGGTCTTTCAAATTGAACACGTGCATCCCATGAGCCGAGGGGGCAGCAGCGCGCTTGAGAACCTGGCCTACGCCTGCACAGCTTGCAACGTCCATAAAGCGTGTCGAATCGACGCCCTGGATCCGATTTCGCAAGAGCGAGTGCCGCTCTTCAATCCGCGCATCGACTCGTGGACCGCGCACTTCAGGTGGGACGGAGATGGCGCCCGGCTAGCAGGCAACACGCCCGCTGGACGGGCGACCGTCGAAGCCCTTCAACTTAACCACCGGGGGCGGGTCCGAATGCGGCAAGTGCTCCAAACCATGGGCGAGCATCCCCCGGCACTCTGAACATCGCCGCACCCGACCGGGATAGGCTTTGAGGTGGAAGCCACGGAAGGGGAGCGGGATCGGTGCCAGCGCTTGGACAGATTTGGGAATGGATCGCGCGGGTGGTCGACGTGCTCTTCGTCGCCGCGATCTTCTATAGCTTGATCATGCTGGCGCGCGGCACTCGCGCCTGGAAGATCTTCTCGGGCTTGATCGTCTTCGGCGGCATCTACCTGCTCTCGGACCTGCTTCAGTTTCGAACGCTGAACTGGCTGCTGCGGCAGATCGTGCCGCTAGCACCGGTCGCCCTTGTCATCCTCTTCTACCCGGAGCTTCGCTACGCGCTGGAGGAAGTGGGACGGGTCCAGTTCTGGCGGAACCGCCTGCTGCTGCTGCCCAAGGAAGATGTGCAGCGGCTGGTGGGGGAGCTGGTCAAGGTGGTGGGTCAGCTCTCGGCGCGGCACGTGGGAGCGCTGATCGTCATTGAGCGGGAGGAGGGGCTGGACGATGTCATCGGCAGCGGCACCCCGCTTGACGCACGCGTCACTGCGGAGCTTCTCGCGACGATCTTCCACAGCGGCACCGCGCTCCACGACGGTGCCATCATCATCCGCGGCGACCGCGCCGTGGCCGCAGGCTGCGTCCTGCCGCTGAGCGATCGCCCTGACCTGGGCTCGGATGTCCACACGCGCCATCGCGCGGCGCTGGGGGTTTCGGAGCGGAGCGATGCGCTGGTGATTGTGGTGTCGGAGGAGACCGGCTCCATCTCGCTGGTGGCCGAGGGCCGGATGAACCGGGGCATCAAGGCGGAGTTGCTTCAGCAGCGCCTCCTCGCGGAGCTGGAGCCGCCAGAGAGCAGGGAAACTCGCGTCTCCTTTGCCCTGCCGACCCTTACATTTGGGAAACGGAAGTCGAAGCCGAAGTGAGCCGATTTCGGGTTTCGAGTTTCGGATTTCGAGTTGGGTGCGGGGACGGCTTCCGACTTGTCGGCCGCGTCTCCCGATCAGCGGCTAGGTAGCTCGTTCAGGACGCGCGATGGACTCCACCGGGGGTAGGGGGTTGATGGCGAACTGGTGCGCCTCCACGGGGCGACCTTCCAGCAGGTGTTCCTGGATGATCTCCTCGCACACTTCCGGAGTGACGCCGCAGTACCAGGTGCCTTCCGGATAGACCAGCGCCACCGGCCCGGAGCGGCAGATGCGCAGGCAGCCGACCTTGCTCCGATAAACGGGACCGTTGGCAAGACCGAGGTCCTTCAATCGGCGCTTGAGGTAATCCCAGCTTTCCTGCCCCTGCTCTGGAGTGCAGCAGTCCGGCCCGATGCAGATGAGCAGATGACGCTGATAACCGTCCGCTCCTGCCTCCGGAGCAATGTTGAGCGCACGGGAGATGCGCTCAAGCTGATCGCGGTCGCACGTTTCAGCGGGCTCGGCGCTCGCCGTTCCGGCAGGCGCGGGGTTTTCGTCGATCAAACGCTTTGCCTCGTTTCGCCGGAGGTTAGCGGGTCAGTTCCCAGACCAGGTGCTCCAGTTCCGGGATGATGAGGCGGCTCATCGCCAGTTGAACGGCGTTGGTGCTTCCCGGCATGCTGAAGACCACCCGGTTGGCGTAGACACCGGCGGTGGCGCGGCTGAGCATCGCGGCGGGACCGATCTCCTGGAACGAGAGGGTCCGGAAGAGCTCGCCGAAGCCAGGCAGCGTCTTCTCCAGCTTCTTGGAGACGGCATCATAGGTGGTGTCGCGTCGGGAGATGCCGGTGCCGCCGTTGATGAGGATCGCCTTCGCTTCCCCATGCTCAATCATCCGCTCGATGAGGGCGAGGATCTGCCGCGGCTCATCGGGGACCACGCGATAGAAGACGACGCTGTGCCCGGCAGCCAGCAGCAGGTCGTGCATGGCCTTACCGCTGGTATCGGTCTCCGTGGTGCGGGTATCACTGACGGTGATTACGCCGCACGGGACTGGGCCGCGCTCACGGGCGGCAACGTGGTGCTGGTCGGTGGATTCGCTTCCGGTGGACATAGGGCTTCTTGAGGGGGAGACGGCCTATTGTACCGCAGCGGCGAAGGGAGACGGAACGATCATGTGATGGAGACCCAGAGTGGACCGTTGTTTGACTACCAGCCTCCCCGACTGTCGATCAGGGAACGGACCTCTCCTTCGTAGATGAAGAGGTGCCGGCCGAGGATCCAGACGTCGCGGCCCTCGCCGGACTCGGCCCAGCGTCGCAGTTGCCGCTCGTCGGCGGTCAGGCCCGCCTGCCGCATCAACTTCGCACTTTCTCGGACTGTCAGGTAGCGCATCAGCCTCTCCTTCGAAACCGCTGCCGCCCGGTGGCTTGCAAGTCTCAAGCACTCGTTGCGGACGATGAATGATCTTAGGAACATCCTTTCTATCGGCGGGTTCCCCCTGATCGTGGAGGGGATTTGCAGCCGCGCCGGATTGGGAGAAGAGATGCCTTGAGCCAGGTGCAACGCGTGCCTCGAATCTTGCTGGAAACTATTGTCTCGTCGCTGCATGATGCCCGCGCGGCTGCGGCAGGTGGGTCGGACCGCTTCGAACTGTGCAGCGCCCTGGCACTGGGTGGCCTCACTCCCAGCCTGGGCCTTCTGCGGGCGATCAAGGCGGAGCTGTCAATCCCCGTGATGTTCATGGTCCGGCCCCGAGAGGGGGGCATGGCCTATACGGACGGGGAAGTGGCCGTGATGGAGCAGGATGCAGAGTTGGCGCTCGAGGCGGGCGCCGACGGCCTGGTGTTCGGCTTCCTGACGCCGGAGGGCGGCGTGGACACCTGGCAGTGCCAGGCGTTCCTGAAGCGATGCAGCCGTGTGGCCGCTGGAAAGCATTGGGTCTTCCACCGTGCAATCGACGTGGTAGGCGATGGCGAAACCGCGTTGGAGCAGTTGATTGACCTCGGATTCACACGGGTGCTCACCTCCGGACGGGCGCGCCTGGCCGTGGCCGGAGTTGCGGAGATCCGACGGATGATCGAGCAGGCGGACGGTCGCATCGAGGTGCTGCCGGGCGGTGGCATCCGCTTGAACAACGTGCTGGACGTGGTCCGGCAGACCGGTGCATCGCAGGTCCATCTGGCGGTGACGGTTGCCGCGGCGGACACCAGCGCAGCCGGTAACCCGGAGATCCAGTTCGGCGGGACTGACCCTCTGGCGACGGAGATGGAATATCGTGCCGTTTCCGAAGCGGGGGTGCGCGAGGTGAGGAAGGCATTGGAGCGGGTTGCCTGACAATGCCCCCGGCGAAGTAGGGCACCCGCGCTTGCCGGACCCGATTTGAGGATTGACACCCCTGAGGGGCACTGATAGACTCCCCACGCAAGCCCAGATGCGCCCGTAGCTCAGCGGATAGAGCGACAGGTTGCGGACCTGTAGGCCGGGGGTTCAAGTCCCTCCGGGCGCATGGAGTGAAGCGGCGATCTACCAAGATCGCCGCTTTTTCAATTGTTCAGGACTCGGTTCCAAATCGGGATTGAAGGCGGGGTTGCCGCGAGATCACCTGGTGTTTCGAGGCTGGCGGGGTATAAGCATGGAAAATCCGGTTGCCTTCGGTACGGCGCCAGCTGGAATGGCGGCCAAGCTAGTGGTGCCTGTCCGGAGAATTTTGGACGGGAGACCAGCCTACGGCAGTTCGTGACAGGTTGGGCCGCCAAAGGCGGGGAAGTACTCGGGATTCCCTCGGACACGAGGGGTTGGCTGCGTAGCCCGTGGTGCCTGCACGGGGAATAACGCGCGGCTTTTAGGCGGAAGGCCGACTTGCAGCAGTCTGTTCCAGGTTGGGTCGCCGAAAGCGGTGAGTTGCTCGGGACGGTCCTTTGCTGGACATCCCTTGCTGTGTCATGGAACGATGTCGGGTGGGGTTGCGTCTTCACCCTGGATGGCACCGGGCCCTCGCCCGAGGAGCCACCTTGCTTGAGGAACCCTCGGTTCACAGTTCGAGGGCGGGCAAGTATTGGAGCGCAGCGCCCCAACCGCGCGGTAGAGGCACCATTGTATGCACTGGCCTTTCGTCCGAATCGGGGATATCCGAGCCGCCCGAGGGAGCCAGAAAAAAGAGTGTCAAAGGGTGGCAGGAGAACCCGACGCGAGCATCGAAGAGCTATCCCGTCAACTATTCCAAACTAATCTGCGGCTCTCGGCTGCCCCCTTCACACCACACCTTGGGGGAGCGAGAAGCATTCCGGTGCCGCCTTTCCAGGCACGAAAACAGCACCGCAAACCCCGAATTCATCGTGAGCGGCGTTTTGCGCCCTTCGGTTGCTCGCTCTACAGCCTTGGAACCGCTTCCCTTTATGGCGGGCTTCCAACTTATTGGCTCACGCAGGGTATCCCTCTCTCCGGTTCTTCGGCTGCGAGGTGTTCGCTCCACCCAGCCGTTTCGCACTAAGCAAAGGGTCCGCCGTCTATGACTCGTAGAACCTCCGCTGAGCTGCAGGCCGCGCTTCAACAACTTTGGCGCGAGTTCAAGGTGCGCCAGTCAACGCGCGCCCGCACCAGCATCATCGAGCACTATCGTTACCTCATCATCAAGACCCGCCAGCGGATCATCCCTACCGTGCCGGTGAAGATCGCGGCGGAGGATCTGGATCAGGAGGGATACATCGCCCTGGTGAAGGCGGTGGACCACTTCGACCCAAACCGCAAGGTCAAGTTCGAGTCCTACGCTATCTCGATGGTGCGGGGCGCGATGCTGGAGTACCTTCGGCGTGAGGACTGGGTCCCGCGCAGCGTGCGGACCAAGCAGAAGCTGCTGAACAAGGCGGAGGAAGAGCTTGCGCTGCGGATGGGACCGGAGAACGTCCAGGCGACGGATGTGGCTGAGTACCTCGAAATGCCGATTGACGCCTTCTACCAGCTTTACTACGAAGCGAACGTGCTCCAGGTGGTCTCCCTTGAGGATGCCCTGGGCGACTCCGACCGCGAGGACCTGGACCCCCTGGTGGTGCTGGAGTCGGTTAAGAGCAAGGAGCCGGACCCGGATACGCTGGCCATTGTGGACAACCAGAAGACGCTGATGATGCGGTGCATCGGCTGGCTTCCCCTTCAAGAGCGAACGGTAGTGGTTCTCTACTACTATGAGGGGTGGACGCTGAAGCAGATTGCCAAGCAGATCGGACGAAGCGAGAGTCGGGCCCATCAGCTTCATGCGCAGGCCATCAACCGGCTGGCCGGGTTCATGGTCCGGCAACGCGGACTCTTCTTTCCGGAGACGCTACCGGGCGGCGCGGACCTTGCGGCCGTTCCGGACGAGGCCCTTGCCCGGAAGTAGTATCCGGCTCGCGGTCACACTACGAGTTGAAGTGCAAGAAGGGGCAGGCGCGGGCGGCGCCTGCC